>JBBQRI010000089.1:0-9664 GCA_038214915.1 Chthoniobacterales bacterium
GTTTGGGCTGTTTGCTGGCTGGTCCATCTTCCGTCGCGTTAACAATTGGGACTTGTCTTTCAGCCTGGCTGGATCCGCTCAACTTCTCAGGTGCTACCTCTCTTTTGTGTCCCAAATACCATCCCGCGCCGCCGACAATCACTAAGACCGCGATAGCGAGGGGGATAACAGTTGATCTATGCGAAGATGGTCGGGAAATTTGGGCCCTTGCCATCGGACTCTCTCTCTCTTGGTCTGAGCTGGCACGGGGATTTGGGGGCCTGCTAGTGGCGAGGCTGTAACCTTGTAGCAGCACAATACGGAGAGTTCATTTACTTACCTTCCTTTCTTTTGGGTTTATTACTAAATTTCAGATTGGAACGGCCACGCTTTCACGACGCCGCTCACTATCTGAACGAACGTTAGTGGTTGAAGTTATTCCTTAACAGCTATGTGCTTCCGAATGCTCGTAAGTTCCCTTCGTCATTCACAGTGCGAACGACTCCCTTTAAGTTCCGGGAATCTTACGTGCTCGTATAAATCCGTAAGCATCAACGCGAGTTAACTCTGCTGGGTTGCTGGTGTACACCCAAAGCATCACGTAAACGTGTGTGTTTGTCCCTGGTAGGGGATCAATGTCTAAGTCTCTACCAACCAGTGCAACTGTAGGGTCAGCCCTTCCGTTCAGGATCACCGTAGAACCGATCACTGTCTTGCCATCATTATAGTCCATGGTCGGATTTCTCTGTGAGATTGCACCAGCGAAATATACTGTCTTGCCTTCCTGTCCCCGGCAAAAAAGGGTTGCACTCGCGGAGGCGTCCCAGACGCCATGGTCCAGTTCTATCTCCATTAGAACCTGAATAGTGTTCGGTGCGATCTGAACACGATCCAGGACGTTTATTTGCTTTTTTACTACTATGTCGTCCTGCGCCATTAGCGCAGCGGTTCCGATTACCATCGCGGCGATCGCCGCTGTTGTTGTTGCTTTCATACTTTCTTTTCTTCTTCTTCTTGTTGTTGTTGTTGTTGTTGTTGTTACACCCCGGACCCCCGCGGTGGGCCCTTTCATGTCCCCTGACGGGCTCCAAGCAGAAAGTGCCGTGTGGGAAGGAAACACATCCTTCCAAGTTCGTTCTACGGAAAAGGCGGAACAAAGTTTCCAAAAAACCTTGAACGACACGCTCGTGAGCAATCAGCCACTTATATCGCCGGTATAAGCGGAGCAACCGTTCCAAACGGTATACCAGTTATCGTAGATAACAATGGTCACCTCGGTACGATCGTCTCCTCGCAGCGATTCAAGGACCAGATCAAAGCGATGGACAAGGCGAGTGAAGCGATTTTCGCGCTCAAACCGGTTAGTTTCCGCTACAAGCCAGAGATTGAACCCACGCGTCCACTCGGCTTTGGGCTCATTGCCGAGGACGTGGAAAAGGTGAGTCCGGACCTGATCGTGCGCGACAAAGAAGGAAAGCCGTACAGTGTGCGCTACGACGCAGTGAACGCGATGCTGCTAAATGAATTTCTAAAAGAGCACCGCAAGAATGAGGAGCAGCAAGCGACCATCGAGAGGCTAAAGAACGACTTGCAAGCGAATGCCGCGCAGGAGCAAAAGCAAATTGAAGCGCTCACTGCGGGCCTAAATAAAGTGAGCGCACAGCTTGAAGTGAGCAAACCTGCGCCGCAAACGGTTCTCAACGATCAGTAAAGCAGCAAAGCCGGTTGGAGTTTAGGCTGTGTCTCAGGCATGGATTCCGAAGGGCGAACGCCTTCCGTCGCCACGCGCATCAGCAATCCTGATTTGTCTTGACAAGCGGGCAGGATGTTTTCAAAACTCAACGTAACCTTACAAAATGACTCTCATGACGAGGAGTCACTGAAGGCCAGAACAATGAAAGGAAATCACTAACTATGAAAAGAAGATTAATTAAGACCACAATGAGCTTCTTGCTCTTCGCCTGTGCGTTCGTGTGCTTGGCTGCTGCCATCGCACCGGGCACTTCCGCTACGGCGCGGGCGGCAGCCGACGGGCGAGTTTGCAGCGTGGGCATGCTACGGGGGTTGTATTTGTGGACCTTCGACGGGCACGAAAACTTCGGTGGGAGCTTCGTACCGAAAGCCGTTATGCAAGGCCTCCGGTTCAACGGAGATGGTACGACGTTCAATCCATTCGGCACTGTGAATATCGGAGGCACGATTATTATCGATGCCACCGGAGGGGTAGGAACCTATACGGTCGCACCAGACTGCACCGGCACGCTGTCGATCACTGACGGCCCAACTTTCAACATATACGTCGGGCCGGGTGCTCAGCAGGTTTGGACTCTCGAGACCTCCCCCAGTCCTGCCGGCATTGGGGTGAGCGTGGGAACGGCGGTACGCGTGCCGTAGTAAAAGCTCCTCGGCTGTTACGGCGACGTCATGCTTCACCGCATGGCGGCTCTTTGCTTCACGCGCGTACTTGCCCGATTCATTGTAAACGCGAATCACAGCATCATGTGAACGGCTGCGGTGCATCGCGTAGCCAATTGCATTATTGACGGCATTCGGTTCGCCGTACTACAGCCGCCCGAATGGCAGCACATCGGAGATTAGATCGACGCCGCGATGATCTTTGCGCGGGCGGACTTCGTAAGTGTGTTTAACCGCTTCCATTGCGAACGTGAACAGTGTTGTCGTCCGCGTTAGAGCGGTGGTCGCGGCGGCGGCGGCGGTGTCGGCGGGCCACCAAGACCATCAACAAAACGTGGCGCTTGTTTCAAGACACCGCCAAGGAACATCAGTGCCATTATCGACACGAGTACCGCGGCGGCAATTGCTGAAAGTGTGCGCTTCATCGCGTCGGCATCCACCAATCAGCGGCGATTCTAGCGCAACCCTAAGCGACGGAAGGTGTTTCGTTGTGCACGCGGATGAAAAGCTGTCATTTAATGCGGTCGGTGAGTCTCGTCTCGCGGCGCACAGGCCCCGATGTTGGCCGTTTAAGCACTTTCGCACCAGCCCTGAAAGAAAGAACATGTGATAGGTGGCGAAACCAAGCCGAATCAAACACCTGATCCACTTTTTTCGCCCATATATAGGAAATATTGTCTTGGTGAAAGGTTAATCTCCCACCATGGCGTAGGGCCGGCCCCAACATCGGGCAACGCCCATCGATTCGCCCAAAGAAGTGATGATTCTTAAGGCGACGTTCAATAATCACCCAATAACAGACGTTTTTGTCAGGGTCGCTGATCTTCACTATCGATCCGCGGCTGACATTATCTAATTCCGATTGAGAAGGTCGTTGGTGCGGCAGTGTCTGTGGGATCGTGGGAACAAAAACGTTTGGTTGCGGAGTAGTGCCGGGCGGAATTTCAATTTCGGCTTCACAGCCAGGGCAATTCACGATCAGTCCCGCTCCTCGTTCCTCAACGGAAAGATTCTGACCGCAACGGGGGCAGTTGAAATGGATGTCCATGCGAGGATTCGACGCGACGTGAATTCGCAAGCGGCGCATCAGTTGCGGGTATGAAACTCACAATCTGATCGCAAGCGTATTCCGTCGCGGTTGCTATGACCTTCGTCGGAAGTGCCGCTAATTTGCCGTAGCCGATTGCATTGCTGATGGCGTTTGGTTCGCCGTACCACAGCCGACCGAATGGCAGCACATCGGAGATCAGATCAAAGCCGCGATGATCTTTACGCGGTCGGACTTTGTAAACGTGCATCGTTGATTGCATCGGTGATGCGACATTCAATCACAAAGCGCCCTGCGCCGTAAAGCGTGCAGAAATACGCGATGACAGAGTGGCCTGCATCAATTCTCATCCGGCAATCCAAAACGATTCTAGCGCGACCCTGTGAAGCGAGACAAGGTTTTATCCACTCCGGGGAGAAGGCGGATCGCGTGAAAGGCAGCGCACCGTTTCAAATTGTTCAGGCGTTCTACCTTTATCCACCGTTTTTATCCACTCGTGGAAGAATTTTAGCACATTTCAGGATCAGGTGGGATTAGGCACTTTGGCCGATTTATCTAGCGTTGAGCACGTCAGAGCGCGTCACGATAATTTGAGAAAACTGGCCGGATACGCACCCCATTCAAGCGTTCTACCAAGCTGAACTACGGCCCGATTTGAAGCTCCGAATATGCGCAAACTCAGGAGATTGGCCACAGATGAACACGGATTTTCACAGACGGGGGAATTCATCTGTGTTTCATCCGTGCAAATCCGTCGCGCTAAGCCTGCCAGCTGGTCAGAAACGCATCGATCAATTCCGGTAGCTCGTTGCTATAGCCGCCTTCCAGGACAACTGCGACAGGAATTTCGAGCTCGCCTAACCACTCGCCGAATGTGGTGAAGTCTTCGTGCTCGAGCGTTAACTGCAGCAGCGGATCACGCGCGTATGCGTCAAACCCTGCCGAAACCAGAAGCAAATCAGGTTCGAAACCGATCAACTTATCGAGAGAACGCCGCGAAATGTCGAGAATTGCCTCGCGCGGTGTGTAAGGCGCGATGGGATAATTATCGATGTTCGCGAACGATTTCGCTCCAGTCCCAGGATACGCGGGGAACTGATGAATCGATGCAAATCGAATTCGCTTATTGTGCGCTACAATCGCCTCGCTGCCGTTCCCGTGATGGCCATCAAAATCCCAAATGGCAATTCGCCCAACGCCATTTTCCAACGCGTCGAGCGCCGCGACGGCAACGTTGCTGAAATAACAGAAACCCATAGCGCGATCTCGCGTGGCGTGATGTCCCGGTGGGCGCATCAAGCTGAAAGCGGCCTCGCCGCGCAGCGCGGAACGCGTTGCGTCGATTGCCGAGCCAGCTGAACGGCGCGCGTGCACTTCAATGTTTGAATAAAATGGCGTGTCGGGATCGAAATGTTCGAGCGCGTTGGCAACGCCTTCGACATGCTCACGCGAATGTGCGCTCAGTAACTGCGCATCCGTTGCGACAGTGGGCTTCCGCCATTCCCAGTCGGGATGTCGATCGTTTAGGACTGGCGCAGTGCGGGCGATCCGTTCCGGCCGTTCCGGATGCCCGGAGCTCGAATACCCTAGACAGCTCGGGTCGTAAAAAATCGTCATGAAGCTTGCAAGCTGGCTTTCCAACGCATATTCGACGATCACGATGCTAAACGGCCAGAAAATTGTAGTGGTGATGCCCGCGTATAACGCCGCGCGCACGTTGCGCCAGACTTACGACGAAGTCATGGCGCACGGCATTGTTGATCTAGTCATTGTTGTGGACGACGCCAGCCACGACGAAACGGTGGCAATCGCGCGCACTCTGCCAAACGTACAAGTGGAAGTGCATCCGGAGAATCGCGGTTACGGCGCAAATCAAAAAACTTGTTACCGACTCGCGTTGGCCGCAGGCGCGGACATCATCATCATGATTCACCCCGATTATCAGTATACGCCGCAGCTGATTCCAGCGATGGCAGCCCTTGTTGGAAGCGGTCTTTATCCTTGCGTGCTCGGTTCGCGGATCCTCGGCGGAGGTGCGCTGCGCGGCGGCATGCCTTGGTGGAAATACGTTTCAAACCGATTCCTCACTTTCGTGGAGAATTTTCTCATCGGAGCGAAGCTTTCCGAGTACCACACTGGCTATCGCGCATTTTCTCGCCAGCTGTTGGAGCGGCTGCCATTGCAAACGAACTCCAACGATTTTGTTTTCGACAATCAAATCCTTGCCCAGGTCATCGCCCTTGACTGCGCGATCGGGGAGGTAACGTGCCCGGCTCGTTACATGCCGGAAGCGTCTTCGATCAATTTCCGCAGAAGTGTGCGCTATGGACTAGGCTGTCTGGCAACAGCCCTGCGGTTCCGTCTTGCGCGCTGCGGCTTGGCGCGGCCGATGGTTAGCCATCAGTCGGAACGCAAGGCATCGGTCTAATATCCTCGTCGCACGACGTAATGGCCGTGGATCCAGACTCGCTGCCCGTTCCGCGATGCCCAATGTCCTGGTTTCCAGACGTAATAGGTGCGGCCTACATAGTAACCAGGACCGCGCACGTAGTAAGGCCGATCGCCCACTTCCACAGTGACGGAACCCGGATAACCCCCGTAAGAAGGTCCCCCGTAAACCGGACCGCCGCCGTAGCCACCATATGGTCCGTAGCCCGGGGAGGTGCTGTAATAGCCTCCACATCCTACTAAGCCGAGCGCCGCGGAAACTAAAGCGAATAGCAGAACCGAGCATTTCGTTTGTATTTTCATATACTGGATATTCGAATTCGATAGGTGATTTACGTGCCCCGGGATATACGTTTCCCAGCTTCAGGAGTCACGTCATACAACGCCTTGGTCGAGCATGGCATCGGCGACTTTTACGAAGCCAGCGATGTTCGCGCCAACTACGAGATTGCCGGGGTGTCCGTACTCTTCCGCAGTGTCCCAGGCGTTTTTGAAGATCGTCGACATGATGTGGCGCAACCGCGAATCGACCTCGTCCCGCGGCCAGGGCAAACGCATGGAGTTTTGGCTCATCTCGAGACCGGAGGTGGCAACCCCTCCCGCATTTGCGGCTTTGCCGGGGCCGAACAGAATTTTTTTCTCCATGAATAGATCGACCGCTGCCGGCACGCTCGGCATGTTGGCCGCTTCAGACACAAGATAACAACCGTTGTTGACCAGTTTCTTTGCGTCTTCGGCTGTGATCTCGTTCTCCGTCGCACACGGAAAAGCGCAATCGCATTTTATGCCCCAGGGCCGCTGGCCGGCAACATATTTGGAGCCGCGGAATTTTTTCGCGTACTCGCTGACGCGTCCGCGACGCACGTTTTTAATGCTCATAACAAAGGCCAGCTTTTCTTCTGTGATGCCGTTTTTGTCGTAAATGAAGCCGCTGGAATCGGACATCGAGACAGGCTTTGCGCCGCACTGCAGCAATTTCTCCACCGTATATTGCGCTGCGTTACCGGCACCTGAGACAGTGCAAACTTTGCCTTCGATCGTTTCATCGCGTGTTTTGAGCATTTCCTGCGCGAAATAAACAGCGCCGTAGCCGGTCGCTTCGGGGCGGATGAGTGAGCCGCCCCAACTCAGTCCTTTGCCCGTCAATACACCGGTGAATTCGTTCGCCAGGCGTTTGTATTGCCCGAAAAGGTAGCCGATCTCGCGACCGCCGACGCCGATGTCGCCCGCAGGCACATCGGTATTGGGACCTACGTGCCGGAATAATTCGGTCATGAAGGATTGGCAAAATCGCATGACCTCCCTGTCGGATTTCCCTTTTGGATCGAAGTCCGACCCGCCTTTGCCGCCCCCCATCGGCAAACCGGTTAGCGAGTTCTTAAATACTTGTTCGAACGCAAGGAACTTGATGATGCTCGCGCAGACCGTCGGATGAAAACGCAACCCACCTTTGTAAGGGCCGAGGGCGCTATTCATTTGCACGCGAAAGCCGCGGTTCACTTGGATCTGTCCTTTGTCGTCGATCCACGGGACGCGAAACTGAATCATTCGCTCTGGTTCGACTAGACGCTCCAAAATTCTGGCGTCTCGGACCTTCTTGCTGCGGTCGATGACTGGCCGGATCGACTCCAGCACTTCAGTGACCGCCTGAAGAAACTCAGGTTCGTTAGGGTTACGTTTTCTGACGGTTTGGAGAACTTCTTGAATCAAAGCCATGGGATTTGTGACTACCTGTTGTTGCGCCGCGTGTGGTGAACTACGTGCGCGATAGAGGGTTCGAACCTCTGACTTGTCGCCGCGGCGACCTTTCTACCATAAAATCGCGCTTGTAGTTTTGACCGATGAATGGAGACGTGCGCGATGCAGGGTTCGAACCTGCGACTTCTTGCGTGTGAAGCAAGCGCTCTACCACTGAGCTAATCGCGCTATTTTTCAGAAGCCGAGATAATAAAGAAGGCGCCCGTCAGCGCAAGCATGGCTGTGGTGTGCGCTGTCCTCCGCGCATAGGGCCGAAGAGCCGATCACGCTATCCGAAATGTTCCCTGAGAACAGCGGATGCTCGAGCGCATTGGTGTGCGCAACCGAAGCGCTTGCCTCACGCCCCGTCGCGTTTTATCTAGACGCATGTCAGAACATAAAGTCACTCTCACTTGGCAACGCGGCGACAAGCCGTTCGACTATCAGAAATATTCACGGGATCAGACTTGGAAATTTGATGGCGGGCACGAGATGCAGGCGTCAGCCGCACCCGCCTATCTGGGCAATCAAAATCTCGTCGACCCGGAGGAAGCGTTCGTGGCTTCGCTTTCGAGTTGTCACATGCTCACGTTCCTCGCCATTGCGTGCAAAAAGAAATTCGTGCTCGACGAATACATTGATAATGCAGTCGGACACATGGAAAAAAACGCCGAAGGGAGACTTGCCATTACACGCGTCACACTTCGGCAGCGCCTGAAATTCTCCGGCGAGAAACAACCCACGCCCCAGGAAATCGAGGAGATGAATCATGGCGCACACGAGCAATGCTTTATCGCCAACTCGGTGAAGACCGAGGTGAAAGTCGAACCGCAGACGTAAGTGATCGTTTTGTTGTAGCGGCGGCTGTGTCAGCCGGCGAAGGAAAGACGTTTGGCACAAACGCCTCTACAACGTTTTCTGATCCGTGTAATCTGCGATAACTATGAACGCGTCGACTGACACCCAGCGCATGGAGAAGATCGTCAGCCTGTGCAAGCGGCGCGGCTTCATCTTTCAATCCAGCGAAATCTACGGCGGACTCAACGGCGCCTGGGATTACGGACCGCTCGGCGTCGAATTAAAGCGCAACCTGAAGAACTACTGGTGGCGCGTCATGGTGCACGAGCGTGACGACGTGGTCGGGATGGACGGCGCGATCCTCACGCATCCTGCGGTTCTCAAGGCGTCTGGCCACGTCGAAGGTTTCTCCGATCCGATGATTGATTGCCGCACTTGCAAGGCCCATTTGCGCGCCGATCAGCTCGTGGAGAAAAAAGACGTTAAGCAATGCCCAAACTGCGGCGGCAAAGACTTAACGGAAGCGCGACAGTTCAATCTGATGTTCGAAACGCATGTCGGCGCAGCTGCCGAAGAAGGCTCTGTCGCATATCTGCGGCCTGAAACCGCACAATCGATCTTCGTTCAGTTCAGAAACATTCTCGAAGTGTCGCGCAAGAAGTTGCCATTCGGCATCGCGCAAATCGGGAAAGCCTTCCGCAACGAAATTAATCCGCGCAATTTCACATTTCGCTCACGCGAGTTTGAACAGATGGAGCTGGAATATTTTTGCCGACCGGAGCAGGGGATGGAATTGCTCGAGTATTGGAAGGAAGAACGGTTGAAATTTTACGAGAACATCGGCATCCCGCGCTCAAGGCTGCACGTGCTCACTGTTCCGGATGAAGAGCGCGCCTTCTATTCAAAAGGAACTTACGACATCGAATACGAATTTCCGTTCGGGAGGCAGGAGCTTGAGGGCGTCGCTTATCGAACTGATTACGATTTGTCGCAGCACCAGAAAGCTAGCGGCAAGTCACTGGAATATTTCGATGAGGAAACGAAAAAGCGCTTTGTTCCTCAGGTTGTCGAACCGAGCGCGGGCGTCGACCGCACCGTGCTGGCGCTGATCTGCGAAGCCTATTCGGAAGACCAGGCGCCTAACGATAAAGGCGAAATGGAATCGCGAATAGTCTTGCGTTTTCGTCCACGGATGGCGCCGATCAAGTGTGCGGTCTTTCCGCTGCTCAAAAACAAGGA
>JBBQRI010000090.1:0-9649 GCA_038214915.1 Chthoniobacterales bacterium
CTTACTTCACTGGTTTCACGGTCTGCTTCCGCCCTAGAAAACCGTGATTTTCTCGAGCGAACGATTCCTGAGCTGCAAGAAAAGATGGCATCGGGTGAGTTCACCAGTGCGCAGTTGGTGAGGGGCTACCTGGATCGTATCGCTTCGCTCAACCCGTTGCTGAATTCCGTAATCCAAACAAATCCAGTCGCCGTATGCATCGCCCAGCAGCTCGATGAGGAGCGGCGTAACGGCCACATTCGTGGTCCGCTCCATGGAATTCCTGTTTTGGTCAAGGACAACATCGCGACGGAAAGTGAAGTTTGTAACGGGAATGAGCGGACGATGCAAACGACTGCCGGGTCGCTGGCGTTGGTTGGTAGCAGTGTGCCGGGCGATGCATTCATTATTCGCCGGCTGCGCAATGCTGGCGCGGTGATCCTTGGCAAAACAAACCTGGGGGAATGGGCAAATTTTCGCGGGTTTGACAACGTCTATCCCCTCGCTGTGGGCTGGAGTGCGCGTGGCGGAGACACAATCAATCCATACAATTTGAGCTACACGTCATGGGGCTCCAGTTCCGGTTCCGCAAATGGCGTCGCCGCGAATTTGTGCTCGGTCGCAGTCGGCACTGAGACAGATGGATCAATTACTGGACCATCCGCCGTCGAGTGTATCGTTGGTTTGAAACCGACTCTTGGTCTTGTTTCCCAACAAGGGATAATTCCAATCTCTCATCAACAGGACACGGCTGGGCCAATGGGCCGCAGCGTCACCGACGTGGCGATTCTTCTCAACGCATTGCGGTCGCCCTTCGGTCGCGTAATTGGCCAGCCTTTACCCGATGACTACACGCAATTCCTGCGACCCGGCGCACTACAAGGCGCGCGGATCGGACGCGATGTGCGCTATTTCGATTACAGTTACTACGGGAGCGGCATTCCCGGCGATTTCTCGACGGTAGGGTTCGCAGAGCACGCATTGGACGTGATGGAAGACCTGGGTGCAACCATCGTCGACTGTGATACAGGTGACGTATTCGAATATACCGACGACGAGTTCACGGCGCTGCTGTATGAATTTAAAGTGCAAATCGCGCAGTACCTCGCAACGCTTACTAACACAAACATGCGGACGTTGGCTGACCTGATTGCGTTCAACCAGTTACATTGCAGGCGAGAACTGGTTTACTACGGTCAGGAGATCTTTGAACTGGCCGAACAGACGATGGGTTATCCTACCAATCCCATGTATGTCCACGCGCGAACACGCGCTCAGTATTTAGCGCGCCGTGGCATCGACAATGCACTCGCCACTCACAATCTGGATGCAATCGTCGCACCGCATCTTACGAATTCGACCGGGCCGGCTGTGGCGGGTTATCCGAACTTGTCGCTTCCCGTGGGGATCCGTCCCCCTAGCGGCAAGCCGGCGGGAATGCTGATGTACAGCACCTTCCTGCGTGAACCAAAATTGATTGGCTTCGCTTACGATCTGGAGCAGCGGATGAACGTAAGGAGACCCCCACAGTTTATCGATTCAGTGATCCCGGTGCCGAACGCCGATCTCTGCGATCAGCACGCGGAGCCGAGTTATGCCTTCCCTGGAACAGCGAAGATGCCGCGGCACGCCCGCATGTGGTGAACTAGAGATCTTTGGAGCTTGAGCACGCGAGCAGGAAGACCATTCTGCTCGCGTGACAGTCTTCTTGGGATGTGGCTTTGCGGCGAAGTATCGCGAAGGCGGCGGAAATTTTTCGGTTCCGCTGCAATGGATGCTCGGGCTGCGGCGACTGAAGCTCGATGCGATCTGGCTGGAGGCCTTACCGAGCACAGACAATGTCCTGGCTGACCAGTCGAAGATCAGGAATTTTCAGAGGCAATTGCGGGTGCATGGATTGGCCGGACGGTATTGTTTGCTTTACCAGAATCCGGGAGCGGATACGCATGATCTGGACTCGCTGCAGTGCACCGGAATTTCCAAACGCGAGCTGCTCCAGCGCCTCGGCGGACCCAATGTTTTGCTCAATCTCGCATATTCGATTCATCCGCCGCTGCTGCTGAAATTTGAGCGGCGCATTTTTTGCGATCTCGACCCGAGCGAAGTCTTCTATTGGATGACGAAAATGGAGATGGGGCAGTCGCACCATCACGAATTCTGGACGATCGGGCTCAACGTCCATGGAGACGATTGCAAGCTACCAAAACCTGTGGTGGCAGCCGTCCCGGCTGCGCAGGCGATACGCCTGCCTCCACAGGAGGTGAACTGGAAGACATTTTACCCGCTGGTGGACACGAAATTCTTCCGGCCACAACCGTGGCCGCGCGTACCGAAATTCACAACCGTCGGGCAATGGTATTGGGGCGGGGGGGTGGAGGTCGCCGGCGAATTTCCCGATCTATCGAAAAGGTTTGCCTTCGAACGGTACCTGAATCTCCCAGCGCGCGTGCCGGAGGCGCAGTTTGAGTTGGCAATGAACATCGCTGCGGAGGATCCCGAAAGAGAGCGACTACGCCAGCTCGGCTGGAAAATTGTCGATCCTCACCGGCTTGCACGGACGCCGAAGTCGTATCGCCGCTACCTGACCACCGCGCTTGCCGAGTTTACAGCGATCAAGGGCGTTGACGTGGCGTGGCGCACCGGCTGGATCAGCGATCGCGCTGCGGCTTTTTTGGCGTTGGGCCGCCCAGTGGTTACCGAAGAGACCGGCGCAGAACGATACCTTCCGGCAAAAAATGGATTTAGTTTCATCCGATCGGTCGCCGAGGCGGAGGCGGCTGTGCGCGATGTGCTGCGAGATTGGTCGCGACAGTCGAAGCACGCCCGCCACTGCGCAGTAGAGATCTTCGATTCGGCTAAAAACCTTCGCAGGGTGCTCGATTTTTAAGCGCTCGATTTACCGTTGCAAAACGATTTTCGGGTGATACTCGTTGTCCCGTTATGGCTGACTTGATCAAACAAAGCGAGCTCAAGGATCGAATGAAAAAGATCCCGGAATGGGAATTGGAGAAAAACCAGATCGAGCGCACTTTTGAATTCGATGATTTTGTCGATGCGATCGATTTTGTGGACAGGGTCGCTGAGGTGGCTGAGGAAGAAGAGCATCACCCCGACATAGATATCCGCTACAACAAAGTCCGTCTGACTGTATCAACGCACAGCAAAGGCGGGTTGACGGAACTTGATTTTAATCTGGCCGAACGAATCGATACCTTGGAGGAATAAAAACGGTGGCGACGGCACGCTGCGTCGCCGGACTGCGCCGCGTGCCGCCTCTACCCGGGCTTCGGCAAACGCCCTTCATCGGCGTCGATGAATTGAAATGACGTCTGAATATCGGAACGGTCGGTCATTCCTGCCTCGGCTTTCCGGCGAAATACCATTTCCGAAACTTCGTCGTTCCAGCCGCGCTTCCGCATGAATTCATTCCAGACGTAAGTGTCGTCTTCAGTTGGTTTGCGGCCGACTGTGAAGCCCCAATCCAAAATTTCTTTATCTGTGCCGCCCTGTTTGACGCGCTCGACCAGCCCGTCGTAGTCGACGCGGAGAAGCTTCACGCATTTTTCATCAAAGCCCTTTCCCAGGTTGGCGTGATAATCTGACGGCAATTCGCCCTTGGCGTGCAGCCGGATTTTGTCGAGCATCCGGCCGAAATAAAAAAGACCGCCTACTTTCTCTGAAGGACTGCGCAGAGGGACCTGGGCCACGAAATGAAGTTTGAGCCTTCTTTCGCACCATTCAAGCGCGCGAAACAAAACCCGATTCGCATGCCGCCGCGGAAGAGCATTTAATTATTGCTCAGTCGTACACGATGGCGCATCAATGTGTTGTCGTTCTCGTCATAATGAAGGAGCGCTACTTCGATGATTTAAAAATGGGAGATCGGTTCAAATCTGAGCCGTTAAGCATGACGGAGAAGGAGCTCATTGAGTTCGCCCATAAGTTTGATCCGCAAATGTTTCATCTCAGCCGCAAGGGCGCGGAGCGAACAATTTTTAAAGGGCTGATTGCCAGCGGCTGGCATACAGCAGCGATGACGATGAGGCTGTTTGTGCGAACGTTAAATTTCGCCGAGGGCGCCATCGGTCTCGGCGTGGATGAACTGCGCTGGCCACACGCGGTGCGGCCGGGGGATGTGCTCACGGTGGAGACTGAGATTCTTGAATTGCGTGCCTCACGATCCCGGCCTGGCCATGGGATTATTCGCTTGCGCAACGTGACGACCAATCAGCGCGGCGAAGTCGTGCAAACGATGCTGGCGAGCGCGATGGTGCCGAGGCGCACTGCGCCGACCACTGTATAAATGCGATGCGAGGACGCATCGCACTCAATGTGGCGAGTGCCGGAACTCGTTCAGTCTTACAGTCCTGTTGCTGCGATCGCCTGGTTGAAGTCATCAGGCAACGAAGCTTCAAAACTTTTCCATTCGCCAGTGCGCGGGTGACGAAAACCGAGCTTCCATGCGTGCAGCATCTGGCGGGGAAAATCTTTAGCGAGCGTCGGCGCGTAGATTTTGTCACCCAACACAGGATTGCCAAAATGATGCAGATGCACCCGAATTTGATGTGTGCGGCCACTGTGCAATTTGCATTCAACCAGACTCGCCTGCTCGCTCGAACGAAGAACGCGATATTCAGTTTTGGCCACGCGACCGCGGGCTTCACTCACGCTCATTCTTCGCCGATGCACCGGATGTCGTCCAATTTTGTTCTCGATTATGCCCGTCTCTTTCCGCAATTTTCCGGCGACCAGGGCGAGGTAAATCTTTTCCACTGTGCGCGCGGTGAACTGTTTTGATAATTCCCGATGCGCAACGTCGTTTTTTGCTGCGACGAGGCAGCCGCTTGTTTCCTTATCGAGACGGTGAACGATGCCAGGCCGTTCCTTTCCGCCGATGCCCGACAACATGGAGCAGTGGTGTAGCAACGCATTGACTAAAGTGTGTTCACGCTGGCCCGCGCCCGGATGGACAGTCATCCCGGTTGCTTTATTGATGACGATCAGATCGTCGTCTTCGTACAGAATCGTTAACGGAATTGCTTCCGGCTCGGTTTGGATTTTTTCGGGTGGCGGTTCTGTGACTTCGATTTCGTCTCCAGATCGCACAGGCTGGTGCGGTCGCGCAGTTGCGCCACCGACCCGAACAAAGCCGGTGCGGATTAATTGCTGAATGCGAGAGCGCGAGAATTCCGGAAGCGACTTGACCAGAAAAAGATCAAGGCGCATCCGGGCGTGCTCTTTTGATACGACCAATTTGAACGTTGTCGGTGCTTCGTTTGTCGCTTTGAACGTCGCCACGGCCATCCTTTTGCCCTCAAACTCGTCAATGTTACAGTCGATTTCCATGTCGATTAGAGGAAGCTGTTGATGACGCCAACCTGTTGGATATGCGGTGCCGCGCTCGATGCCGGCGGTTATGAACCTCTGGTGCGGGTGGTCTGCCGGAACTGCGGTCAAAAAAATCTGCTGCAACGAACCTTCGATCATTTTGTGCCTGTGGAGACGCTTGGTGCCGGTGGGATGGGCACAGTGTATAAGGCGCGTGACACGCAACTGGAGCGGTTCGTTGCGCTCAAATTGTTGCACAAGCATCTTAGTAGTGAAGCGGATCATGATGTTCAATTGCAACAAGAGGCGCGCATTGCGGCTTCTGTGAATCATCCCAACGTCGTGCAGATATTCTCGTTGGGAATGGACCACGGCCAGTTTTATGTGGTCATGGAACTGATCGATCATGGAAGCCTCGACGATCTGATGGAGTCGCAGGCCCGGGTACCGGAACACCAGGTGCTCGACATTGGGATCCAGATCGCCAGAGGACTACGCGCAGCCAACCGGAAGGGTTTGATTCATCGCGACGTGAAGCCGGCCAACATTTTGTTTGTCGATGAACAGGCGGCGAAGATTGGCGATTTCGGCATCGCCGCCTTTGCAACACAACAGTCGCAGAATACAGAGAGCGATCGGGTGATCTGGGGAACGCCGCCGTACGTCGCGCCCGAGAGATTGTGGAACCGACCGGAGGACCTTCGCAGCGACATTTACAGCCTCGGCGCAACGCTGTTTCATGCTGTCGCGGGGAAACCGCCAATCGACAGCAGCACAAATTCCGCGACAGAGTTGCGCGAATTGAAGCAGCACCCGTCAGAGTTACGGGCTATCGCGCCGGAGGTATCTAGGCCGACTGCGCGCGTTTTGCAGCGAATGATCGCACCTGACCCGAACGAGCGTTTTTCTTTATACGACGAGCTTCTAGCGGAACTTGATACGGCGCGACGGGCATTCGAAATTGCCGATGCCCGCCGACACTCATCGCGCTGGTCCTTTTCTGGACTTTTTCGACGCCACTGAAAGCTCTGAACAACCGTCATGCGTGAGGGTCAGACTCTAGACGAAGCGTTGCCACGAAGCTTGTTTGACTCGATGTTTGTCTTCACATGGCACAAAACCCACCGCCAACACCACCAACGTTTCCTTCGCCCGACGAGCTGAAGTCAAAGATCACGGAGTTCATGAAACAGAATTTCGGCGACAGCGTCTCAGTCGCGACAATTACCGAGCCGGAGCCAGCGGCCGCAGAGGAGGATGAAAAGCCGGAGAAAACCGAGCACGAGGAATTCGAATTCCATCTGCTGCCGCGTGATATCAAAGCGCATCTCGACCGGTTCGTCATCAAACAGGAGGAAGCGAAGAAAGTCCTCGCGATTGCGGTTTGCGATCATTACAACCACGCCAATTACCTTCGGCGGCTCGAGAAAGAAGATCCGAACCGCGCCCAGGAAATTGAATACATGAAGCAAAACGTGATCCTGGTCGGACCGACCGGCGTCGGCAAAACGTATTTGATCAAACACATCGCCGAGTTGATCAAGGTGCCGTTTGTAAAGGCGGACGCGACGAAGTTCAGCGAGACTGGTTACGTCGGTGGCGACGTGGAGGATCTGGTGCGGGAGCTGGTGCACAAGGCCGACGGCGACGTGAACCTTGCACAGTTCGGAATCATTTACATCGATGAGATCGACAAGATCGCGTCGGCTGGAAATTTGATAGGCCGCGACGTCAGCGGGCGCGGCGTGCAGACCACGCTGCTGAAGCTAATGGAAGAAACTGAAGTGCCGGTGCGAAGCATGAACGATCTCCAGGCGCAATTGCAAGCGGCATTCGAATTTCAGCGACGCGGCAAAGCCAAACGTGACACGATCAACACCCGGCACATTCTGTTCGTCGTCAGCGGCGCGTTTGAGAAACTGAAAGAACAAGTGGCGCGGCGCGTCCGTCACGGTCAGATCGGGTTCAGCGCGCAACCCATTCAAGTGATGGATAACGAGTTGTTCCAACACGTGACCACGCAGGACTTCATCGAGTATGGGTTCGAGCCGGAATTCATCGGGCGTTTGCCCGTACGCGTCGTCTGTGAGGACCTCGACGCGAAGGATCTATTCGACATCATGAAGTATTCCGAGGGCAGTTTGCTCCGGCAATACGAGCGTGCGTTTCGCGCCTACGGAATAGAGATCAGCTTTGAAGACGAAGCGTTGCGTTTGCTGGCGCAAGCTGCGGCGACGGAAAGAACCGGCGCGCGCGGGTTGCTGACCGTGTTTGAGAAGCTGTTTCGAGATTACAAATTCCATCTGGCGGGCTCGGGGTTGAGCCAGTTGCGCGTGAGCGCGACGCTCGTGCGGGAGCCACAACGGGTTCTCGAGCAACTGATGGCCGAGGGACACAAGCTCGAAGCGCAAATCCTCGAAGCCGGCGCGCGCGAATTCGCGGAGAAATTCAGCAAGGAACATGGATTACAAATTGTTTTCGACGAGAGCGCGATCCGTCGCCTGGTCGAGCGAGCGCAAGCCGAGCGCATGACCATGAGCGACTTGTGCGCTCATTTGTTCAGGGATTACCAATTCGGAATGAGCCTCATCAAAAAGAACACGGGGCAAACGCAGTTTGTTCTTAATGCTGCGGCGATCGACGCTCCGGACAAATTCCTCAGCGACCTTGTCGTGCAATCGCATTATCCGGCTGCATCGGCGCAAAACGCCTGATCCTCATGAAGCGTTCGTTGATCACAACGCTCATCATTGGAGTCGCTGTTACGCTGATTGTCGGAGCGCTGCATGCGACTAAAGTCATCGCCGGGTTTGAGACTGTTGCCGCGCAACTCGTCACCGATTATGCGGACGCCACACGCGTCGTAGGCGAAAAATGGCAGTACGTCTTGGTGTTGCTGATCGCCCTTGGCGTCGCCTGGCTCAGCTTGAGCAAGGTTCCGCGATGGCGCGCTTGGTTGTTAATCGGCTTATTGTTCGTGGAACTGTTTGGCCTCGCGTGGGTTTGCTCTCTTTACCGCGTATTTTTTCAGCCGGCGCCGTCAGTCCTGGCGCTCGTGGTTGCAGTCATTGCCGCAGAAGCGTGGTCGGCTTTTTTACGCAGGAACCGCTCATATCTAATCCGCGCACTGTTTGCCGATCGCGTTTCCAACGAGCAATTTCGCCGTCTTACCGACGGGGGAACTTCGTTCGATGTTGAGCCAAGGACGTACGACGTAAGCGTCGTGGTATGCGACATCGGCAACAAACTCACATTCGCCGAAGGCGGCGAGCCTGCCGCGTTCACTGAGGCGACGGCAAAATTCATCCGCGAGACTGCTGCGCGTCTGGTGGAAGAAGGTGCTTACCTGCAAGCGGCCGACGGAGAAGGCGTGGTGGGCGTTTTTGGATTTCCTGGGCCCGACCCGGAACATGCGCAAAAAGCAGCGCGCGTTGTTCTCAATTTGATCAAGAATTCTCGCGAACGGGACGAAGATAAGGAGAAGCTCGCTTCCAGCGGGGACATCCGGGCCGGAATCAGCTCCGGCGCGATTATTGCCGGTGCATTACAAGAGAGCCGCCGCCCGCTGCTCCTGGCGAGCGGCGAGCCCATCGACCTGGCGCGCAGATTTTGTGCCTTGAATCGGTTCTACGGATCGAGGGCCTTGATGCACACGGCGACTTTTGATCGAGTGAGCGAAGCAGTCGTCGCGCGCCCGATTGATTTTGTGAGCGGACTAAACTCGCATGACCGGCTTGAAGTTTACGAACCGCTTTGGCTTGCAGCTGAAGCCGGACCAGAACGCGTAGCGCAGCGCGACTCGTTTTGGAGCGGGGTAGTTCTGTATCGAGAGAAACGGTGGGCGGAAGCGTATGCCGAATTTCAGAAGGCGCGCGGCTCGGAAACTGAAGAGGATCCGCCGCTGGAATTTTATTTGCGCCGACTTGAGCCGCTACTCCTGCAATTGACGGAATGGCCGCTGGAATAAATCTGAGCACGTGTTGAGAAGGACGGAATATCCGGCGGCGATCCGGGAGTTAATTAGGCAGCTGCGGCAAATGCCGGGCGTCGGTCCGCGCTCAGCGGAGAGAATTGCACTGTGGATGGTGCGCGCGCGGGGCGATCAACCTGAGCAAATTGCACGCTCCATCACTGACACGCGTCAGTCGATCCATGCCTGCAGTTTGTGCGGGTTTTTTGCTGCCGGCGAAATCTGCGAAATCTGCGCCGACCCGGCGCGATCGACTGAATTGCTGTGCGTCACAGAACAACCGACTGACATTCTTCCTCTGGAGAAGACCGGTGCATTTCGCGGCCGGTATCATTCGCTCGGCGGCAAGATCTCGCCGCTCGATCATGTCGC
>JBBQRI010000091.1:0-9518 GCA_038214915.1 Chthoniobacterales bacterium
CGTGGACCGTCGGGTGTGATGACCACGTCGCGTCCGGACGCGAGCGTTTCGGTAAGTTGAAGAATTGCGCTCGCGCCCAGGCGTGAACTGGAACCGCGAACCACATCATAGCCAAAACGGTGAATGGCATCCGCCAGCAAATCGCCATCGCGACTAGCGCTGATTAGCGCCGCGCCAGGACGATTTGGAAAAAAGCGTTGCAAAACCAAGGGGAAAATTAGCAACCGATTATGCCAGAGCGCGCCGATGTAATTTTCCGTCACTGGTTTCCCGAGGATGCCCGACCGATCATCAACCTCGTAACGCAGCGTACGCTCCCAGACCCGTAACAAACAAACTCCGAACGCGATCAGCCATCGCGCAAGCCTGCCTTCGATCTTCAACTTTTCTCGTGCGACGTTTTCGCCGACCCCGTTTGTTCACCCCAACGATATGCACCCTGGCTGGGCAACCCGATTTGGTCCAGGATGCGCCAAACCACTGTGTCGACGACGGCCGCGAGAGAACTGGGACGACTGTAGAAGGATGGAATCGCCGGGAGAACAATCGCGCCAGCTTCAAGCAAAGTCACGACGTTGCGGGCGTGAATCAAATTCCACGGTGTTTCCCGGGGGACGAGAATCAGTTTCCGTCGTTCCTTCAAGAAGACATCAGCCGCGCGCAAGAGGACGCTGTCGCTGGAACCGGAAGCGATTCGCCCCAGCGTGGCCATCGAGCAAGGGACGACCACCATCGCGTCGAAACGCGCCGAGCCGCTCACAAACGGCACGTTCATGTCACTTTCAGAATGGTGCGAAACTTCCGCAGGAATTTTGAAACTATCGAGTTCCTGTTTCGCGACCTCCCTCGCGTACGCGCTCATTACGAGATGCACCTCGTGCGTTGCGCAATCGATCTGCTCAAGCAAGCGCTGTAGATAGATCGCGCCGCTGGCACCGGTCGCCGCGATTACAAGTTTCATAAGCGCGACAAGTAATACGGCAGCATGTCGCACCAATAATTCCAATCGTGGCCACGCCATTTTCCGTCATCGAGCCAGTGCTTGATCCCCTTGGAATTTAAGATTCCCGAGAGGCGATAGGATTCATCACGAGTGTTGTCCCATTCGCCGGTGCCGATAATGATGCCCATGTGATGGTATTTCCACGGGTCGGGCACATTTGGCAGGTATTCATATGGGCTGTTGAAGTAAATGTTTTCGTCGTAATAAGCGTCGAAGAACGAGCTGATATCGAAAGACCCGCTCAAACTGATGAGAAGACTGACGGCGTCGGGATGACGAAACGCAATGTTGCCCGCGTGATAAGCGCCGAGACTCGCTCCGCAAACTGCGACGCGAAGGCAACCGCACTCCCGCCGCGCAAGATCGAACACGTCGTGAACAATCACATTTTCATAAGCGTTATGGGTGCGCATGCGATCGGCTGAGTGGATGGATTTGTTGTAAAAACTTTCCAGATCGATGGCGTCCGGGCAGTACACCGTAACTCTCCCCGCATCGACGAACTCGCTCACTGAGCCAACGAGTCCGAAATCCTTGTTTTGATAGTAACTGCCAAAGGAAGTGGGAAAGATGATCAGGGGAAGTCCGCCGCCGTTTCCGAAGGCGAGCATCTCAAACTCGCGACTCAGCCACGGCGTGTACCATCTGATGTAACGTTCATTCATTGGAAGCAGCGCGACCATCTTGGTTGCGCCGCCGCAAAATCGCAAGTCCGGCACACGGATTCGTCAAGCGGTGAATCAAGAAGCTTGCGCTGCGTTTCTTCTTCAACGAAGCGTTTCGATTCGATGCGCAAACATACGCTGACTGGAAACATCAAGCTGCATCGCGCATTTCCGTCGAAATTTCTCGGTAACCGGCGGGACATTCTGGTGTATTTGCCGCCCGGTTACCGGCGATTCTCATGGCGGCGGCATTCAGTGCTCTATTTGCACGACGGACAAAATGTATTTGATGCAGCAACTTCCTTTGGTGGCGTCGAATGGGGTGTCGACGAGACAGCGGAACGCCTCATTCGCACCAAAGTTATCGACCCGCTCATCATTGTCGCAGTGGCGAACATGGGCGAGGACCGGGTCCACGAATATACGCCCACACCCGGAGTGATTGAAGCAAAAGGCAGACGGAAGAAACGCAGCCGCGGTTTGGCGCGATTGTATGGCCGTTTTCTGATGGACGAACTGAAACCTTTTATCGATCGGAATTACCGGACTCGGCGCGGCCCGACGTTCACGGGCTTAGGCGGCTCATCTCTGGGCGGTCTTGTGACGCTGGCGATTGGCATTTTGTACCCGGAAAAATTCCGCCGGCTGCTGGTGATGTCTCCGTCCGTCTGGTGGGATAACTTCGCGATTTACCGGCTGGTCGATTCTATTGAGCAAAAACCACCAGTAAAAATTTGGCTCGATACCGGCACAGCCGAGCCCGGCTGGGAACAAACACGTCAGCTATGTAAGCGACTGGTCGAGAAAGGCTGGGAACCAGCCAGGGACATCCAATACATGGAAGCCGACCATGGCGATCACAGCGAAGCAGCCTGGGCAGCGAGAGTCGAACCGGCGCTGCGCTTTTTGTTTCCAGTGGGGAAATAAAACTGTAGCCGCTTCCCTGTGGGAAGCGTGAGGCTGATATGACGTATGTGTTGCCTCCCCCACAGGGCGACGGCTACAGTTTCGCCCGGCGGCGCCGGCGACGGATTCGGCAGCAAAGGTTCGGGTGGAGGTACAGGGGCCGGCGGAGTTGGTCTGGGCGGAGACGGATTCTCTGGCATGGAGCCCTCGTTAAAGAATCGCTTTTACTGCAATGGTTTGCCGTAAACTTGATAAACGCGAACGAAGCCGCCGATAAAATCCCAATCCTTTTGATAAGAAAAAGCGCGATCGCGTGAAGACCATGTGAGATCGCGCGGCGACTCTGAATGATTGGGATCGTACACGAGATAGTGATCAACCCCGGGATTCGGCGCTGAAGATTTCCGCTTATAAATCAAAATCGAATGATTGATGCTGAACTGGGGGTAAGTGGTAAGAAATGCGACGAACAACTCGCCGCGCGCCAAAGCTGCATTCAGTTGAGCGTGAGTCCGTTCCTGATAGCCCTTACCGTCTTGAAACATCATCCGGGCATTGCTGATTCGGAAGTAACTCGGCCAACCATGTCCGATGTTTAATTGCACGAGTTCGCGATGGGCCTTGCTCATTTCCTTCAGGTCCTTGTATCCCGGAAAGACAATTCGTTGATTTTCCGGCAACGGCTCCGTCCAAGCCGCCTGGCGGGTCACAGCGCGAATTCGAGCCGCCAGTGACGCATCATCCAAGGGAGTACTTCGCGGCTCGAATCGCACAAATTTCTTGAATTGGGCGGCCGTGCGGCACATCACAAAGCAGTGACGATTATATGCGTCTTGCTTCGTTGCTGACGATTTTCGCAAAGAAGCGTGTCCCTCGTGATACTCGAACACCGTTTGATTAGCGAAAGCGAACGTGTCGCGATCAAAACGGAACTCCGACGCGGCGCCGTCGGCGCGCGCGAACGCGACAGCAAAAGCAACGAGCCACCAAGCCCCCACCGATTTGCCCCAGGTCTCAAACATCACATCAAATGCGAGCCGGGGCCGTGACAGTTTTTCCTTCCGAAAACACACCCAGACGGCGAAATTTCTGATATCGTTTCTCCAACAATTCCGCGACCGGAATCTGAGAAATTCGCTCCAAGCTCCGGCGCAGCGCTTCTCCAAGATTCGCAGCGGCAGAATCATAATCGCGGTGCGCGCCGCCCTCCGGCTCGGCAATGATTTCGTCAACCACCTCGAGTTTCAAAAGATTCTGCGCAGTCAATTTTAGCGCCTCAGCGGCTTCAGCAGCATGTCGCCGGTCTCTCCACAAAATCGCGGAGCAGGCTTCCGGACTAATTACTGAGTAGTAAGCGTTCTCGAAAATCAAAACGTGATCTGCGACCCCGATGCCGAGCGCACCTCCCGAGCCACCCTCGCCGATCACCGCGGCAATGACGGGAACGCGCAGCTTCATCATCTCACGAAGGTTCACAGCGATTGCCTCAGAGATGTGGCGCTCCTCCGATCCGATACCTGGAAAAGCGCCTGGCGTATCGATCAGGGAAATCACCGGCATCCCGAATTTTTCGCCGAGACGCATCAAGCGCAGGGCCTTGCGATAGCCCTCCGGATGCGCGCAGCCGAAGTTGCGCATCACGTTCTCCTTGGTGTTGCGCCCCTTTTGGTGAGTGATAACGACGCAACGCTGGCCGCCGAGCATTGCCATTCCGCATGGCATTGCGCGATCGTCGGCAAAGCGGCGGTCGCCGTGCAATTCGACCCAGTTCGTAAAACAGCGTTGAATGTAATCGAGCGCGAACGGCCTTTGAGTGTGCCGAGCGATTTGGACCCGCTGCCAAGCTGTCAAATTGCCGTAAACATGACGGCGCGTTTCCCGAAGCTTTACCTCAAGTTCTTTCACCGCCGAACCGAGATCGACGTCATGCTTTGTGGAATGACTCTTTAAATCCTGCAGCCGCCGTTCCAATTCAAAGATCGGCTTTTCAAAATCGAGCGGTTGCCATTCCATGGTGAGGTTAAAAGGTCACAACGTAAAAAGTTACAATGTTAAGTACCTCGGGGGTCAGGTTCGTTTGGGCTGTTTTGTAACATTGTAACTCTTTCGACTTTTGAGCTCAGTCAATAATCGTCACAGAGGTGCGATTGTTTACAAGCGTGCTTAACTCCTCGAGATCAATCGCGGCGAGACCGAGACCGGTCGGCGGGGCCGGTTGGTCGAGATTTCGGTGCGTTGCATCCGGAACTGCGTACAATGTATAAGCTGCCGCGCCGGCCAGCCTGATCCACTTTGTGCTGGCCAGATACTCCTTGGTGCCGAGGCCAACGCGTTTGCCACCTTTCCAAGCCATCGTTTCGGCAACTTTCGCCGTGATTTTAGCCGGTTGTTTCTGCGGCAGCTTTGCCTCGCGCACGTGATATTGCTTGAAAAACGCGCCGTGGTTCAACACCACAATCAGGTTCGCTTTGCGCTGGATCACCATTGAGAAATCGGGATGCGAGATAAGCAGTCGGTCGCCAATCCGCAGCATGGTGCCGCTCATATTGTTCATGCGCATGATCATCTCCGGTGTCGTCTGCAGCTTGCGCGCAATCTTCGCCAGCACGTCGCCGGGTTTCACAATGTATTCGATCTTTTCCGGAGATGGATGACGCGACAACAAAATTCCGCTGTTCACGTCCCCAAGGATATCCCTAGCTTCATCGAGGTGTTTCCCATTGGGATATTTTTGGATAAAAGCGACAAGCGCATCACGCGTTTCGGTGAGTTTTCCATCCTCGCGCAGCTTAACAGCCGCCTCAAAATCCGGCAGGCTGACGTCCACCGCGGGCGGCGGAGTGACTTCCCCGCGCTGTTCCTTTTTCACTTCGATTTCTTCTTTGACGAACGTGTTGTAACCGAACCAAGCGGCCCCGCCGAAGATCGCCAGCGCCAGCAGTAGGACGAAAAGCCATTTCATTATTTTGTGCTTAGCCTGTCATGTTGAGCGGAGCGAAACATCTCGGATCATCGCTGTTCGTTAATCCAAATTGATAATCCGAGATTCTTCCCCTTCGCTCAAAATGACAAGTTGCCGTTAGCAAAGGAGTGTCTGCCGCTGGTAACGGATGAGGAAGCGTTCTAGCCCTGTTCGGCTTCGCTTCCAGGAAAGAACCGATGCCAAAGGCGTCCAATTATAGGCTCTTCCCGGTTTGTCCAGGTAAAGTGACAATCCTGACAGTAAAATTCTTTCGGAATAATTTTAAGCGCACAAAGCACGCCGACGAGTGCAGGCGTCAAGAATTTCCGCGTCATCTGCGGGTACTCGATATTTGAAGAATTGCATTGCGGGCAGCGAATCAGCGCAGCGGAGATGTCTGGATCAGTCGATTCCCATTCGATCATAAGACTTTGCGCCTTCTCGAAATCGTTGTCCTCCACCATGACTTTAGCGTTCGCCTGCGGCTTGGACATGAAGCCGAACTGCTGCATGGGGGCCTCATTGTGAACGTCGGCCTTGATCCCCGAATCCTGAAAACGCCGTTTAAGCTGACGCGCTTTGGCGGGCTCATTAAACGTGGCAATGGTCACCATAAAATCTCCTCCATACGCGGCGGCACATCGCTTTGATCAAACATCAAATCGCCGTCGAGCGCAAGATTTTGACATCGGAGTCATTTGCCGGTTCAGCGGACGATACAGCGCTTAATGTGCCGGTGGAGGGAACCATTTGTAGAGCATTAAATAAACGAGAACTCCGGTAACCGACACGTACAGCCAGATTGGGATCGTCCAACGCGCGATCCGCTTATGCCGGTCCCATCGGCGACGAAAAACCGGAAGAAGCGTCAAAATGACCAACGGCAGCGTCACAAACGCCAGCAGAACGTGCGAGGCTAGCATCGGAAAGTAAACCCCCGCGATCCAGCCGGTATATCCGGAAGATTTCTCGCCAACGCGCGCATGATAAGTGATGTAGCCAATCAGAAAGCAGACAGACGAGAGGAGGGCCATAATCATGCACACCATGTGACGGCGCCACGCGCCGCGCCGGATGAAGTACCAACCCGTGGAAATAAAAATGGTGCTCACGAGATTAAACGTGGCATTGAGGGCGGGCAGGTCGGAGGTTGAAATCACGTTGAAGTGGCTGAACCGTTGAGCCGTTAAATTGGCCTATCCCTCCGACGCTTCAACGGTTTAACGCCTCATTAAGCATGCCTGTCGCTTTGGAACAACCTCAGGTTCATCATTCCGCGCAAACGCCACGATTGCGCGGGGCGCGCCGCATTGTTGCAATTGCAATTCGTCTGACAATTCTCGCCGCCATCGTTGCAATCTCTGGCGGCGGTTATTATCTCGCGCGACGGGGATTTGGTCGTGAATGGCGGTACCGCGTCGTTGAAGAGCTACACAAACGCGGCGTCGAAGCTCAGATCGGACGGCTAACGCTGGACCCGTTCCGCGGTCTGGTCGCGAAAAACGTAAGGATTTTCGATTACAGAAACCGCGAAAACACATTAGCCCGGATCAGCGAAGTCTCTCTCGATATTAACTACGCGGCGCTCATCCATCATGAACCGTTTCTTAACGCGCTGGATGTGCGCGACGCGCAGATCACATTTCCAATCAAGACCGCTGAAGGAAAGGCCAGTCGCGCGCAACTGACTAACCTCCGCGCACACATTTATTTTCCGCCGGAACAGATTTACGTCAGTCAGGCGGAAGGAACTTTTTGTGGGATTCGACTGTCAGCGAGAGGACAATTAATCAAGCGGGCCGATTACCAGCCGTCGGCATCAATCACACCGGAAGAATGGCAAAAGCGATTGTCGCTTGCCCAGCGTGTCGTGACTGAACTGCAAAAGTTCAGTTTCCCTGTAGGGCCTCCTTCTTTACAGGTGAAGTTCAGCGGAAACATCGCAGAGCTCGAAAAAGCCAGGGTCGAGGCGACCCTGCGCGGGGAACGATTACAGCGGGGCAGTTACGAAATTAATAATCTGTCCGCCGCGGTTGAATGGAACAATCAGCGGTTGGATATCGCGCATTGTGAATGGAGCGACGGGAAAGGCGCCTTCGCCGGTCGCGGCGATTGGAATCGAGAAAGCAACATCGCCAAATTCCAGATTCACAGTACCCTGAATTTGAAAGCATTCCTCGATGCTTTTGGCGTTGGTGAACCGATGGCAGACGTAGAATTTCACGCGCCGCCTCTGCTCGAAATCACCGGCTCGATAAACATGGGGGCCGAGCAATTCCAACCGCACATGATCGGACATGCCGCTTTTGGACAGTTCACTTATAAGAACGTGCCGTTTTCTGAGCTCAGCGCGGATTTTTCATGGGACGGCGAGCGCACTTTGGTTCGGGAGCTGCGCGTGCGCCATCAGACCGGCCAACTCAGAGCGGATCTCCTCGACGCACCCAACGATTTTCGGCTAAGCCTTGAGAGCACCATGTCGCCAGAGGCAGTGCGCCCGCTCGTTCCGCCGAAGTCAAACGAGTTTCTGCGGGAATGGCAGTGGCAACGTTCGCCTGCAATCCGGATGGCAATTCGAGGCACAGATCGCAATCCCGAGAGGTGGCAGGGCGACGGCACAGTTGCTCTGGGGCGCACCCGGTTTCGCGGAACATGGATGAACGGCGCCAACGCCCGGATTCATTTCGGCGAAGGCGCGGTCACTTGCGAAGATATTCAGGTCACGCGGGACGAAGGGATCGGTTCCGGCAGTTTCACGTACGATTTCAAAAAACACGAGGTGCGGATCTCGAACGTCCGCAGTTCGTTGTATCCGGCAGAAGTAATTTTCTGGATCGATCCGAAGACCTCGAAAACTATTGTTCCTTACAAGTTCCGGCGTCCGCCGAATGTCGTCGCCAACGGTCTTTACCAGTTCGGCGGCGGCAGGAACACACGGCTGGAGATCAAGGTCGATGGCGCAAGCGGAATGGACTATGTCTTTCTTGCCAAAACGCTGCCGTTCGATCGTGTCTCGGCGCAATTACTCTTCACGAACGAACGCTTGCAAATTAGCGATGTTCGCGCGGATCTCCTCGCCGGCACGCTGCGCGGGAATGCTGACATCTCGCTGGCACGAAACGATCCGCGTCACCACGCCACTCTATCCGTGAGTGAAATCAATTTCCCGAGCCTGACTGCCTTGTACTTCAATTACAAAACTGCGCAGGGCCTGTTACGCGGCACGTATGAGTTCACCGGCCGGGGCAATAATTGGCGAACGATGCTCGGCAAAGGGAAAATTGAGGTAAGCAACGGGGACGTTTTCGCGATACCAATTTTTGGGCCGCTGTCAGGAATTTTGAACCACATCGTGCCCGGCAGCGGATACAGCATCGCCCGCAAAGCAAACGCAGAATTCACCGTCGAGAACGGCACTATTCATACCGAGGATTTCGAGGCCGCCGGCTCTCTCTTCAGTATGCTCGGCAACGGCGACATTCATTTTCTCGATGATAAACTCGACTTCAATCTGCGGCTGGATATGAAAGGGCCGGGCATAGTGCTGCTGCCGATGTATAAACTTTTCGAATACGCCGGCGAAGGGAGTCTCAAGAAACCCGATTGGCATCCGAAGAGATTTTAGACTGTTCTGTCAGGTCGAGCGAAGTCGAGACATCTCGAATAACGCCCAAAAGATCTTGCCGGAACAGTCAGAGATTTCTCGACTCCGCTTCGCTCCGCTCGAAATGACAAAAAACATTCTACTAGGCGCGCACATGTCCATCCGTGGAGGGGTGAGCATGGCTATCGAGCGCGCGCGATCGATCCACTGCACCGCGATGCAAATGTTTGTGAAAAACAACATGCAGTGGTTTGCCAGAGCGCTGACCCGCGAGGAAATCCGCGCTTTTCTCAATCACGTCCAGCGTGGTGAATTGTTGTCGGTGTTTGGCCACGCCAACTACCTGATCAACCTCGCTGCGACGAATCCGCTATTTCA
>JBBQRI010000092.1:0-9434 GCA_038214915.1 Chthoniobacterales bacterium
TTTGGTGACTCTGCGTTGCGACATTCACGAGCACATGCGCGGATTGATCCTCGTGTTGAACACGCCGTACTTCGTGATGTCGGACACGGCCGGCCGCTTTCGATTAGATAAACTTCCGGCAGGTCGCTACACACTGAAGGCTTGGATCGACAGCAGAACTACGCGCGAAAAGTCAATCGACTTAAAGGACGGTCAGACGCTGCACGTCGATTTGCCATGAGCGCCGCGGGTGCAACGAGAAACAAAGAGATCACGAGCTTTCGCACCCGATTGTTCACCGCGATCATGGTGATCGTAGCAACGCTGACCGCGCTCAGTTTTTATCTGGCACAGCGCAGAGTCACCGCCGACGCGGAGCGAAACCTGCAGCAGACATTTCGGACCGAGCTTTCTTCGATGCACAAAGTCGAGGAACTGCGCCACGCCGCGCTCGCGGACCGCTGCAACGCGCTGGTAGCGAAGCCGCGGATTCACGCCGCGATCGAGGATGACGCAATCGATCTGCTGTATCCGAGCGCGAAGGATGAATTGCGCGATCTCATGGAAGGCGAGGAACCGCCGCCCGAGCAAGCAGCAGGATCTCTACACGCCAGATTTTATCGCTTTCTCGACGACACCGGCGCAGTCATCAAGCCGCCCAATCCCTCGGATGTAGGAGAACTCGACGCAGCGACAGAAGCTCAACTTTCGCTCAGAAAATTGCCTGACACACGACAGATCGGGTATATCCAATCTGCTGGCGCTATCCACGAAGTGGTAGCCGTGCCGATCTTCTCGACCGACACAGGGGATCTGGTTTCAGCGCTCGTGATCGGGTTCAAGCCTTTTGAGCTCGAAAACAAAAACACCGGAATGCAAAGTGGCATTTGGGTTGATGGCCACCTGTATCTGCCGGCGCTTTCGCCTTCCGCGCAAAGTTCGCTCAACGAGAAGGTAACAACTGCGCTAGCTAATTCTGACTCAGAGCAAAACTATTTTCGCGTGGAAGTGGCTGGTGCGCCTCAGCTATTGTTTCATAAGCGGCTTAATCCAGGGTCGCTGTTTCCGCCTGCGTACGAAATTTGTTTGTATCCTCTCGCCTCGTGGACGGCACAACTGGATCGTCTCCGCTGGCAAATCGGCGGCGCCGGCGCGCTTCTGTTGTTAGGCGGATTCTTCGCAAGCCATTTCGTGGCGCGCAGCATGTCCGCGCCCGTGAAGAAACTAGCGCTCGATTCGGAAGAAAATCGCGCAGAACGAGAACGCGCCGAGGCCGCTCTGGCATCCACCGCCGAGGAACTGGAGCGATCCACCAGATATTCAGCCGACGCGTCACACCAGCTGAAAAGCCCAATGACGGTCCTTCGGATTGGTCTCGAATCACTGTTGGAACGCGAAGGATTTAAGCCGGAAGTCTACGAGGAGTTGTCCACTCTGCTTCATCAAACACGTCGGTTGACCGGTGTAATTGACGATTTGCTCTTATTGTCGCGAATGGATGCCGGTCACCTTCAAATCGCATCGACACCCGTGAATCTTACTCAGTTGGTTGACGAATGGCTGGATGATCTTGGCGCGTTACCTGATTCCCCGGACGTGAAGATTGAAAAGGAATTTCCGCGCGGGCTTTTTGTTGGTGGAGAAAAGCGCTACACATCGCTCATCGTACAAAATCTTCTGGAGAACGCGCGAAAGTACAATCGTGCGGGCGGACGAATCCGGGTCAGCGCACACGGCAACGGCAGAGACGTGGTGCTGACGATCGGAAACACTGGTCGTACGATTCCGCCGGGCGAAAACATCTTCGAACGGTTCCATCACAGCTCGAATCCTTCCGCCGCGTCAGGCCACGGGATCGGCCTGAACCTGGCGCGCGAACTGGCCCGATTGCATGGCGGTGATTTGCGCCTTGTGCGTTCGGAAAGTGATTGGACGGAGTTCGAAGTGCGCTTTTCCGCCGCAAACGGTATTAATGCAGTTACATGAAGGCGCAAATCTTCAGCCTGTGCATTTTCGCGTGCACGGCGTGCGCTTTCGACATCGATGATGCTCTCGACCGGCTCGATAGCACGCTGACGATCTCCGGGTCTCAGGATAATTTTCGCGCGCGATTGAGCGGCACAGTCGATCTGGAGTTTTATAATTTTCAACAGCCCGCGCCTAGTCTCATCGATTCAGAAATCGACAATCTCTTCAATCCGCGTCTCACGCTGTTTGTCGACGCGCAAGCCGGCTCACAGGTGTATTTCTTCGCGCAAGCGCGACTCGATCGCGGATTCGATCCGAGCGACCACGGCGCCGAGGTTCGCCTGGACGAATATGCGTTGCGAATCACACCATGGCAGGACGGTCGTTTAACATTGCAGGTCGGCCAATTCGCGACGGTCGTAGGCAATTGGGTTCCCCGACATCTACCGTGGGACAATCCGTTTATTAGCGCGCCGTTGGTTTATGAAAATGTGACCGCCATCCAGGATAAATACGCCCCGTATTCACCGTTGTATTTCATCTATGCTCCTTACTACCAGGGAAAGTACGCATTCAATCCAGTGATCTGGGGACCGGACTACGCCAGCGGGATTTCTTTCTCCGGCCGGTTGGGTCGATTTGATTACGCCGTCGAAATGAAGAATGCGTCACTCTCCTCGCGTCCCGAATCCTGGTATATTACCGAGAATGGCTTCGAAAATCCGACTTTTAGTAGTCGGATCGGATTCCGGCCTAACGAAGCTTGGAATTTCGGCTTCTCGGGTAGCGAGGGCCCATATTTTCGGCGTGAAGCAGAATCGTCGCTGCCGCCCGGTCGGGACATCAGTGACTATCGAGAGTTTGTTCTCGGACAAGACATCAGCTTCGCATGGCATCACCTGCAACTATGGGCCGAGTTTTACGAAGCGCGTTTTGAAGTCCCGAACGTGGGAGACGCGGACACGTTTGCTTATTACGTCGAAGCGAAATACAAATTTACGCCGCAGCTGTTTGGCGCGGTTCGTTGGAACCAGCAACTATTCAACACAATCAATAATGGCTACGGCGGTAAAGAACACTGGAGTCCAGACCTTGGCAGAATCGACGTTGCCGCTACCTACCGTCTCACCACGCACGCGCAGGCAAAATTGCAATACAGTTTCCAGCATGAAACTACTGCTCCGGGACAGGACAACCACTTACTGGCTACACAGTTTACCGTCCGTTTCTAATGATCCAATGTTGCCGATAAACTCGTGAGAATCCTGATTGTTGAAGATGAAATTCCTGTGGCGCGGCAAATCGCCGCAGCACTAACCGAGGACGGTCATGATCAGAAAACCGTTCACAGTGGTGAAGCCGCGTTGGAGGAAGTGGGCAAGGGGCCTTTTGATCTAATTGTGCTCGATGTTCGCCTGCCTGGCATCGATGGTTTTGAACTGTTAAGGCGCCTGCGCGAGCAACATCTTGCCAGTCGTGTACTGTTGCTAACCGGGCGCAGCGCCGTCGACGATCGAGTAACCGGCTTGCAGCTCGGGGCCGACGATTACTTACCGAAGCCATTTGCTATGCGTGAACTCGTCGCGCGCGTCCGCGCGCTCGGGCGCCGGTATCCGGAGGAACCGGTAATCTGTTTGCGCGTCGGCGATGTCACGCTCGATCTATCCACGCACGACGTTCACCGAAACACCCAGCGTATCGAGCTTTCTCCGCGCGAGTTGACGTTGTTGAAGGTGCTAATGCGCGAACCAGGCCGCGTGTTCACGCGCACGGAGCTGTGCGAACGCGTGTGGGAGCACGCGCACGAGTACGATACCAAGCTGGTTGAGGTGTTCATTGGTCGGCTCAGGAAAAAGCTCGGTGAACCTCCGCTGATTCACACGATTCGCCATGTAGGCTATACCATCGGCCGCCCTGAGGGGACAATCCCTGTTCGCCGTGGGACCAACTCGCAACGGCGAGGCTGACTGTCCCAGCATAGATGTGGAGTGTAGCGGCGCTCCCTGGGGGCCGTGCGTACCGCTGGCTCGCATCTGAGGTAACAACCGCGTTACTTTTGGGAGATTGCATCGCGTGACATAGCAACTGCACTTTCACGGAGCTGATTGCTGATTTTACCAAACGGGGCTGCAATGAGAATCTTTTCTTGGCGTTTTGGACTAGTCGTGGCAACGGCTGTTTCGCTTATCGGTTATCCCAAAGCGGCAAGCGCGACGACAGTTAACGTCAATATTGGCCCCAACGGTAATTTGGTCTTCTCACCTTCGTCGGTCACGATTCATCCAGGTGATCAAGTGCGCTGGACTTGGGGTTCGAGCGGCCACAGCACAACGTCAGGCTCCCCGGGGTTGCCGAACGGGATGTGGGATTCGGGAATTCGTAACCAGGGAGCAACCTTCACTCGCACCTTCAATAGTGCCGGAACCTTTCCCTACTATTGCACTCCGCACGGTGGATGCTGCAACATGGTAGGCACCGTCACGGTGGTTAATGCGTCGCCAACGCCTACGCCCACACCTACAGCTACAGCCACACCTCCCCCTACGCCTACCCCTACTCCGGCAGTCACGACCAATCCGGCGACTAATGTGGCTGCGTTTTCAGCGACTCTTAACGGTTCGGTGAATCCACGTGGGGCGACCACGATGGTCTACTTTCAGTATGGTCTTACGACGAGCTATGGGTCCACTACCCCTATGCAGACTCAGAATGGGAACACGTTCAGGCCGATCATCGCCAGCATCAGCGGCCTAACCACGAACCAGGTTTACCATTTCCGAATTGTAGCTCGCAACAATGGCGGCACCAGCTTTGGCAGCGACAGGACGTTTACTACGCTGACCGCGACCGGGCCTCCGGTCGTTGCAACCAATCCGGCGACCCTTGTCGCGAGTTTTTCAGTCACGCTCAATGGCTCACTCGATCCACATGGGTTTTCCACGACTGTTCAATTCCAATACGGCACATCCACCAACTACGGGTCTACCACGCCTTTACAGACTCAGACTGGAAACACGTACAGGAACGTCAGTGCCAACATCAGCGGCTTGATGGCGAACACCACTTACCACTTCCGAATTGTGGCCACCAATACCGAGGGAACAAGGTTTGGCGGCGATAGGACATTTACCACGCTCGACCCGACCGGGCCGCCGGTATCCATAACCAATCCGGCAACATTGATTGCAGCTTTTTCTGCCGCACTGAATGCCTCAGTCGATCCACACGGGTTGCCCACCAATGTCCATTTTCAATATGGCACAACGACTGCCTACGGGCTCACGACCGCGCCAACAAATCACAGTGGCAACACGTACGTGAACATCAGTCGCGGGATCGGTGGCTTAGCCGCAAACACGACTTATCATTTCCGAGTTGTATCCACCAACACCGCCGGCACGACTTTCGGCGCCGATCGCACCTTTACGACACTTGCCGCGACCGGGCCTCCTGTCGTGACGACCAACTCGGCTACCAACATCACTGCAACGTCAGCCACACTCAATGGGTCACTGAATCCGCATGGGTTGACTACAACTGTTCATTTTCAGTACGGCACAACGGCCAGCTATGGGCGCAACACACCCACACAAACCCAGACCGGCAGCACGTACCGAAATATAAATGCGAATCTCAGCGGGTTGACTGCTGGGACTACGTACCATTTTCGAATTGTAGCTACGAATGCTAACGGCACCAGGTTTGGCGCGGACCGAATCTTCGCGACGCATTGACGGACGCTGGTTTATCTGGAGACCGCCAATTGGATATAGAGCTGCGTTCTAACCTGAAGCTGATGGCGTTTGTCGCAGCCTTGCTCAGCTCAACTTTGGTCGCGATGAGTGCACAACAGTGGCTCGCTCCCGCGGTAGAGGCGCAGAAGAAGAAGCCGATCGCGCCGACGCAGCAGTCGATTGCTGCCGGCCAGAAGATCTATTCGAAAACCTGCGCTATGTGTCACGGGAAAACCGGGGACGCGGACGGCCCAGCCGTGATCGAGCTCAATATCCACCCAGCGAAGCTCTCCGATCCTAGCCTAGCAACGGAATCTGACGGATCGCTTTTTTGGAAGATTACAACCGGCAAGAAGCCGATGCCGGCATACGGCAAACGACTTTCCGAAACAGACCGCTGGCACTTGGTTAATTACATTCGGACGCTCCCAAAGCGGTAAACACACTGCCCGATCACGACTTTTGTAGAAACCTCCTCGTTCGCTTGCTGTGTTCGGTTGCATGCAAGAAATTTGAAGCACAGCGACAGGTCGTCTGCTCGGAAATTGCCTTTCGTGCACCATTTCTTGTGCAGAGAACCGGATTCTCGGTCCATTCTGACGTGACGTACTTTTGAGCAAACCACTTTGTTTTCTCAAACGGCGCAGCACGCCGTGAAGGGTAACAACCGCGTTACTTTTCCAACCCGCCAGTCTGCATTGATCGATGCGATTCTACGTCAAATGACAACAATCAATTAAACCTATGACAACAACTCATGCTTATACAAAGATCGCTCTGCTCTTGCTAGGAGCAGCGATGTTCACGATCGCGTCTGCACACGCGGATACGTACTCGTGGACAAATTTTCAATCCGACATCCCCGGCGTGGCGCAATACGTTGATCCAAACCTTGTCAATCCATGGGGCATGGCAGCCTCGGCGAATGGCGTCATTTGGGTCAGCAACAACGGCACCGGTACATCAACACTCTACAATCAGGACGGCACAGCCCGTTCGCTGATAGTAGAGATTCCAAGGGCCGCGCGGAACAGAGGAACAGGGAATCCCACTGGACAAGTCTTCAACGCCACGCCGTTCTTCCTAGTGACAAAAAATGGAAACTCGGCGCCCGCTTTCTTTATTTTTGTCAGTGAAGACGGTTCCATTTCAGGCTGGAACCCTGCGCTGGATCAGACGCACGCCATCATCGCCGTCGATAACGGCACGAACCATGGTGTTAACCGCGCCATTTACAAAGGCGCGACGCTGGGCGTCGCCAACGGTCACAATTTTCTGTATGCGACAGATTTCCATACAGGCAAGGTTCATACCTTCGATGAAAACTTTCATCAGGTGAATCCCAACGGGTTCGTTGATCCGAACCTTCCAGCTGATTATGCACCGTTCGGCATCCGAAATTTCAATGGCGAAATTTTTGTTACATATGCGAAGCAGGACCACAAAAGGGAGGATGATGTCCATTGTCCCGGCTGTGGGTTCGTAAACGTGTTCGATACCAGCGGCAACTTTCTCAGGCGCCTGATCTCAAACGGGAACCTCAATGCCCCTTGGGGACTTGCCCTCGTGGAAGGCAGCAACCTTTGGGTGGGCAATTTTGGGGATGGCCTGATCAATAATTACGATCCGGTCAGCGGCACATTTATCGAGACGCTGATGCGCGCCGATGGAACACCGCTGCAATTTGATGGGCTTTGGGATCTTCTGCCGCTCGGCGACGGAGTTTACTTTACGGCCGGAATAGCGGACGAAGAGCACGGCCTGTTCGGTCTGATTACCGAGGACGAATAATCGGGACGCTACAAATTGGGGGGCGCACGCTTCCTTGTCCGTCGCCAAAGGGTGTTGTCCCGGCGAGGACGTGCGCTCACCACTCCGCACGCGTTTACATTTCGCAATCTTTCGCTGCATACCTAATTGCAACAATTAATGTCAAATGTTTACGTCGGGCCGATCCCTGACTCCGCGCGTCATGTCACCGACCCCTCCAGAAGCTAGCCGCGCGTTACGAAGATACAGAACAAGATCGTAGCCGCGGCCGCTAGGATACGGTTTACCAGCGGGTTTAAGCCCGTACTCAACCGCAAAGCGCATTGCTCGCGCATCTGCCCGGGTCGTCGCGAAAACATTCTCATTCTCGGCCAAACTGATTAACTGACCGATAATACGAAGCGATAATCCTCGCCCCTGGTGTGACTTAGCGACAGCTACCCAGCCCAACTCAACACGATATTCATCTGGTGGCGTCGTTGCTCGCGCTTTCGCGAACACTTTAGCCCGATAGCCCAACAGGGGGTGTTTCAGGGCCCCCACTCCGACTAGTTGCCTATTTGATTCTCTTAGAAACAACAGTCGCGATGCGTTGCGAATGCGCTGCGCTAAGCCTTGCGGATCGACTGTCCCGCCTTCGATGACCAGGTTTTTAAAATCAGCTAACGCCTGTGGGGTGCAATCTGAAGGCGAAAGTATGGACGAAGTTACCATCGCACTGTCCAGCTCGGATAAATCTGGGTAATCACGAAACGGTCGCACACATTATCACGACAATTCGTATCATTTATCATTGTCGCGGGAAGGGCAAAAGAGCCACAATCCCGTGCATATGAAAACGAAAAACCTCTCTTTGGTCCTTATTCCCGTGCTCGCATGCTTTTCGGCATTACCCTCATCGCAAGCTGTCAATCCGCCACCGGATGGCGGTTATCCCGGAGGCAACACAGCCGAAGGCCAAAACGCGCTTTTGAGCCTTACTACCGGCGGTTTCAACACGGCGATTGGTTGGCTTTCGTTGAGAAGTAACACTCAAGGTCAGTTCAACACGGCTACTGGCGCTGGGACGCTCTTTGCCAACACCACCGCCGTCAATAATACGGCCACTGGCGCTGGAGCACTTTTAAGCAATACCATTGGCAGCAGCAACACTGCGAATGGAGCGTTTGCGCTCTTCAGCAACACCACCGGCGGCGGCAACACGGCCAGCGGTTTTGGTGCGCTCTCTAGCAATATCACTGGCAGCTTGAACACTGCCATTGGTCTTTCCGCGCTTTCTAGCAACACTACCGCGCTCCGCAATACCGCTATTGGAGCCGACGCGCTCTCTAGCAACACTACCGGCGCAAACAACACCGCCACTGGTTATCAAGCACTCTTTAGCACCACTATTGGAGTCAACAATACAGCGGTCGGCACTGAAGCGCTCTTTAACAACACGACTGGGGCCAACAACGCGGCCAACGGCGATCAAGCGCTCTTGAGCAACACCGACGGCGACGACAACACGGCCAACGGTGCGGCAGCGCTCGAGAACAACGTCAGCGGCAGTTTTAACACAGCCAACGGTCGTTTTGCGCTTATTAACAACATCACCGGTAGCTTCAACATCGCTTTGGGCAATTTCGCCGGGGAAGGCGTTACCTCGGCCAATAACGTTATCTGCATCGGTTCCGCAGGTGCGAACCAGAGCAACAGCTGTTATATCGGCAATATTCATGGCGTAAATGAGGGCGGTTCCAATATCCTGCCAGTTTACATCAATAACGAAGGCCGACTTGGCACGAACAGCTCCTCGCGGCGTTTTAAGAACGAGATTAAACCAATGGACAGCGCCAGCGAAGGAATCCTGGCACTGAAACCGGTAACGTTCCGCTACAACAGCGATAGCACAGAGACGCCCCAATTTGGTTTGATCGCCGAAGAAGTGGCCGAGGTGAATCCGGACCTCGTGGTGCGCGACGAGAACGGCGAGATCTACAC
>JBBQRI010000093.1:0-9351 GCA_038214915.1 Chthoniobacterales bacterium
ACTTCTGCTGAGCACGACCCGCATTTGCCGGCTTTGCAGTTCCAGCGGTAGGCGAGATCGTTCGCTTGCGTCGCCTGAATGTGATTGACCGCATCAAGAACAACCATTCCCTCGGAAACACCCGTGGTGTAATCACGAAACTCGCCACCAGTCGCATTCCCGCGCCAGATTTTGAATGTGGCCTGTTTCTGCGCGTTCATTTGTTTTCCTCAACCACTTGCTTCAAATAGTCCGGCATTTCCGGTAAAGGTTCCAATCGGACTTCCATGCTGCCATCCCCAGCCTTGCGAATGACGGTGTTTACCTTCGCGAAGCGTTCGTCCTTCTCGGGATAATCTTCACGAAATTGTGCGCCGCGGCTTTCTTTCCGTTCGAGCGCGGCCCGTGTGATCGCCTCGGAAACGGTGAGCAGGTTTTTCAGATCCAGCGCGGTGTGCCAGCCGGGGTTAAAATCGCGGTTGCCGGTGACGCCGACCCGCGCGGCCCGTTCCCAAAAAGTTCTCAAGTGATCGAGCGCCGAGCGCATCTCGCTCTCGTTGCGCACGATGCCGACGTTGTGCTGCATGGCTTCCTGCAAATCGAGCTGAACGGAATACGGATTTTCGCCGCGACTGTTCTCGAACGGCTTTAGAGCTTCGCGGGCGTACATGTCGACCTGGTCGTTGTCGATTTTGCCGTGCGAATTTTCCTTCGCAAACTTTGCCGCAAATTCTCCGGCCCGTTTGCCGAATACTAAAAGGTCAGAAAGCGAATTACCGCCGAGCCTGTTCGCGCCATTGATTCCGGCTGCGCATTCGCCTGCAGCGAATAACCCCGGCATATCGGACATCTGGGTATCTGCGTCCACATGCACGCCACCCATGATGTAATGCGTGGTGGGGCCGACTTCCATCGGCTCCTTGGTAATGTCGATGTCGCCTAGCGCTTTGAACTGGTGATGCATGCTCGGGAGCTTGCGCTTGATATGCTCTTCCGCGTTTGAGAGTTTTTTCTTGATCCACGAGATGTCGAGATACACGCCGCCATGAGGTGTCCCCCGCCCTTCTTTGATTTCGCGCACGATGCAGCGCGCAACATGATCGCGAGTCAATAACTCCGGTGGACGCCGGGCGTTCTTGTCGCCCTGTGTATAACGCCAGCCTTCTTCCTCGTCATCAGCCGTCTGGGCTTTGTAGTTGTCAGGAATAAAGTCGAACATGAAACGTTTGCCGTCCGCATTGGTGAGAATTCCGCCTTCGCCGCGAACGCCTTCGGTCACAAGCATTCCGGCTACGCTAGGCGGCCAAACCATGCCCGTGGGATGGAACTGCACATACTCCATGTCGATTAACGCTGCGCCCGCATGATATGCGAGCGAGTGTCCATCACCGGTGCAATCCCAGCTGTTACTGGTGATTTTGTAAGCTTTGCCGATGCCGCCGGTCGCGAGCACGACTGCTTTAGCGCGGAAGATTTTAAAGTGTCCGCGCTCGCGATCGTAGCCGAATGCTCCAACTACGCGCTGACCATCTTTCAGCAACGCGACCATGCAAACCTCCATGTAAATATCAATTCCCTGATGTATCCCGTGGTCTTGCAATGTTCGGATCATTTCGAGGCCGGTACGATCGCCAACGTGCGCAAGGCGCGGATATTTGTGGCCGCCAAAGTTCCTTTGCAGAATGCGACCATCCTTCGTGCGATCGAACACCGCACCCCACGCCTCGAGCTCACGCACACGAGCTGGCGCTTCCTTCGCGTGCAACTCGGCCATCCGCCAATTGTTGACGTATTGCCCGCCGCGCATCGTGTCCGCGAAATGCACTTTCCAGTTGTCGCGATCATCAACATTGGCCAGTGCCGCCGCGATGCCGCCTTCCGCCATGACGGTGTGCGCCTTGCCGAGGAGACATTTGCAAACCATGCCTACCGACACGCCGGCCGCGGATGCTTCGATAGCTGCACGCAGTCCCGCGCCGCCGGAACCGATGATCAGAACATCGTGTTCGAAAGTGTCGTAATCGGGCATGGTAACAGCAACAAACTGCGGCTACACAAGCCGCACATCGTGCCAGACGCCCATCGCGCAGAGTCGTACATAAACATCAGTAAAGCCGACCCAGAACAGACTCAGCCACGCCCAAAGCATGTGCCGGCGATTCAGACAACTCACACAGGTGTAGGCGCGATAACAGGCTGGCGATTTTGCAATTTGATCGCGAAATCCTCCAATCAGATGCCGCAAGGAATGGCATCCAAATGTATAGCCGCTGAGCAAGTACACATTGATGGCCAGCACCATCGTGCCGACGCCGATGCCGAATGAATTTTTGCCCGTCGCCGGATTGACAAACCAGAGCGCTTTCCAAACGTCATACGCCAGAATCAAAATGAACAAGAGCGCCAGATAAAGAAAATACCGATGCACGTTCTGCATGATCAGCGGGAATGAACGCTCGCCCCAGTAGCTCTTACGCGGTTCGCCCACAGTGCATGCCGGCGGGTCGGCCCAGAACGCTTTGTAGTAAGCGCCACGATAATAATAACAGGTGAGCCGGAAGCCGCCCGGTGCCCAAAGAATAAAAAGCGCCGGCGAAAATAGAAGCCACTGCGGCCACCAACCCGGTTTTGGTCCAAACCAGCTGTGCGGGGAATCGCCGAACAGTTCCGGCGAATAAAATGGCGAAACATAATTGCCGAAGAAATAATTTTTTCCCTGAAACGCGGCCCATGTCGAGTAGACGATGAAAGTCGATAATCCTATGAAAACGAGCAGCGGCTGGATCCACCAAACGTCCGCGCGCATCGTCTCCCCGAATGAACGCCGGGGTAGCGCTGTTGTTCCGTTCATTCGCCGTCCGCTCCCTCAACTGGTAGCTTCGCCTTCTTCCACGCTTCCCAACTACCGGGAACATTCCAAAGCTCATTGAAGCCCTGCCGTTTCAAAAGGCTTGTGGCGATGCTGGCGCGATAACCGCTTCCGCAATAAACGGCCGTGGGCTTGTTGCGATCGAGCTCTCCTACTCGATTGCCAAGCTCCGGGACGAAAATATGTAGGGCGCCCGGAACATGCCCCTTCTTCCATTCACCGGGCGAACGCACATCAACAACCTGCAACGAAGACTTGCTGTCATTCAGCTCGTGTACGCTCATCTGCCCAACCCTTTCCAGCGGATACCCCGCTGCGTGCCACGCTTTCATTCCCCCGATCAAATAACCCGCGAACTTTGTGTATCCGGTTCGCACAAATAAACGGAGGATTTTTTCAAGCTCGTCGTGCTCCTCAAGGACGAGCAGAATCGGCTTTTCTGGATCGAGCAGCCAGCCGGCCCAGATGGAGAGAATCGGCGTGCCGGCAATGTTCAGTGCGCCAGCAATGTGACCGCCGCCAAACGCGAGCATGTTGCGCACATCAACAAGAACCCCGGACTTCTTCTCGATCGCATCCTTGAAGGCCTTGGGAGAAAGACCGGGAACGCGTGGAAGACTTCCAAGCACTTTAGGCCCTTCGGCGTTCACCTTTTTCATCAGCGGATAGTACCGGGGCACCGGTGGTGCCGTTTTAATAGCAAAATCGGTGAAGCTTTTTGCGTCAGTGAACTGCAAAAAATTATTGAATTTTCTTTCGTAACCGATTGTGCTGCTCAACCGCGCGCCGATGTCGGCGCCGCAGGGCGAGCCAGCGCCGTGATTGGGATAAATCATCACGTGATCGGGGAGGTTCAGATAGAAATCGTGCAACGTATGGAATTGTTGTTCGGCGAGCTGTCTGGTAAATTTCTCACCTAACAAGTCGGGCCGTCCCGCGGAAGAGACAAAAAGCGAATCACCCGTGAGCACCGCCCACGGCTCTTCAGGATGATCTGCCTCAGAAAGCAAATACGACATGTGCTCCGGCGTATGCCCTGGGGTGTGGCGCGCTGTTACGATCACTTCGCCAAATTCGAATCGGTCGCCATCTTTGATTTTTTCGGGGTTAAAACCGTACTCTGCGCCACCCTCGCCGCTGGCATAAATCTTTGCCGTTTCCAATCTCGCGCACAGTTCGCGCGAGCCGCTCACCAGATCGGCGTGAATATGGGTTTCGAAGATGTGCGTGATAATGACGCCGGCGTGCCGCGCCGCTTCAATGTAAACGTCGCAATCAGCTCTCGGATCAAACACCGCCGCCACTCCTTCGTCATCGTCGCCCACGAGATAAGAAAGCTCAGCGATTCCTTCAGTCTGAATGGTTTTAAAAACGAGTGACATCGCTGAGACTTAACGCGAAGCAGGACTGGAGATCAACAAAAGTAGCGTGAGCCTGGTGGCTGGGTCGGCAAACATTTCGCAAACGGGACGCATTCGCTACTTCACTTCGACTTCGATCGGCAGCAGATGATTGATCATGTAAGTGCCGCGATCATAGTCGCGCATTACCGGTTGTGTTCGGCCGAGCGAATCGGTGGCACGCGCGATGAGGGTTTGTTTTCCAGGTTGCGGTGGTGTTTGCCAGTCAAATTCCCAAAATCGCCACGCGTTGGGTTTGCTCTCGCCAAGCAACTTCGTATCGCTCCACGTTGCACCCCCGTCTGTGCTCAGCTCGACTTTGGTGATTTCTGCATCGCACGCCCATGCGCCTCCGCGGACACACACGCTACTCTCGGCAGACACGATTTCGTTTTCCGCCGGACGCGCAATCTCCGCTTTGACTTGCATCTCGGTCAACGGCTTCAGTTCAGCAATCTCATCGCGCTTGTCCCAGTACGCGTAGTCAATCGTTTGATAATACCCCGTAAACGGCCGGTCGGTGACGATAATGCGCTGGAGCCATTTGACAGACGCCATCGCATACCAACCGGGCACGATGGCGCGAACTGGAAAGCCATGCCCGGGCGGTAGGTCGTCACCATTCATTTTATAAGCCAACAACACATCGCGACGCGCTTTCTCCAGCGGGATGCTGCGCGCGAACGTCAGTTCACCAGGCGGACTCTTTGGGTCCTCCAGCGTGCCGCAATCGGCTCCTTCCAAAATTACTTCGCACGCACTTGGTTTGGGACTCGCTCGATCGAGCAAGGTCGAAAGTCGCACGCCGGTCCACTCCGCGGTGCTTACCGCCCCGAGGCCCCATTGTACGCCCTTTACTTTCGGCTCGAGAAAACTTCGGTTGTTCCCTGCGCATTCCAAAGTCACCGGAGCCGTGACTGACTCGAATGTCATGAGTTGTTCGTAGTTTATCGCGAATGTTTTTTCCACTTCGCCCTCTACGCGTAACCACCACGCATCGCGATCAATTGCCGGGATTGGAAAATGCGTTCGAACGTAGAACGATTTCGTGGGCGTAAGAAAGCTGTCCAGAGTCGAAAACGGCATCTCCAGATTCAACGGGCTTTCGCTGTGGACGATTCTTCCATCGCCAAGTTTTGTTTCTTCTTGTGGCATCGGTTCAGAGACGATTATTTCGCTGTACGGAGGGAGGCAGAAAGCTTTTCGTACAAGCTCATCTGAACACGGCGATCGTCCTCCGTAATCTCCTTGAGTTGATCAGGAGACATCTTGCTAAGAGCATCGCGTAACGCTTCAACCCGCTGCAGCAACTCCTGACGGCTGCCTTGCACGAGATATCCAGGTAGGATGTTGGCGTCGAAGGAGTTCGCAAAAACGATCACCGAAACGCCAGGGCGCAGTTGATATTGAGGACCGCCCGCCAGCATCGGCGTTTTCTCATCATAACTTGAATACTCGATAGTCGCCTGCTGAGGATTGCTCCCCGGAGTTCGCATCACCGCTTTGATATCCACGACTGCCTTCGCCTTGATGTCGAACTTGGTTCGCTGCAACAAACGCACGTTTTTGACAGAGCCAACATAGACGACGGGTGCCTTCCTACGAACCGATTCGATAAAGCTACGCATGTTCGCGCCGAAAAGATCCACAGCATCACCAGAGATCAGAACACACGTCAAAAGGAAGATGTATGGTCTGAGACTTTTCGTTTTCATACGTCGCCTTCTTGTTCGTGACTCATTCACCTGGTGCAATGAACACATCTTTGCGCGGGAAGGCGCGAATTAATGATTCAGGTTGGTTAAAATTTGTGGCGAGAACGTCCACCGGACTGCCGGCTATCCAGGAGGAAAGATCGATCGATTGGTAAATCCCGCAGTTGGAACCGATCAGCATCCGGCTCTGCTCGCTGCCGACGTTTTCGATTGAATGACCGTAACCCTGCGGAATGTATCCGGCGTCTTCGGTGTGCAGGAGTTCCGTCCGGAAACGGGCGTGCGACCCAAACAGAGTCACGCTCACATCGCCGTTTATAACGTATTGCCATTCATCAGCATTGGGATGCCAGTGCAACTCGCGGAGCGCGCCAGGTCCGAGGTCGAGAATTTCGCCCATGACGTGATTTTAAAGCGATTTTTACTGGCGCAATCAAGTCAATCCTGTCTTCCACGCTGACGAACGGAACTGTCTTGTAAGTCCAGCCTTAACGTGATGAACTGAATCGCCAATACCACGCCTGGCGAGGGAGATTCATTACGGTCGCGCTTCGATATGAAGATACGCTTCAGCAAGATACTCTTACCAGCAATCGCTTGTTTTCTAATCGAGAATTCAGCGGTCGGCGCTCCAGAGCGCGTGCGGCTCTTCGTAAAGGAAGTTCCGCTCAAAGTCCTGGGCAAAGAGGTAACCGTCATCGCAATCGAGCAGGCCGATGGCACGCACGGGTATTCTCCAGAAAAGAATGACGGATTTCATGTGGAGGTCGTGAACCAATTGAAAGTGCCAACGAGCATTCATTGGCACGGGCTCATTTTACCAAATCTCATGGACGGCGTTCCGTTCGTAACCCAGAATCCGATCGCGCCCGGCAAATCGTTTAGTTACGATTTTCCACTCAAACAAAGCGGCACTTACTGGATGCATTCGCATTACGGGCTTCAGGAACAGCTTTACAATTCGGCGCAGTTGATTATTTGGACGCCTGAAGAACGGGCAAAAGCAGACCGCCAGGTTGTCGTAATGCTCTCGGACTTTTCATTCACGCCGCCCGAACAAATCTTGAGGGGACTTAAAGGCGGAATGCAGATGGCCAGCACGAAACAGAATCCGCCTGGAAAAAAAATGGACGTTATGGATTCCGGAAAAATGTCCGGAAGCAAAGGCGACTCGCCGCCGGTCGAACTCGTCGCTCAGCAGTGGGACGATCAGAAGCAAAAACTTGTTCGAACAACCTTGCGGGCGTCCGAGGCGGACATTGACGTTAAATACGATGCCCTCCTTGCAAACCGTCGCACGCTTGATGATCCGGAAATCGTTTCTGTTCATGCTGGCGAATCCGTATTGCTCCGCCTCGTCGCTGCGTCCTCCAGCCAGAATTTTTATGTCGACACCGGAGGATTGGAAGCCGAGCTTCTAGCAGTTGATGGCAAGGCGGTACAGCCGATCAGGGGCAATTTTTTTCAGCTCGCCGTGGCGCAGCGCCTTGACCTGAAGGTGATCATTCCAAAGGAGGGCGGCGCATATCCGATCCTCGCGCAGGGCGAAGGAACGAAACTGCTATGCGGAGTCGTGCTGGCCACAAAAGGTGCATCTATCCCAAAGCTCTCCCTAACAGCCTCTACCTCGACTGCGGCGCTCGACAACACCCAGGAAAGGAGACTTCGGGCTGTCAGCTCCCCTACCCAATCGTGCGATCGACCGCACCCTACCTGCGACGCTTGGCGGAAACATGGCGACCTATGTCTGGACGATCAACGAGGCTGCCTATCCAAATCGCAAGTCTCTAGATATACGGAAGGGCGAACGAGTCGGCATTGCCTTCACTATCTCGACCAAGATGGGACACCCGTTGCATTTGCATGGTCACGATTTCCAGGTTGTAGAAATCGACGGTGAAAAGATATCGGGCGCCTTACGCGATACCCTTTTTATTCCGCCACGTTCTCAGATGACCGTCGCTTTTGATGCTGACAATGCCGGAATCTGGCCATTGCATTGCCATTTACTTTACCACTTGGATAGCGGCATGTTTACCGTGGTCAAATACGACGGCGCCGATACGAAGTTCTGGCAACCGAACGCGAAAGCCAAGCAGTTTTACGCCATCGAACTAGCTCAGTCTGAATTTGCGGCATTTCGTTGCAGAATCCTTAGGTTTCGCTGACTGAGGTGACTTGGTTCAAGAGTCTGTGCCGCATGAAGCCGCGATTCCTTAACCAACTCACAATGCTTACAGCTGTGGTTGGTAGCATTGGGTTTATCATTGTGGCGCCAGCTGGCGAGATTTCGCCGCTGTCTTCTCAGACAGGGTCAAGCCTGCCATCAATCTGGACGTGCCCAACATTCACGGGAGACTGGAACGGCCTTCGAACCAGATTGGCGGACGATGGCATCACCTTCAACGTACAATACGCAGCCGAGGTTTGGAGCAACGTAACCGGCGGCGAGAGCACGGGGACAGTTTATACGGGCTTGATGAGCCTTCACGGGAATGTTGACCTGCAAAAGCTGGTTGGATGGAAGGGAGCTAGCGTTTCCACGCGTTGGTACTGGCTGAGCGGTCAAGACATCTCTGCTACGAATCTGGGAAACAACATATTTACGGTTAGCAATATTGCAGGATTTCCCACATTCCGGATGAATGAGCTTTGGTTTCAGCAAAACGTCCTGAACGATCGCGTTTCGATTCGCGTGGGACAGTTGGCGGCCGATTCCCAGTTCGGTGTCTCCACCTATGACACGGTCTTTCTCAATGGAACGTTTGGATGGTCACCCGATCTCTATACGAACCTCCCAAATGGAGGCCCAGCGTATCCTATGGGTGCGCTGGGTGTGCGACTGGCGCTTACGCCTTTGAATTGGTTGACTTACCAAGGGGCTGTCTTTCAGGGCAACGTTTTCGCCCAAAACGTCAATCGGCATGGATTCCGATGGGACCTAAGCCCCTCTAATGGCTATTTCTCGATCCACGAACTGATCTTCCACACAAATCAAGGCGCCGGGGCCAATGGCTTGCCTGGCGAATTTAAGGCCGCTAAGCTCTACATGTCTGGCCGGGCCGAGATATAAATGCGGTAGAGAATCTATGCAGAGATCTGGTATAAACGAGCGGTGAGCAAAGAGCTAACCGGTTTTATGAAGATCATCGCGACGATGATCGTGATTCTTTCGAGCGCCCTCTCATCATTCGCTACTACGAAAGGTTTGAGTCAAATCGTGACGCCGGACTTGCAGGCGGCAGGCGATCTTTCCTTAAGTTTACAAATTCAAGACAAGCGGATCGCAAACCCGTACGAATTGCAGGCTGAAATGGGCCTGACGAAATGGGCTGAGGTAGCGGTGTTTCGTGGCTTCCAGCCAGACGAGTGGATCTTCGGGACGGAG
>JBBQRI010000094.1:0-9281 GCA_038214915.1 Chthoniobacterales bacterium
GCGAAATCAATTAACCGCTTTTTGCCCAGATAAACTTTGCCGAGGTAAGTGCGCGGGGCGACTTCGCGAATCTCATCGCGGACCCAATGCGCCAGCAGCGAAGTTTCGGAATAGTCGAGGACGATGCAGTCTTTTTTGTCCATCCAGCTCGAACCCTTGTAGACCTTCGCGATGATCGCGTTCAATCCGAAGGGCAAAATTTTGTTTCGCAACACGCCTTTGCTGGGATCAAAAACTTTTCCCTGCCACGCAAAATGGTTTATGAAATTCGCGATGTCCTGCGTGTAAATCGTTCCGGGGGCGACGATCGCCGTTCCTTTGGCCTCACCCTTAGGAATTTCCCCAACCGGACTCTCCGTGAACAGATCATCCAGTTGTGTCTGCGACATCTTTAACATTTCTGGAACTGTAACTGCCATTTGTTTCCTTTCTGCTAACGCGCTAAAACGTTTTCAAGTATTCGATCAGCGCGCGCTTGTCTGAATCCGGCAGGTCCGTGCCGAAATAATGTCCTTTGTCCTCGATGAAATCAGGGCATTTGTTCGCTGCGAGGAGATCCGGTATGAGCTGGTTGAACTCGGCGGCGGCTTGCTCGCGCGACAGGTTCGTAGTTTTAAGCTTGATCAGCTTTTGTGCGACTTTGAGAAAGAGGTCGGTATTTCGAAAGTCCGGTTCCAGATTGGCGACTAAGTTCATGGGCGTGCCTTTTGGAATCATTCCCAGATTGATGTATCCGTAGCTATCGGCCAGTCGCTGGAGCTGTTTAAGCGGCACAAACTCCTTGCGAAGATGCAGCGTGCAGTCGCTTTGCGTTCGCCATATCGACTCTTTGTTGAGCCGTTTTTCCGGGCAAAGCAATTTTTCGATCGCGTCGTTGAACGCGTCTATCCGGCCTACTACCGAGGGATCGCCAGTGAATTTTCCCAGCGTGTTGTTGTGCAATAACGGCGCGGAACTCCACACGCTGACCAGCGACGGCACGCGGTAATACCCGGGTGCGACATTCTTTTCTTTTGGCTTGAATTTGATCGGATGTGTCTCATCAAACGGGTTGAAAAAGTCGAGCTCGTCGACTGGCGAAAGGTCTTTGTATGTGAGCGATGAGAAATTGTCCCAGACGTGGCCAGCCTTTGCGTTAGTTCCGAACGCGCGCGCCGAATTCGTTTCGATTTTCGTCAGTGGATAACGCCTGTCGTTCGAAAGAAAATTGTTTTCCAAAAAATCGGGCGTCATCACCGTAGCGCGGAACCATCCTTTTCCTTCGCCGGAGTGTGGATCGATATTTGCCGGCGGTTGTTTGCTGGAGTGACACGCCGCGCAGCTTTCGGCGAAAACTTCTTTTCCTCGCGTCATCACGGCGGCATCCGTGGTGATGTAAGCGTGTCCACCGGGGGCATCGGCGAGATGAAACGGTTGAAGCCGGCGAAAAAAAGCGGCGATATTTGCCAGACGCTCTTCGGTCGCGCGCCAGAAAACGGAATGCTCCCGCGCGTAGAGAATTTCGAAGGGTTTTTGAGGCGTGAGTCCGATCAGGCGATTGTGCCGTGTCAGCCAATACTCAGAAAACATGCCGATGTTGACGTAAACGCGGATCGTCGCACCGGCCACGCCGATTGAATCTGCGCCGTCTTTCAGCACGTGCGGCACCGGCATCTCCTCTTTCTCTCCCGGTAACGCCAGTGTTCCGCCCGCCATCTTCTCCGGCACCGCGATGCGCTCCCGCTCAGCAAGCAAAAAGATCGGATTGATTGCATTTGGGTTGTTAATGTGATCGGTCGCGATGCGGGAGGTATCAGAAGTGCCCCGAGGCTGTGCGAGAAGCATCTCGTAAAAAAGTCCGCCTTTCTCGACGTTACAGGCGAACACTTTTCCCTCGTTGATGTATTGATTGCCGATCGCTGAGGCCAGATTTTCCCAGCGCGGGTTTTCTCGATCCAGAGGGGGATTACTGGGATTCGGCGCGATGTGGCAGGAGCCGCACGCTACACCGACCCGGTACGGACGGATGAGGTTGTTGTCGTTGTAGTAAGCGGGATCGTTCATGAAACGATCGCCATTCCATTTCTTGCGGGCTGCCTCGTTGAAATCCGGATTCGGAAAAAGCCGAAAACCGAGCACACCCGAAGGCTTTCCGTAGACTGTTCGATCGATGCCTGCCGGTTCTGGCTCCGCCTCTTCGTCGAGCAACAAGCCAAATTCGTCCGGCTTGCTCGCCGTGCGGAATCCCGGCTCGTTGACCAGGCCCAAAGTTTTGAAACGCTCATCTCGCCGGAATTTGCGATTGTCGAGCATCTTCAAAAGATCCATTAACCCGTAGCTGTCCTGCGCGGCGCGGTTCCAGAAACGCTGATTGCCGCCGCTCCAGAGGTTCCACGTGTTGCGGCCCATGATCTCCTCTGATGAAAGATCAACGCCGCCATCCATAGGCTTGAAAATGTCGGCAGTAATCTGGGGAAAATCAGCGGTTGTTTTCCCGGTTGCCTTCGCTTCGTCTATCGGTTCGTTTTTACCGCAACCGGTGAACCCGAGCAGCGCGGAGCCTATGACGCACGATCCGACTCGGGCGAGACGGAGCAGATCGCGCCTGCCTGGCAGCAACACCTTCACGGAGCAACCAGTGATACGCCGCTCGTGAATGGAGTAGCAAGAAAATTCTTAACTCACGTCCCTAGAAAATGTCGAACAAACGCTGGCCGACCGCGAGGAGACCAAAGGCGGCGCCGGGAAAAAGAACCGCACGAAGGAAAGGCTGATCAGTCAGCGGCGCGAACGCGCCCATCTTAAGGTCGCGGATTTCGGTCATAAGCTCATCGAACGTCTGTCGTTTCGCTTCGCTTTCCTGGCCCAACAGGCGAAACCGTCGGAGGTCATTGAGGGCGGTTTCGCGCAATTGTTCGGCGGCGCGTCTGAGCAAAATAGCGCTTCCAAGCGCCCAGGCGGCAGTGATCGCAAAAATCAAAAGCAGACTGACAGGCCACGTCCAATTGTCAAAAATGGACGAGCGCGCGACAACCAGCAACGTGAGGACAAGGAGCGGATACCAGATCAAGGGTGCTACTGCCTGAGTGCGTTGTGCCACGAAAAAGATTTCGTGGTATGCGGAAAGTTCCTTTTCGGTTAGCGGCGGACTTCGGTGCGATCGGTCAACCACGCCGCGGCCCCATTTGGTTACCTCTCGGCCAAACATGCGAATGAAATTGCTGTTCAACTGAATGGCATCGACTACGTAAAACGTGAGAAGCAGCAGACCAACGCCACCGAGATAAAAGACAATGCTATCGATCTGAAACGCGATATGACCGCGTGCGGGCGGCGGTGGTTGAGGAAACAAGTGCAAAATCGTGAAGGCGAAAATCGAATACAAGGCAAAGAGAATTCCAATTCGGATGAACCGCGGCCAAAATTTGCTCCGGCAAAGATGGGCGTGCCATGCTTCCTCGGCGGGAAAGCGCGAAGTTCGCGGAGGCTCCTTCATCTGCCAATGTTCAGAGCCGATGCCAAGGTGCCGCCACCTAAATCGCGTCAAGGGTAATGGAGCAAACGAAAATTCTGTCTCGATCTTCTTCGCATTTGTACGGAGATCGAAGCTCGCTTTGAACATGAAAAAGATTGCGAGCATGAACGCGATCAGGCGCAGCATTTCAGTTGGCCAGATGCTGATCCCGGAAAAAAAGGACAGGGGTTCTTGAGGCGCGCAGTACTGAGCAACCAGAGCAACCACGAAAACAACGAGCGGTCCGCCGCAAACTAACCAAAAAACTGCGCTGACGAGTGCGCGTTTGAGACGTTCGGGAGCGCTGCCGCCGCCGGGCAAGCTGCGTCTGGCGATGCTGACACTAATCCAGGCTGCGATACCCAGCACTGCCAGCCCAATGATGATAAGTTTCCAAAGGACGCCGGGCGCAAACAACCAATCCCGAAACCACCTCTCAGTCTTTTCAGTTTTGTAGTTGCGTGACTCGAAAATGATTTTCGATTCGCCCGGATGCCAGCGATACCAAGGGGGACTGAGATCATAGGCTCCGCGGCGGCTGATCTCGAAAATTCGCGGCTGCCACTTAAGCCACTTCACTTCTTCTTCCGCCATGCGCCCGGTCGCGACCAAGGTACCGACGTACATCGAAGTTTGATTGCTGTCGCGAAACGGGGGGATCTGCCGGTGCTTGATGTAAATTTGCGGCACGATGCTGCCAAACGGCGATGCGATGACAAGATTATGAACGTCGTCCCAATCGTCGCGGCGCTCAAAATGCGCGTCGTAGTTGTTGGTAAAAAAGAGGGCGTCAGGAAATTGCGGCCGCAGCGCCCGCAAAATCATTAGTTTATCGTAGATGTCCGAGCCGAGAAGACCGATCGCGCGAATTCCAAAGCCGTCTTCACGTTGCCAGAGCGAGTCATCCTCTTTCATCTGGCGCGCCAGACGCCGGAGATAATCAGATTGGTTGAGTCCTTCCGTCGCCTCGATCGTGACGGACTTCTGGCCAAGCTGGGATTTTTGCTCTTGATCACGCTGATTGTCTTTGCTGGAGTCGCCTGGTAGCCGACCGTCAATTCCGCGAAGATAATGGTAAGGATGAATCCACTTGCCTGGATGCTCAATGGTATCATTGGCATTTTGTTGGGAGGCCTTAGCCTCGAACGTTGTCCCCAAAGATCGTCCATAGGGAGTGTCCCATTCGCTGAGAATCACAATGTGAGACAGCCTTGAGGGTATAGGGCGACGACGATCGGGCGTCATTTGGGACCCGACGTAGATTTCACGTTGCGCTAACTCTTCGATCAATGCATCCAAAACCCAGTCATCCGGTGGGATCGTGCGAACAAAGTGCAGGCCGCCACGAGGACCCGGTGCGATGGATTCTTCAAGAACTTTGTCTACGGATTTGTTTTTACAAACGTCAGAAACATCTGGTGGCGAGAGAAGCGTGAAATCCGGGGCGGTCGCCCGCGGCGAAATTATTCGGACGCCATCAAGTGCTCTTTGCAATCTTAAGGACGTATCATCCTTGAGCGGCGTTAACTGGTACCAGCATGCCTCCTTGACCATGCTCTTCAAGCCCGTGGAATTTGCCGGGCCGATCAACGCGATGTCGATCTTGTCGCGGATGCCGGTCGGGGCTAGCTGATCGATCAGGTCGGCAAAGCAGCGCAATGGGTTAACATCAAAATTTGAGGCTGGCAGCCAGACTACCACAACCCGCTTGGTGTCCTGGGGACAAACCTTTTCAGGATCATCTATCGCTTCACATTCCTCCCACGGAAGGAGCAGAGCGCCAGGAGTAGGGGGCCAGGGCGCATTTACCTGCGGTGGAGGCCATGTCGCAGTTACGAATCCGATGTGCTCGCCATCAACCGGGGTGAAGCCGCTCTCGCTCAATCCTTCGAGCACAGCCTGGCGCGCACGCAACCGCGACTCGGCTTGTTCGCTGTACGGCCCGGCATCGAGCATTACAGCAAGCAAAAGAACTGGAACAGGCGCATTTTTTGAAAAGTCTTTGACGTCTTGGGCAAGCAACCCGGCCAGCGCCTTAATCTCGTGCAATTCACTGCCGCCCTCCTTGTCCACTAACACCTTTTGTTTTTGGGCGACGCCGACGGGATCTTGCCATAAGCGTGCCTCGACATCCTGCGCAGCAATCACCGGAGCAGTCTTTTCGCTCGCAACTGACGGGCGTTCACTTACCAGTGGCTTGTACTGCGCAACGACTCCTGCGAGAACCGCTAGAAGCGGCAATAGTGTTCCCCAGGGTAAGTCAAACTTTCGTTTGTCATTGTCCGCCATGATCGCTTTCGCCCGTAGTTGTTTTACTCGAACCGCTTGCTTCATCGAGCGGCTCGTTCTTTTCGCAACCGCCAGTCGCGACAAAGACGGATGCAAAAAGCCAACTTCCGACTCGCGCGAGAGGGAGAAGATCGCCTCTGCCTGGCAGCAACGCCTTCACGTAGCCCCGTTGATACTTCCGTTATCGGACCGCTGACAAGAAAATTTGGAAGCCGGTGGGTTGCAGCTTCCGAGCCGTGCGAGTTCACGACGGCTGCCCAAGCCGTCGCTCCTTGAGTCATTCGACGAATTCCAATTCGATTGGAAGATCGATGTATCCCTTCTCGTGCGCGTCAGCGAGAAATTTTCGAATTGCCGCGCGTCCGATCTCGCCATAATCGCGAGTAAATTCGTTCACATACATGCCGATGAACTTGCTGGCGAGCTGCGAGTTCATGTCGCGTGCGTATGCGAGCGAGTAAGCAACGGCTTCGTCCCGGTGTGTGAGACCGTAGTCGATGCTTTCACGAATGATCTCGCTAATGTCGCGGCGCACTGGTGGCGGGATATCTTTGCGCACGACGTTTCCGCCTAACGGCAATGGCAGTCCGGTCTTGCGCTTCCACCATTCACCAAGATCGACGATCTTCTCAAAACCCGACCGCGCATATGTGAGTTGCCCCTCGTGAATGATCAAACCGGCCTCCGCGCGTCCGCTTTCAACCGCATCGAAAATTTTGTCGAACGGCACGACCATGAAGTTGAATTCGCCGAGGAAAAGCTGAAGGGCCAGAAATGCGCTGGTCATCTTGCCGGGGACAGCAATCGTTCCGCTGCGCAACCGCTCGAGAGCATCAGCTTCGTGATTGGGCGTTGAGCGTTGGATGTTGGGCGTTGGATGTTTTCTGATCACAATCGGGCCGTATCCATCGCCCATGCTCGCGCCGCACGGCAATAGCGCGTATTTGTCTGCGACGTAGGCGTACGCGTGAATGGAGATGGCGGAAATGTGCAGCTCACCGCGCTGCGCCCGCTCATTCAACGTCTGAATATCTTCCAGCCGATGCTCAAACCGATAACCGCGCAGATCGATTTTGTTTTTCGCGATCGCGTAGAACATGAATGCATCGTCTGGATCGGGCGAATGGCCTAGCGTGAAGGTTTCAGAGGGATTATTTGACATTTGGAATGCGTCATTCAAACCGTATTCGCGTTTGGTAGCTATACAAAGCGCGGTGTTACCTCAATTTACGCACTATCGAGCTATGCTAATTTGGCTGTAGCCGCCTCTCTGTGAGAGCTGCGGGTGAAGGGCGCCATGCACGCCTTTGGGATCGGCGCTTCGCACAGCGAAGCGGCTACCGTACAAACAAAAACAGCCGCCGCGCGGGTTTCGCGCGGCGGCTGAATGTATCTAGGAAACGCTGACTTCTCTAACAGCGCTCCTGGGATGACAGCCTTATCGATTCTCCACGACCCGCGGCGCGGGACGAACCATCTCAAGCTGAGCGCTCACTTTGTGAATCTGCTCGGCCTGCTCTCTGAGCTGGGTTGTGAGAGTCTCTATTTGTTTCTGTTGCTGCGCGACCGTTGCTTGCAACGTCTCAACTTTGTCATTGAGCATGGCTTGTCGGTCCCCGGCATTGGGGCGCACGCGAGGTTGAGGTGTGCCACGCTGAGGCACAGCAGGTGCTTTACCACTCCTGGCAGCAGCAGCGTCATAGCCAAGCTGGTCGGTATCAAGGTTCAGAGTAACTACAACAACGCTGCCGCCAACAGGCTGGGGGTTGTTCCAGATACCACCGATGTAGCAGGCTAAAGACCCGGCCCCGTTCCCGTTCGAGAGGTCGCCGATGCGGATCGTACTGTCTTCGTCGGCTGCTTCGGTACCGACGAAGTTGCCGAGGTAAGTGTTATTGAAGCCATCGACCAGGTTTGGTCCTGCCCCTGTACCCACGCCTGTGTTCTCACTACCATCAACGTTATTTATGAGCGACAAAGCGCCAATTGCCGTGTTGTTATTGGCGGCGCCAAGTCCAGTTGAGTCATTATTCTCAAGCGCCAGATCACCAAAGGCGGTATTCTGAGCGGCAATGACATTTGTAAACAGCGCGGAATCGCCCATGGCATTGTTACTGAATCCCCTTGTGTTAGCATTGAGCGAAAAAGCGCCGAAAGCGCCGTTAAATGATCCCTGGCCATCAACATCGCCGTCGTTGTAGACCATTGCGGCCGCTCCAACAGCTGTGTTTCGGCCGCCAAAGCCATTGAGCAGCAGGGAAGCAACGCCAACAGCCGTGTTCGCATCCCCGCGGTCGAGGACCAGCGCACCAGCGCCAACGCCAGTATTGTAGCTAGCGCCGTCGGCGCTGTAGAGCGCACGCCAACCAAGCCCCGTATTTGCAGCACCGTTGGTGAGCAACTTCAGTGCTTGACAGCCTTCAGCCGTGGTGAAGTTTCCGTAGCACCCGTCGGGAGGCGGAACTACGTCCGGAGCCGCCTGCGCTCGCGTCAAAAACGCGAGGCAGAGCAGAACGCATGAAGCTAGTGTTTTAAGTCGAATCAGTGAATACATGAGATATTTTTTCCTCTAGCCCGGTCGTGTTTGGTTTTTTGTTCACTGGCATCCTCACAGACAAAGCACCTACCGGGGAAAGTGCTTATCTATTTTGGAACCTTGCACCGTGATACTCAATTTTGGTTCCGAGTGTCAATACTTTTTTAAAGTTTCTTTCAGGAGCGAACCCTATGTTGCCCTCTCACAATGACGGACGAGCTCCTTCGAGGACTCGGGGGCGTGCAGCGATTCGGGCACGGCCCGGTGCTTTGCTGTTTGCGTTGAGAACTCTGTTCCCGTAGCCTCAGGCGCAATGGCACGCTCAGGTTTGGGTAAAGGTCTCGGTGCGCTTATCGGCACGCCTGCGGTCGCCACGCCCAGAGACGGAGCGGATGCGGGCGAGAGAGTGCACCAGATCGAACTGACGAGCATCGTCCCGAGCACATTGCAGCCACGGAAGGATTTTGCGCGCGACGTGCTGCTGGAACTAATCGAGTCGATTCGGCAGCACGGCATTATTCAGCCGCTGATCGTCCGCCAGGTCGGCACGCGATTTGAATTGATCGCCGGCGAGCGCCGGTGGCGCGCCGCGCAGGAACTCGGTCTTGCCACGGTGCCAGTCATTGTACGGACTGCTAACGACTTGGAAGTTCTCGAGCTTTCGTTGATCGAAAATCTGCAACGCGCCGATCTCAACCCAATCGAAGAAGCCCAGGGCTATGCGAGATTAGCTAATGAATTTGGAATGCGGCAGGAAGATATTGCCCTCAAAGTTGGACGTAGCCGGGCGGCTGTAGCCAACGCACTGCGGCTTTTGGATCTGCATCCGCAAGTGCAGATCTGGTTAGCTCAGAATTTGGTCTCAGTCGGACACGCGAAAGTGTTGCTGGCCTTAAAAGCGCCGGAAGAACAATTGCTCGCTGCGGAAACAGTTTTGCGCCGCAATGCCACGGTGCGTTCTAC
>JBBQRI010000095.1:0-9189 GCA_038214915.1 Chthoniobacterales bacterium
AAATCGCGCCAATGTAGTTTCACCACCTCGCTGATTGGTGCTTGTGACTTGAGCTGGCTCCGATGCAGTTCTTGATAGACCGGCGTCTCTGCGACGCCTCGCCTGATCCAGAGTCCGAACCCAACGAGGAAAACACTCGCCAGGAAGGGCAATCGCCAACCCCAGGACTGGAACTCTGCGGGCGATAAAACTGCGGTTATCCACGCGAGCAGCCCTGTAGCCATCAACGTGCCTAGCGCAGGTCCCACTTGCGTCCATGCACCGTTGCGACCCCGCTGAGCATCCGACCCGTGCTCAACACAAAGCAAGACTGCGCCCGCCCACTCTCCTCCCAGGGCAGAGCCCTGCACAAACCGAAGCACTACCAGCAGAATCGGAGCAAGAATTCCCGCGGATTCGTAGGTCGGCAGCAGACCGATCATCGCGGTGGTTGTGCCCATGACCAGCAACGTTGTCACGAGCACAAAGCGGCGACCAAAGCGTTCGCCCAGATTTCCAAAAATCACGCCACCGATCGGGCGCGCGAGATAGCCCACGGCGAACGTGGATAGCGCCAGGATAGTTCCTGATAACGGGTCGAACGCAGGGAAAAACAGCCGGTTGAAAACTAAAGCGGCGAGGGTGCTATAGACCGCAAAATCGTAGTATTCGAGTGTTGTGCCTATAAGGCTCGCTGTTGCGAGCCTAACGGTCGGCGATGTGCTCACGAAGGGTCATGATAATGGGTTCGCGACAGAACCTGCGAGCATTCGTTACGAGCGTCGCATCCGCTGCGATCAATGAATTTCAATCTGGAGATCCCGATCTGTTCATGTAGCGTCGACCATGTTTTCGATGTTGGATTTAAAGAGGTTCCGGGAGACGCCCCTTACCCGCGAGCCGTTTGAATTTTTGATCGTTCCGGAATTCGTGAAAGCCGATGCACGCTCGGCGATACATGATGATTATCCCGGAGTAGACCGGCCCGGCAGCTTTCCTCTGGATGAGGTCAGTTACGGATCAGCATTTGCAAAGCTCATTGAGCAAATGCGAAGCGACGAGTTTCGGATAGCCTTCGAAGAGAAATTCAACGTGGATCTCACGAATCGGCCCGACATGATCACGGTGCGCGGCCGTTGCAGCGAAAAAGACGGCAAAATCCACACTGACTCGGAGACGAAAATCATCACGATCCTGATCTATATGAATGCGGGGTGGGAGTCCGCTGGTGGCCGGCTACGATTGCTTCGTTCTGGAAACAATCTCGATGACATCATTCTCGAAGTGCCGCCGACGGAAGGGACGCTGCTGGCGTTCCGTCGCAGCAATAATTCCTGGCACGGCCACAAGCCGTTCTCAGGTCCGCGACGCGTGATTCAGTTTAACTGGGTTACTAGCGAGGCAGTGGTGCGGCGCGAGCAAAACCGCCACCGGTTTTCGTCGTGGATGAAAAAACTCCGCGGCGCGGTGTCGGGCGAGAAGAAGGCAGCATAGAGATTTAATAAATCTTGTAGCCACCGGCTTGCGGCCGGTCCCACGTCGCCACTGCCTTGGATTTGCGAAACGGCCCACAGGGCCGTGGCTACAGCTATACGAGTCGTGAACGCTTAGAAAACCCGCCCTCGTTGTGATAAGTTCGCGAGTTGAGTCCTCAGATCGAAAACGCACCGACAAAGAACCGCCGCGAATCCGAACTGCAAAGCATCGAGTTCTCGCGCATTTTGCTGATCAAGCCTTCAGCGCTCGGCGACGTCGTGCATACGATCCCGGTGCTGGTAAAACTGCGTGCGCGTTATCCGAGTGCGCGCATTGACTGGCTGATCACACCCGAGAACGCGGAGGTCGTCCGTCATCATCCCGCGCTCTCGAATGTGGTTCTCTTCGCGCGACGCGATTTCTCGAAGCCCGGCCAGAGATGGCGCGCCACGCTGGGCTTTTTTGATCTGCTCAAACAAATCCGGCGCGCGAAATACGATCTGGTGGTCGACATGCATGGCCAGGTGCGTTCGGCTTTGTTCGCGCTGATCAGCGGCGCGCGAGTGCGCATCGGATTTGATCGGCCGATCAAGTTCTCACGCACAATTTCTGCCGAGCACGATCTCAAGAACATCCCGAACCACGGCTGGCGCGGCGCCCGCGAAGGTTCCTGGATCGCGTACACTCATCGCATTTCCATTCCTACGCTCGATGTTCACGCGATTGATCGTTACCTGTGGGTCGGATCGTTGCTTGGTTTCGATGATGAATTGCCGGACCTGGCAATCCACCTCTCTCCGGAAACAATCCACAACGTCAGCCGTTTGCTCGATGAGCACGGTGTGCCTGCTGGCAAACCGCTCGTTGTTCTTGTGCCCGGGACGATTTGGGAAACAAAGCACTGGACCATCGAAGGATTTGCAGGCGTTGCGCGCGAGTTTCTTCGCGAAGGGTTTGCCGTTGCTCTCGCGGGTACGAAACGCGATGAGGCGCGCTGCCGGCAAATCGCTGCCGCCGCGCCAGGGACGATTAATCTTTGTGGTAAAACTACTCCAGCAGATCTGGCGGGCCTAATCCAACGCGCCGAAGTAGCGGTTACGAACGACTCGGGGTCGATGCATGTGGCCGCGTCGCTCGGGAAGCCCGTGGTGAGCATATTTGGCCCGACGAATCCGGTTCACATCGGGCCGTACCAAAGGCCGGAATCGGTTGTGCGCGTCGACCTGCCGTGTTCGCCCTGTAATTACCGTCGCCTGAGCCAATGCCCTTTCAATCACGCTTGCATGAAGCAGGTTTCGTCTGAGATGGTCGTGGAGCGCGCACGGAAAATTCTCGCGGTGGCGAAGTGATTGTTGTAACGCGCTTTGGTGTTAAAGGTGAAACCAAGTTAACAGGCGTTCGCCGCGGCGAACGCCTCTACAATTCATACTTCCGCGATGAGCAAAACAAAAGCGATTCACGCCGGGTTGTTGACCGGACTCGTGGCCGCAGTCGTGATGACGACGGCGATGTTATTGCTCGCGACCCTCGGCGTCGCTACACCGCTCTTTATCATTGGGGATCGCCTTTCGGTCTTCATTCCGCCCGGCCCATTTCTTTCGCTCATGGGCAAGGTCGGGGGTTACAATCATCTCAAACAACTCGGCGTTGGATCGACAATTGCCGGCCAACTTCTCGTCGGCGCGATCGGTGGAGCAATTTTCGCGTTGTTCGTGCGGCGAACTCCCGGTCGTATCGCGACGATTTGGACGATGCTGATCTTCGTCCTGCTGCCGATCTTGGTATTTGCGATCGCACTGTGGCCGGTGCTGGGCACAAGCTACATCGGTCTGCCGATTCAAGTCGCGCGGCTAGTCACACTCATCGGCTTCGCACTGTGCGTCCTTTTGTTCGAACGAACCCTAGTAACAGGCTTCCGATTTCTGACCACGGAAAAAGTAGGCAAGCAGGATTATGAGTTCACTCCAGCTATAGGACGCCGTGCATTCGTGCTGGGCACTATTGGTCTCGCAGCGGCTGGTGGCGGAGTCGGGCTGGCGCGCAAACTGTATCGCGCGGCTACGTTCAGCTATGACGGCACGCAATACAAAGGTCCCATCGTTCAGCCGATTACGCCTAACGACTTGTTCTACTGTGTCACCAAGAACGTCGTCGATCCGACGGTCAACGTCGATCTGTGGCACCTTGAAATCGGCGGGCTCGTGCAGAACCCCGCGATATGGCGGCTCCAAGACCTCGTAGGATATAAGCCAACCACGCAGGAAACAACGCTAATGTGCATCAGTAACGGCTTGGACGCGGGCCTGATTAGCAATGCCGTTTGGAAAGGTCTTCCGCTGCGCGATTTACTCGATCAGGCTGGCGTACTGTCCGGCGCCGCGCGCGTACGCCTGCAGGGCGTCGACAATTATACCGACACGATCCCGCTGGAGAGAGCGATGGAACCAACCACGTTGCTCGCTTACGAAATGAACGGCGCGCCCTTGCCGGATCGTCACGGTTATCCCATGCGCGTGATCATCCCCGGCTACTTCGGCGAAAAAAACGTGAAATGGATCACGAGGGTCGAAGTGACCGACGCGAACGCGAAAGGATTTTATGAGGCACAAGGGTGGGGACCGGATTTCATAGTGCCCACACGATCGAGAATCGATGTCCCCGATGATTGGGCGTTTGTATCGTTAGGCAAACTAACTGCTCCGATCGAAGTCAAAGGCATCGCGTACGGCGGCGACCGCGGGATCTCGCGCGTCGAGCTCAGTTTCGATGATGGCCAGACTTGGAGTGACGCGGAGATTTATTACTCGGGTGGTGATCTGGCATGGTCACTCTGGAAAGCACAGTGGACCCCTGCCACGGCGGATGATTATTCGCTCCTCGTCCGTGCCACGGACGGCGAAGGCGACGTCCAGGAATGGGAAGAAGATCGCGGTCCATTCTCCGGCGTGAGCGGACTTCACAAGATTAACGTGCGCGTCACGGCGTAGCGCAAACACGTTGTCTGTGGGGGGCACGCGGCCATCCTGGCTGTGTATGATCAATCAACAGGCGCGAGTCGGCTGCCGACCCCACAGACAACGATGCCTGTGCTACGATTTCTGCAACTTGGCGCGCTGTGCTAAGTTTTATCGATGGAGAAAGTGATCATTGTTGGCAGCGGTTGCGCAGGGCTGACTGCCGCGATTTATGCTGCGCGGGCGAACCTCAGCCCGTTGGTGCTGGAAGGTCGGCAGCCCGGTGGGCAACTCTCTACGACGACGCTTGTAGAAAATTACCCCGGGTTTCCCGACGGAATCGATGGCCCCGAGCTGATTCTGAACATGCACAGACAGGCCGAGAAATTCGGGGCTCGTTTTTCATACGCCGAGGTGACCGATTTCGATCCGAGCAACAAGCATATCCGGATCAAAGCCGACGATGAATGGCTGGAGACGCGGGCGCTCATCATCGCCAGCGGCGCTGCAGCCCGATATCTCGGACTGGACGGTGAAGAAAAATTGGTCGGCCATGGCTTGACATCCTGCGCGACTTGCGACGGCGCATTTTACAAAAACGTGCCGGTCTGTGTCGTGGGCGGCGGCGATTCGGCGGCGGAGGAATCAACGTTTCTCACCCGGTTCGCATCAAAGGTTTATCTGATTCATCGCCGCGACAAATTGCGGGCGTCGAAGATCATGCAGGAGCGCGTGTTCGCGAACAAAAAGATCGAGCCGATCTGGGACACGGTGGTTACGCAATACATTGCCGATGAAAAAGGTGAGATGCGCGCAGTGCGGTTGCGCAACGTGAAGACAAATGAGGAACGCGAGCTGGACGTGGCGTGCGTTTTCGTCGCGATCGGGCATGATCCCAACACAAAGGCATATCGAGGCAAACTCGACATGGATTCTGAGGGCTATCTGATCCCGAAAGAGCTGGTCGAGAGTAAAGTTCCCGGCGTTTTCATCGCCGGCGACGTGGCCGACCGCGTTTACAAGCAGGCCGTTACCGCTGCGGGAATGGGTTGCGCTGCGGCATTGCAGGCGGAGAAATATTTGAGCGAACTGCAGAGCCACTGATTTGCGGGGCCCTCAATTTTGTTTGTCATTCTGAGCGGAGTCGAAGCACCTTTGTTTTTTGCTCATAGCTATGAGCGCAGAAGGATATTAGAGATTCCTCGACTTCGCTCAGCATGACAAACCACCGTGAAGATCTGCGACCTGACCCAGTTCTATTCGCCAGTAAGCGGCGGCGTGAAGCGGTACCTTCACGAGAAGATTGGTTACATCGACAAGCACGCGCACCGGGACGAACACGTTCTCATTGTCCCTGGCGCGAAGACGAAGCTGAAAGCAAATGGACGCTCGCGTGTTTACACGATTCGTTCTCCTATTGTGTCGCGGACGGCGCAATACCGCGCGCTGCTGAATCTTCGCGCAGTGGGGGAAATTTTGGAACAGGAACGGCCGGATGTGATCGAGTCCGCCGATCCCTATCAGCTTGGCTGGAAAGCATTGAAGGTCGGGCGCGCGCTGCGCGTACCTGTGGTCGGATTTTATCACTCGCATTTTCCAGAAGCGTACGTGCGAAAGAGCGCAATGCTTCTTGGGAAAACGGCGACACATCGCGTGATGAAGCTTTCCCGCGCGTACGTTCGCAAACTTTACAATCAGCACGCCGCCACGGTCGTCGCGTCGGACCTGCTGGGCTGCGTGCTGCGTGACTGGGGCGTACACAACGTGCGCGTGCTTAGTCTTGGTGTTAACACGGAAATATTCCGCCCCGACGGATCCGGAACCGAAGCAATACGAAGCTCCCTTGACGTTGGTTCCGGTCAAAAGCTCCTCCTTTACGTAGGCCGTCTGGCGAAAGAGAAAAACACAGCGACTTTGCTTCGCGCTTTCAAGACTTTGCAACGACGCCGGCCGAACGAATTTCATTTGCTCGTGATCGGCGATGGGCCGGACCGAACGCAACTCCGGAAACTGCAATTGCGAACTGACAATGTTTCGTGGATTCGCTACTGCGCCGATCCTTGCGAGCTCGCCGGCTTTTATCGCGCGGCCGATCTTTTCGTTCACCCCGGTGTTCAGGAAACATTTGGCCTTGTCGCTCTGGAATGCCAGGCGTGCGGGACACCTGTCGTGGGAATTCGCGGTAGCTACATGGATAACGTGATTTGTCATGATCAGGAATCATGGGCGGTGGAAAACAGCCCCGACGCGCTGGCGAACGCGATCGAAGAATGCAGCGACAGGAAGCTATCGGTTTTGGGCAGGAACGCTGCGCGCATTGCGCGGAGTCGGTATAGCTGGCCGCGTGTCTTTGACGAACTGTTTTGCATTTATCGCGAGCTTCGTTCAAAATACCGCCGATTTTAAATGCTGAACGATGACCCCCAGCCGTTTCTCATTCGTGGCTGTCGCAGATCAGATCGCGAGGCGGTAAGGAAACTCTGCTGCGATACGGGATTCCTCGGAGAGCCGATTGATCCGGTTTACGAGGACCGTGAATTATTCGCCGATTTTCTCACAACTTACTACACCGATCACGAACCGGAATCCTGTTTTCTCCTGGAGGTGGACGGCGAAATTTCCGGGTACCTGCTCGGCTCGCGCAAGCCCCTGCAAAATCAGCTCTACGCGCTTTATCAAAACGTCTGGCTATTTTTCCGGGCGCTGACCCGTTATTTCCGGTACAACCAACGGTCGCGTCGTTTCATTCGGTGGTTGCTGATGTACGGCTGGCGCGAAGTTCCCGCCCGGCCGCGGCGCGTACCGCATTTTCATATCAATCTGCTGCCGGAGGCGCGAAAAGTTTCGACGACGCGCGCGCTGATGAGTGCGTATCTGAGTTACCTTTATCGCTCCGGCGAGAAACGCGTCTGTGGCCAGATAGTTACCTTCGAGAGCCGCCGCGGCGAAAAAATGTTCGAACGTTACGGCTTCAAGGTTTTGAATCGGGCAGAGATCACCAAATACAAAGCGTTTTATCCCGAATCGGTCTACCTCAGTACCGTCATCAAGAACTTGGAGACCGCCGACCCGCTTTCCGCTTACTCGCGCGCACGCGAGTAACGCGAAATTTGGGAGCAATAGAGCCGGTGTGCAGCGCCGGTTGGACGGTTGAGCAAAAATTCTTTCATTCCTGGGAAGTGCTCGGCACAATCGAATCCTGCGAACTACGCTGGCGTGCGCGAGGCGCCGGTTTGGAAAGAAGCCGATGCACATGCAACTGTGGAGCGCTGCGTTGTTGATTGCGGACGTTGTAAAAGTCTTCAACCCGCAGTCGCTCCAGGCACGCGCGATTTTGGATCTGGCGATCATCGTCATTGCCGTGATGGTGGTCATCTTTGCTGGCGGCGGCGGCAACAGCCCGTACATGTACCGCAAGAACGGCGACAACTTCGGAGGCGGCGGGTGCTCCTGGCCTCCCACATCATCTAACCACTTCGGCGTAGACAACAACAGCAACTTCCCCTTCCACTGGGGCTGCTGCAACGCGGACGCGGCGTGAGCGACTTCCAGGGCTTCCAGGCATGGGGGCCGATCAGTGCGGCGTTCCTGGATGTGACTGGAGGTCCAACGCCGACTCCAACGCCAACCCCAGTCCCAACCATTACACCAACTCCTACTCCCGCGCCGACTCCGACGCCAACGCCGATGGTGGAGATATCCGGGACAATCTCCTACTGCTCGAATCCAGTCCCTGGCCCAGTGCCAAATGTCACGCTTACCCTGACAGGGACCTCGTCCGACTCGACGCTGTCCGATGGCGCGGGTAATTACCAGCTTTCCTCTCTGGTTTCTGGAGGGAACTATACGGTGACGTCGACCAAGGCCGCTCGGGTGCCGGGCTCCGACAACATCAACACCGTGGATGTGATCGCGACGCAACGGCATTTCCTTAATCTCGGAACTCCCTTGTCGGGATGCAGGTTGACGGCTGCTGATGTCAATGCCGACACCGTGGTCGATACAATTGATGTTATTGCCATTCAGCGATTCTTCCTCGGGTTCTCAACCGGGATCGCCAATACTGGAAAGTACAAGTTCATACCTGCCAACCGGACCTATACGTCGGTTACCAGAAACCAGACGGCTCAGAATTATGACGCGCTGGTTTTCGGCGACGTCGCTTCCTCGTTTGTACACTGACCGCGGTGCGATCGGTCGTGCTGAACTTTTGTTGGCTTAGTGCGGTCGCATGAGAGGCCATTGATATCAACTACGCCGTTTCCGACGTTGGCCTGACCGGGAGGCGAAAGTGACTTCTCGAGTGACGGGGGCAACTTGACAAGAGGGGATTAATCACAAAAAGGTCTCGGAGCGGGGTTCGATCCTCGTGAAATCACAACTTCTTACGTGGATTTCTTGGCGATTTTAGGCGGATTTCACAAAAGGGGAACGGACCCCCTAGGCTCCACGGATTCGGCCTATCCCTGCGATACGAATTGTCACTTTATTCTCATTCCGGAAAGGCATACGATCCGGGCGTGCATAATTTGACGATCTCTTTGCAGGCGCTTGTGGCAGCATCGGTTGTCTTCGTGTGGATGGTTCGCTATGAGAACATCATCCGGGAATTCAAGTATTACGGATTGCCCGAATGGTTGAGGGACCTAGTTGGCATATTAAAGATCACCTTTTCGTTGATGTTGTTGATTGGGATTGAGCGCCCCCTCTTTGCGGTAATAGGTGGCCTCGGAATTGCCATCCTGATGGGAGCCGCCTTTGTCACTCATCTGCGGGTGAA
>JBBQRI010000096.1:0-9088 GCA_038214915.1 Chthoniobacterales bacterium
AATTGATAGGAAAGACCTCATGCGATCCAGCTCTGCCTCGAGCTCACGCTTGAACGAGCGATCGTACGGCGCGCGCGACTCGACGTAGCCAAACTCAGACTTAAGTCTCCCCTTCTCCACGGAGAGATTCGCCCAACCAACAACGCGGTCGCGCCAAAGCAGCGGCATTGCGTAATAGCCGAGCTTGCGTTTAGGCGCCGGCGTATAAGCCTCGAAACGGTACGGCCAGCCCCACAACAGTTCGAAGCGGCCGCGGTCCCACACAACTGGATCGAAAGGAGTCAGTAAACGCACCGTGCCCGGCGGCGCAAAACGCGCCACATCCTCCTCGGCTGGCCAATACCAATCGACACCACCAACCCGCGCTTGCGAGAGCCTTTGTTTGACCCGCTGCAATGCATTCTTCAATTCGCTTCGCCACTGCGGAACAGCAAAACGCAGCCGGCGCACAAGATCAGACAGGCAAGAACCAGGCAACGGTGCGTAGATTCGCACAGCCGCGTCGACAAGGGCGTCAATCCGCGCAACACGTTCGGCTGTGTCGGTTGGCTCGGCTCCGTGCCGCTGCGCAGCGTAGATGCGCACGCCACCCTGCCGCCGTGCCACCCGCAGCATGCCGCGGTAATGCATGGCTGCCAGCAAATGCGTCGTCGCGTTCGACGAACCGCCCCAATAGTTTTTGACCGTGCCATGCGAGAAATAACTATCTACGTCGCGAGGATGCACTGCACCGTGTGCCCGCACAAACTCCAGCAAAAGACGCGCCCGTTTTTCGCGCGCGACGGGCCAAGCGTTAGACCCTTCGGCAGGCACACCCGCGTTCGCACGCGGATGCATCAGCGCCTGTATAGGTCTCGTGAGGAAACCGTACACGACAAAGAAATCCTCTTCGATACTGAGTCTGGGGAACAGGCGTTCGAGATCGCCGGCATGGTAATTCTTAACGCGATGACGCAGTATTAAGTCCTGAGCACGAGCGGGCGCACGGATTGGATCAGCCTGAACAAAGCCGACTCGGTCGAGCGCACGTATCAGTGTCGTGGGCTTAAAAAGACTGCGGGCGACGGCAAAGCGGCGCAGATCGTCCAGCGTAATCAACATGATTCAACGTTGGCTAAAGTCTTTGCAGCCATAAACGGAGATCACCGTTCAATAATACATATTCGTGAGGCGTTTCCATAGTCGACTGACCTGCCTAAAAACTGGCCAGGAGCGATTTTGCCTAGCGAGGCGAGCCCGGTAGACGCGCAGCGTGTCGAAACTCGAAAATATCCGCGGGTTCAACTAAGCCACATCGGCGATAAAGGGATCTGCTTCCAGGACTAGCCCAGAGAATGATCGCGTCGGTTCCCTGAGCGCGACACCATGACAGCGCTTTGTCCAGCAACCTTTTTCCAAATCCCTGGCTTCTTATTTCCGGGATAACATAAAAGTTCGTTACGTAAGCATGAAGCTCCGGTTCGTTAACAGGGTTGGGGAGTTTCTCAAACAACTGCACGCAAACATGACCGAGCAACTGTTTGCCGTCGTCGAGGACCCAACAGCGCCACGGAGAAGACCCAGAGCGAAAACGCTTCCTCATCCACGATGTACATTAGCATAGAAACCGCGACCTGGTTTCTGTAGCTGATTCCGTTTCAGTACGGAATCGATAGCGCAAGTCGGCCAGGGCAAGGGAATCGCCTGACCTTGCCAAGCGGATTCGGACCCGAGCCATCGATTATGATATCGGATGGAACGCTTGATTTCTATTCGTAAATACCTGATCTGCGCCACGTCACTCACTTCGGACGCGGATCCACCAAGTCTTGGTCAGGCGGACGGATTCCCGCGCGCAAATTCATCACGGCCTGCACCAAGACGCGTGCAGCATTGCGCGTTTCTTCGAAGATCGCCTCATCATGATCAAGCTCGTCATGACTCAGCGCATAAGGTTTGTAATAACCGATGTAGCGACCGAACACGGCAGCTTCACCAGATGGAAACAAATTCATATCGGACAGCCAATCGCACGACAACTGCGAATGTGCGTCCACCCAGGTGACGCAGATAATTCCAACCCTGGAGCTCCAACGCCTTTGCCTCCTCTGGCTCCTTACCATGTGTGGAAGTTGGATCCGGATTTCCACCATCGGCGCAGACTAAGCGATCCATCATTAATTTAAGGGTGCTGGGGACCTGGTACCAATGCAGCGGCGTAACGATCATGGTGCCGTGTGCCGCCACCCATCGCGGGTAAATCTGATTCATCCAATCCTGCGAACTGACCAAGATAATGGTTCGGATAACAACTACACGGCCAATGGCAGAGCGGCATCGCCGTGGAGACGCATGCTTTGCAGAGATAAATCACGCGTCCGTATTCAGCCGCCATGACGCTCAGATGGAGAAAGTCGACCTCGAATCGCGGAACCGCGTCGATGATCTCTCGCGCGCGCTGGGCCAGGCGAAACGTCTTCGACATTTCACTTGGACATGTTTGGTCCGTGCGCGGCAACGCGCAGATTAACAAAACACGCGATGCTGCGTCTGGCAATTGTTGGCGTTTCTGTGCGTCGATGATTGCCTGCCGTGCCCTCAGCCATTCTTCTGATAGTTCGTACTCGGGATCAGGGAAGCCCGTTCCGGCTTTGCGCGTGTGAGGCGACTTGCGCGCATCGTCATACGCTTCCCATGCGATCTCCGCGATCGCGTCCAGTTCACTTTTCTTTGACGCAAACGCGGGATCGTAGAATCGCTGGCGCCAACGTTTCAAATATTCTTCCTTCGTTAACTTCGTTGGCGTTTGCCCAGTGCCCACTTTAGGCAACGTCGGTAAAGGATCCGGATTCATGCCCTTGAGTCTGAACTCGCGTTATTGAACGCGCGATCACAATTCACCGGCAAATTGATGCCCGAACTCGAGGCAATGTTCGAGAGCCTGTGCTTTCACGTTTGGCTCTGTTTGCATCGGCCGCACGCCGTTATACCGCGTGGTCCCACGGCCGTAACGATCGCGCAACGCCTTCGAGTCGGCCGACCCCGAACAAGCGCCTGTAGTACTGCGACCATCGCAGAGACCAGACAATCGTGGCGAAGGCTTCATCGCGGCGTTGAAGTCGCAACGTCACAGGACCGTTCAGAAAACCAGTTTGCACCTGTTGGAAAGCGGATTCCCATCGAGCGCGATCGTCCGGGTGCACGAGGTCGGTGAACCGGCTGCCAATCATTTGTTCGGGCTCTGCGCCGAAGAGCGGCACGCTCGCCGCGTTAATGCTGATCACCCGACCGCTGTCATCAATGCTGCAAATCAATTCCGATGCGTGATTCATCACTAGTTCCAAATCTCTCAACGAAGTCTGTAATTCGGCTTTGCGGCGCGCTAATTCCCGCTCAGCCGCAATGCGCGACCGTTCTGCGCGGTTCAGTGACGCAACGGTCCACCAGATCAGTGCGATCACTCCGAAAATCATGGTCACGGCAAAACTCGCCGTGCCGATCGAACCGGGAAAATAACCATTTCGTTCGCCGTAAAGTCGCAGCCAACCAATCAGAAAAATGAAAATGGTCGCACTCGGCAGCAGCCGCAGAGCGACCATTTGCGCGGGGCTTTTCACCCCAAAGATTCGCGCGAATGCGGTATCCGGTCGCAGCAGCAGGATGCCGACGGACAAAATGAGAAAGGTGAAAGCGGTAGGCAACGCCATCGGAATAAACACGGCCGAGACCCGCGTAAACTGCGTCACTCCGTACGCATAGCCGATCATCGCGAGCAGTGCCGTCGCGCTCACGAAAAGCGCCAGAATATGGCTGACAGGAAACCGTCGTGGTCGCGCGTCGATCAAACACAACGCCAGTCCGACGCAGATAAAATTCAACGCCGTGTTCGGCGCCATCTGGTTTGGAATACGCTGATTGATTTCTTCGAGCTTTAATCCAAAAAGAAACGTATCGATTCGCAATGGCCATTCCAGAACGTAACTAGCGACTTTGATTGCGCCGACGAATGCCACCAGCAATGCGAGCGCGACGCCTGCTGCGCGCGCCCACTTCGACGGCTTGGGTGATCGCAGACACTCGAAGGCAATACCTATCACGACAAAGCAGATCGCCGTAACCGGATTCATGGCGACAAAGCGCGGCGAAACACGTTTCAAGATCTCGATGTCGAAAAGCCAGCCTGCCAGCGCCAGTAATCCTACGCATATGGCAACCTTGCCAGCGGCGCGACTCCGGGCTCGCTCGCTAGTGGGGGAAGACGTTTCCATGTCCATCGTATTCTCAGTTTGCGAGTTTAGCGGATCGACCTTAAGCAGAACGAAACGAAATGTCGAGACGAGGCCTCGCTCGCGCTCGTCTGACTTGCCCCTCCGGCAGCCCTTTGTCAGGATCACAGGATGAAGCATCTTCTTCTGGCCTGTTTCTTTCCGATGACTTTAGCGGCTCAAAGCATGCAGCAGCTGACTGAACAGTTAGGCAAAACTGTCCTCTACGGCGACATTGCCTTGTCGCCCGACGGCAAACACGTCGCATGGGTGCAATCAACAGCCGCGACGACATTGAAGGAGACTTATGTCAACGCTGCTTCCGGCAAGAGCAGGCCTACAAAGGTAAACCTCAATCCACCCACTGATGTATCCATTGCTGGTGCCGCACGAGGAAGTGACTTCGATCCTGCGTGGTCGCCTAATTCAAAGTGGCTGGCGTTCTTCTCCACGGCCGGCATGCCGCGCGATCAGCGACAACTTTGGATAGCGAGCGCAGATGGTTCGCGCGCGGCTCTCACCGCCTCGCTTGTTGGCTATGCGGCGCGGCCGCATTGGTCGCACGACGGCAAACAGATTGCTTTCCTGTACATCGAAGGTGCTGGCGGCGGCGGTCCATTGGTGGCTGCGCCGGCGACAACCGGCGTCATCGACACTGCCATTCACAATCAGCGCATCGGTGTTATCGAGGCTTCGAGCGGCCAGCTACGTCAGGTGTCACCGCCGGATCTTCACATTTATGATTTCGATTGGTCGCCCGACGACAAAACATTTGTCGCAACAGCGGCACCCGGTCCCGGCGACAACAATTGGTGGATCGCGCAGATCTATATAGTCGATATCGCGAAAGGAAATGCGACATCAATCTACAAACCCTGGTTTCAAGTCGCGGTGCCGCGTTGGTCCCCGGACGGCAAATCGATCGCGTTTATTGAAGGTTTGATGAGTGACGAAGGATTTCACGGTGGTGACCTTTTCACCATGAGTGCCGACGGTCGCGATGTCACGAATCGGACGTCGAGCCGAAAAGCTTCGGTAAATTCATTCTTCTGGCAGATACCCGATCGCATTCTGCTCGTCGAGTACATCGGTGGCGGCAGCGCGATGTCTGAATTGAGCCTGACCAATAATTCGGCGCAGACGATCTGGAAAGGACCTGAAGGCATTCACGCGTTTGGAAATTTTCCCGACTTCTCGCTGTCGAGCGACGGCAAGCTCGCGGCAGCGGAACTTAGCAGTTACAACTCGCCACCCGAAGTTTTTGCCGGTCCCCTCGGCAAATGGCGTCAGTTGACGAACAACAACGCTGGTTTGCAGGCGAACTGGGGCAAAGCGGAAAGCATCGAGTGGACGAACGAAGGGTCCAACATTCAGGGCTGGCTAGTGCCGCCGGCGAAAATTGATCCCGGCAAAAAATATCCAATGGTCGTGCTTATCCACGGCGGACCATCCAGCGTGACGACATCGGAGTGGCCGGCATCGTTTGGAATGTCGCGTGCGATCATCGCTACGCTTTCCAACCGCGGTTATTACGCGCTGCTTCCCAATCCGCGCGGCAGTTACGGCCAGGGGGAAGATTTCACCCGCGGGAACGTGAAAGATTTCGGAGGGGGCGATTTGCGCGACGATCTCGCTGGAGTCGATGCCGTGATAAAGAAATATCCGATTGATCCCAACCGTCTCGGCGTCATGGGCTGGAGTTACGGCGGGTTCATGACCATGTGGACCGTCACGCAGACAGATCGTTTCCGCGCAGCTGTCGCGGGTGCCGGCATTGCGAATTGGCAAAGTTACTATGGTCAGAACTTGATTGGTCAATGGATGATCCCGTTCTTCGGCGCGTCTGTTTACGACGATCCAGCCGTTTATGAGAAAAGTTCGCCCATTCGTTTCCTCAAAAATGTGAAGACGCCTACCCTCGTCATCGTCGGCGAGCGCGATGCGGAATGCCCCGCATCGCAATCGTACGAATTCTGGCAAGCGCTGAAAACGTTAGGCGTGCCCACAAAGCTGATCGTGTATCCCGGCGAAGGCCATATGTTCATCGAACCCAAGCATCAAGTCGATCGGCTGGAGCAGACTGTGGCGTGGTTCGATAAATATTTGAATTAGCTGAATCCCGCCGGCGATGTGGGGGACGGGATCAGCGTTATTTGCCGATGAGAATAAAAATGCCCGCCGCAAGTGCGACAACGTAAAGCAGAAAGATGGCTGGACCCAGATTCAAGCCGAACCCTAAAAGACCGTCGATGATTAAGTAAACCGCGAGCAAAAGCATGCCGATGTTTTTGGTGATTTTCATGGTGTCGATCTTCCAGATTCCTGCGCCAGATGACAATCGTTGAATCTTGCGCGATCAAATCGCTCGTTTGACGAATGAAAACTGAGTTCCGCCTGATTACAGCAGCTGTTATCGCTGCAATTTAAATTCACCAATCGTCGCCCGAGCCGGTTCGCGGTCTCGTCCGCTGGGTGAGGATGCTGCCTTGGATTTACTCCAGCGCACGCTTAAGCGCGACCGCGTCTACGAAAAGCGAATCTCACTGGATTGCATCGCGTACGGCACCGAAGAGACGACGAACGCTTATTTCGAATTCGTTCTCCGCGAAATCCACAACGCCAAATGCGGTGGCGATCCCGAAACAAGTCCTGCTATTGACCGTTACCGCGTTTACGCCGTTCCAGCAAAATCCAGGAGTGGGAAGCAGCTGAAGACAAATGGCAGTCGTACAGGCCCACGGGAACTAAGTAGCGTAAAGATTTCGTGCGTACGCAAGTCGCGCCCGCCGAAGCGAGCGCGATCATGATTTCCTGCAGATAGTAACGGCGGCGACCGCCGTTTACGAAGCAACGTGTTTAGGCTCCTGCCTTTTCCTTCTTGCACTCCGCTTTCAACTTCGCGAACTGCTCCGGAGTGAGGATGCCTTTGGCATCCTTCATGAACTTGGCCTCGGTTGCTTCCGTACACCCCGCTTTGTGGTGTTCGATCATCGCCGTTTCCATCTTCGTCTTTTGATCTGGCGTCAGGTCGAGACTCGCAAGAGAGGCCGTGCAGGCCATCTTCCCTTCGTTCCCAGCCTTCTTCGTGCAATCGCCGTGTTCACCCGCGAACATTGTTCCCGCTGCGAATGCGCCCGCCGCCACTAGCGTAATGAGTTTGGTCATAGTGGAAGCTGAGACAGCCTCGGCGGGGTCACCGTTCAATTTTGAAATTGTTTGGCATGTTCCCGCTGGTCGCGTATCACTCACCACTTTGAAAATCGAAGCCAAGGAAGAAATCTTTCCGCTGAATCACCCGTTCCGGATTTCACGCGGCAGCCGCACCGACGCATGCGTCATAACAGTCAGTGTGAGTGATGGACAATACACCGGACGCGGCGAAGGGGTGCCGATTGCGCGCTACAATCAAAGCGCCGTCTCCGTTTTGGCACAGATCGAGTCGATCCAGGTCGTCGATGATTTGGATCGCAATGAACTACCGGAGTTACTCCCGCCCGGCGCGGCGCGAAATGCGGTGGATTGTGCGCTGTGGGACTTGGAAGCGAAACGCTTCGGCAAACGCGCCTGGGAACTGGCGAACATTCCGATTGACGATCAAGTCGAGACGTCATTCACAATCAGTCTTGATACGCCGGCGAGGATGGCCGACGCCACCGCAGCTGCCATCGACTTACCAATTCTCAAGTTGAAACTTTGTGGCGACGATATCGATCTTGCGCGTGTCGAAGCTGTGCGCGCAGCGGCGCCAAATGCACGTCTGCTCATCGACGCCAACGAATCGTGGTCACCTCGTCATTATCGAAACACGGTCTCCGCGTTGAAGGAACTTGGAGTAGAGCTGGTCGAACAACCATTTCCTGCGAACGCTGACGCCGTGCTCGAAACGCTCGATCATCCGATTCCCGTCTGCGCCGACGAAAGTTGCCACACGACTACCGATCTTCCGCGTCTCAAGAATCGCTACGAAGCAATCAACATTAAGCTCGATAAAACCGGCGGCTTAACAGAAGCGCTCCAACTGTATCAGCGCGCTCGCGAAAATAAGTTCAAAATACTGATCGGTTGCATGGTCTGCACCTCACTCTCGATCGCTCCCGCTCGCCTGCTCGCTAGCAACGCCGATTGGGTTGATCTCGATGGTCCGCTACTCCTCGCCCGCGATCGCGATAACGGACTTCAGTATCGAAGCGGAAGAATCGGAATGCCGGCGCGCGAGTTGTGGGGCTGACGAGGTTCTATTTCTGAGTGTAAGACGACACCCGAAGCACGCGAATCGTCATTGGGCTGCCGTTGCGGCGAATGTGCCGCTTGTCAATCTCGAACTCGATTGTGGACGCTGTCGTAAGCGTGCCGCCGCCGTTTTCTTGATACTCGACTTTGTAATGGTTGCCTTTCGCTTCGAGCACACGGTAGCGCATGAATCCGCCGGTATCCGGCGACGAATAACTGAGCCAGTCGCCGTCTTCCTTCAGCCCATCTTCGTTGAACTGGTTTCCATTCTTCTCTACCGCACTCAGATTGATTTCCGTAGCGACAGGGCTATCCGAATCCGAGATCCAGCAATCGATCATGTTGAAAACTTTCGGGTGAATCTTCAGCGCAGACTTTCCCGCTGCCGGCGCGTTAGCGGTCAAAGTGGACGTGTGAGCCTTGTCGCCTCCGATCGGGTGAAGTGACTGAATGATCTTGGTGAACTCTGCAACCGTAATTCCGGTTGCAGAAAATCCATGAAACCGGCCGAGGACCGGATGCGAGTCTGGGCCTTTGCCTTTTTCGGCGTTCATGTTGGGGTCGTTTACCCAATTCGCAATGATCTCGTCCTTGCGGCCATCTTTGCCCTTTGG
>JBBQRI010000097.1:0-8976 GCA_038214915.1 Chthoniobacterales bacterium
TAATCGTGGCCGTCCTTGGTTTTACCGGAAGCAATCTTCTCCTTCGGGTTGCCATGCTTTGCCTTCATTTCCTTGATCGCCATTGCCACGAATGCGTTCACGCCTTCCCATTCCGGGCTCGCTACCTTCGCGTACATCACCGTCTTCGCGTCCGACCACGACGAACTTTTCGGGTAAAGAACGCACGGCATGTCCTGTCCTTTGCCCGACTCATTGTCGACGACCCAACCTTCGGGCGCAGTGATGTTAAAACCGGCTTTCGGGCCATGAACAATTCCGCCGGGTGACGTTTCTTCACCGAGCACCGTGCAGATCGGGGAAATGGCGAGCGCTAGAAGCCCACAGATGTACATTCTGGTTTTCATGTCAGTAATGATGATTACTTCTTAGTCTTTTGTTCCTTTACAGGTTGCGTGTTTAAGACGCGACTTTTGTCGTTAGGCAGAAGCTCGCATTCACCTTCAGCGTTAAACCAAACATGATAGAGAGAAGTCGATTCGTCGCTCTCGCCCTCTTTTTCCGCTTCTCCATACTGACCGAGTGTCGCGGACGGATCGCGTTCCCTGACCTGCCACTGGGATTCCTCGCTGACCACAAACCGCGTCGGCGAAATCCACTTTACGATCCCGGAAATAACTCGAATTCTGACGCGCCTTCCACGGCTTGCCTACGGTATCCTCGGCATGGATCTGATCCTCAGTAAGCGCGCCACCGAGTTCTTTCGTTAGCTGGCAAAACTCAGGCACTGCATGACAAAGCAATTCCGGCGTCTTCACCGGATATGCGCGTCGATTTTCACTGCGATAAATGGCGTTGTCCGCCCAGTGCCGGTCAACCCGCGACGTAATTCCAACATGTTTGGAATCCGGCGCCCAGTGTGCGTGGTATGCGTCGGGTGCGGAATCCAGACCGGTGGCCACTTCTTCCAGTTGTCCGATCAGCTTTTTTGTATGGGCATCCCGCAGATACACTCCAAACTCTCCAGCCTTATTCTCTCGAGCAACAATAGAGAACTTCTTCTCCGGTGAGGTTCCGCCATCGATCACCAGGAATTCTCCCGGTTTGAAGTCGTACGTAGCCGTCGCGCCAGCATGCGCGACGAATGCAAGACTGAGCGCGAGCGCGACCGCTGCACTCATTCGCGATCGAATTTGTCTCATGGGATGGGAACCATCAAAACTGCTGCTAATGGGAGGTGCCGATTGTAAAAAACGTCAAGAAATTCTCATTGCCTGGCATTGGCCCGCGATCATTCATTAACATTGTCGAGGCCGGTAAATTTCCAGCCGCTTTTGCTCGATTCAAAAATGAAGCGAATCGGGGCGTTTTCCCAGTCCTTTGGAGTATCCTTGAAAGGGCAGTAGATCCCATACTCCCGGTCGGTTTCTTTGTGCGGTTCAGCGCTTTTAAAGCATTGGGCGGCATTGGCCTCGCCTTTGAAGATTTCGTTATAACGGCGCAGGAACTCCTCCTTGTTGTTTACGGCTTTTACCTCATAGGGCATCGACAGTGGGAATTTCGTCATCTCCGCGATCGTCGCTTTATCGCCGGCGATAACCGCAGACTTAAATTTCTGCCAGAATGCCGAAAAGTCGGACCCCGCAAAGGCACTTGGAAATGATGACAGAATTAAGATTGTGGCTAACCAAGTCTGCGCGCTGACCACCCGCCACAGCCGGCAGGCGCGAATAGACGCGAATGAATTCATTTCCGACGTTCTCACTGTTCCTTTAATCACGGTGTTTTCCTTTCGATTTGATTTCCTGCGCATTTGAAATACAACAGCTAATCGTGCACGCGACGATTGTCACGGAAGTAAGAAGGAATCTCATTGTTCTTCCTTAAGTTCCTTGCCGGGCCAGGCAAGTTCCTGCAATACCTTGATCCTTTGCTGGGTAAGCTCGGATTTCTCGGCCAGGGTCTTCGTGGCATCGCGCTGCTTTAACCACGCGATTTGCTCCTGCTTAACCTTTTGAAACTGTGGTGGTGAAAGGAGGAAATGAACGGCCTTGTAAACGTCGTTCATCCGCTCGTCCAAATACTTGAATTTCGATTCATCGGATCGAAAAAACGATTTCTCTTCGTAAGCAAATGGTTCCTCGGCATCGGGGTACTCTTTGAAAGGATCTGGCGAGACAGCGTAAGTCTCGAAACAGCAAGAAGCCTCGGACGCGCTTTGCAGAAGCTCATTCTCCTTCGCGGTAATCGTACGCGGCAAGGACGCAGTCCATTTTTTTGATATTGGATCGAAGGTGCCCTGAAACAGGGCATAACAGGTCTTGGTGCCTTCAAGTTGTTTGGGATTATTACTGGCCTCGGCGTAAACGCGAATTTTTGGCCCCGGCTCGATATAAAATTGTGGATATACATCCGCATCCACATCGCGCGATTGCTTTTTGATTATCGCATCGATCGCTTTGCGAATGTGCTGGCCGATGTCCGTTTGGGTGAAACTGTCGCCTTTCGGTTGCAATACTACGGCAGACGCAAAGCCGTAGCGTTCCCAAGAGGTCGCCACACATTGCTTCGAATCAGGCGTCCACTGCGCATCCAAATGGGCATGATTTTCGTGCTCGACATATTCGAAGCCTTTGATTTTTCCAAGCAACCGGTGCGTTTGTAGATCGGCAAAGTAATCGACCAATTCCTCGCCCTCCTCAGGTAATAACACCGTCGCGCCATCGTCAACATGTGACGAGGTTGTAACAACGATCCCGTAATGCCCGTCGGGCGAACGCGATTCTTCATGAAGAGTAAGATGCTCGGGCCAGTCTGCACCACTCGCCTGAAAGCTCATTAAGCCTATAGCCACTGCTGCGAGCCATACAGATCTCACCAGGAGCTGCCAATTGCCTGGTCGGAAGCGCCAGTTAATGGGTCGGGCTACCCGTGCCGGCAACCGCAGTTCGACAATACGTTTTTTCATTTACTCGTCTACTTCGGTCTTCGTTTTCCCGATCTTCTTCACAGCCGCGTGGTGCTGCGCGTCAAAGGAAAGTCTGAACCGCACCTCTACGGTGCAAGTGGCGCCGCTTTCACGACAAAGCATCATCAAGTCGCTCGACAGCTCCAAGTCTCCCGACCTTAACCACCTCAGCGGCGTCGCGGCGCCTCCATAATTTTTGACGGCACCGCAGTCTTTGGGGAGCTGAATATCGGGAGACGGTAGGTCCCCAGGCAAGGACGCTTCATCGAAAGTTGTGCCATTCCAGAAATAAACTTTTACTTCGCCCCACTTGTCACCGCGGTTGGCGTAGGTCACCCGCTTTGAATCTGGCGACCACACCAGAATTTGCCTGCGCCAGGGATCACCTAGATCGATCATGACCTGACCAGAGTCGTTCTCAATCAACTGAACCTCTCCATTCTCAGTCCGTAGAGAGAATCGCCCGTCCGGTGACGGATATTTGATCTGCAGCAGCGCTTTGATTTTCTGCATATCCGGATGAGTAATGCCTGCTTTCTCGAGTTCAATGAAGTCATCCAGCACTACTTCGCTGAAGGTCCGCTGGTCATTGCGAAGCTTGGCGTCTTTATTTTCCAGATAGATGGCTTTCGCTTTCTCGAATTGGTTCTCGAAGAGGTAAGCGTGCGCCAGATTGGTCTTAATCAAGGTTGCGTTAGCCGGCGAGAGCTTTAGAGCTTTGAGAGACGCCGCAATCGCCTCGCGGGGTTTGCGATTCAAGAGCTGATTCCAGGCTAGCTCTAAATAGTGGTCTCCGGTTTTCGGATCCAATTCGCCGGGCTTTTGTGTACCTTCGACCGCGGCATCACTGTCAGTGGCTTCTTCCGCGCGCAGATTTGCAGCAAAGCAAATTAACAGTGCTACGGTCGTAGCAAGCAGGGCACCCATCGATCTCAGACTCACCAGCTGTAAGTCCATGGCATCTGCTGCTTCATTCTTCGAGGTGCACCGAGTCCATGATGTGGTCGATCTCTTTCTTTAACTCGGGATTAGTGTTGAGGTTCGAGGTACAGGTGATCTCTAGCAGCTGGCCTTTATAGGAGGTGGTCAGGAAACGCGTATAGACGGGACTATGCGAGTAATCCTTTGTCCCTTTCAGCATTGGCACGTAACGCCAGTCGGCCCATTTCCGGCCATCAATGGTGACGATGTTTTTCTTGAGCCATTGCAGGTGAGAATCTTTCGGAAGCCAGTTGAAACCTTTGCCGTATTCGGCCACGCGCATTTTCAGATAACCCTCGAGCTTATCTGGCGTCAGACCATGTGTGCCGCGCAACACCTCCCCCCACGCTCCTTCCGGGCCGGAGAATTTAGCCAGAGTTTTTGGATTTTTGGGATCGTTAGCGTCGCGGGAAAAATCCGACGGAATGTCGAGCTTCAGCTTGCCGTCCAGGAGACTGACTGTTGTTCCAGTCGCTTCGCCATTTGCGGTGCCGCGATTGCTGCTGGAATCCGGTGCCGACCCTTCGCTTACTAACTCCGGGTCCAGCTTTTGGGCGCGTTTGAAATCTGCGGCAGCCCCAGCAGCATCCCCTTTCTCCTTCTTCAGGACCGCACGGTTGTAGTAGGCGCGTGCGTAATCGGGTTTGAGTTCGATGGCGCGCGTATAATCAGCAATTGCGCCATCACGATCTTTATTCTCCGCCCTGGCGTTGCCGCGATTGTTGTAAGCGGCCGGATTTGTGGACCCGAGTTCGATTGCTTTGGTGTAGTCGGCAATAGCGCCAGCCGTGTCGTTCTTAAGCCGTCTGGCTTGAGCACGGTTATAATATGGCGCGTCATCCTTTGGATTAAGCTCGGCTGCGCGATTGAAATCAGCTATGGCACCATCCACGTCTCCGTTCTTCGCTTTTTCGATCCCGCGATTAACAAGATCGCCGTCGGATGCGTCCCGCGCCGCAGGAGCAGGTGGTGATTCCGCCGCCTGTTTCTCATCTGATTCCCAGGTATAACCAACGCTACCGTCGGGATCGCGGATGAGTCTCGCGCCGACGGCCACCGCTCTTGCCGCGGGCTTCTCACCAATTGGAATCACCTGCACGTAAAACGAAACTGGTTTGCCGCCGGTGCGACCCAAGGCGCCCATCTTTTCCAGTTCCTCCGTGGCGTGTGCGCCATCCACGATTTTTTTGAGAAATCCCAGCTTGACCAGCGCGTCGTGCGGAAATTCGACCACGCCGTAATGATTGGGTGTCGCAGTATCCTTGAGAAAGGCGCGGTAGGTGTCTTCGCCAATTTGTTTGGACTCCAAGATTTTCGGAGTTACCTCGAGCCTAACGACTCTACCTTTCCAATCAACCTTGTGTTGCTCGATGTCGTTAAAGCCATACGCCTTGTCATCGACTGGTGGCCCGAGTGGCGGCGTCGCGATTTTTTCCTTGGCCGGCGCATAATCGAAAGAGCAGTACATGACCTCTTTGCGCGCTTGCGAGAACATCGGCATCTCGGTGTGAGCGATATATTGGGCTTGCCCCTGAGAATCGAGGACGAGCCAATATTGGGGCAGCTCTTTCGGTTTGACGTTCTTCTCAGGAACTTTCAGCCGAACGTGCAACAAAGTCTGTCCGTTGCGTTGCTCAAACCCGACTTTTTCAAATGGGGGCATGCTTCGATCGGCCATGATTGGCACGTGCGCCCAATTGTAGATCAGTCGATCATCCGGCCTGGTGGCGTGCCACGTTTCGCCATCGGAGCAAATCCAGGCTTTGTTTTTAATCACGATTTCGCGCATGGGCGTGTTTGGGTTCACGCCCGGTTCCATCGCCAAATCAAAATCTTCGCCGGCAAGAAGGCCGTGCAGTTTGATCGCTTTCTTCGCCGCGACGGTGCCGTTCACCGACCACACACCAGACTCCATGTTTTTCATCGCGGCATTCACGAGCGGATCCGCGTTTTCCGGACCGGATCCAGCCGATTTTTTTTGTGGCTTGGCGAAACCATGATGCGCATTCGAAAACACAAAGAATGCAGCAATCGCCAAAATCCAAGTTGTGCTAGCAGGTATGATCCTTTTCATATTTTCTTTTCTAATCCGCTCCCCTGCGGATGGTGATGGCGACAAGATTTTCCCGGGCCGATAATCGTCGAAGGATGGATTGCGCTAATAGTTCGCCTACGTACGAGATCCGCAGGGCAAATTTTCCGTCGCGAGAAACGCCAGCCATTTTTTCGAACCCTGGAGAATCTTCGGCGTAAATCGGCTGCGTCGAAACAAGTAGCAAACCCACAAGGCCCCATAGCCGGAGCGTTCTCAGACTGCCAGATTAGGAAATTCGAGCGTGCACTGTCAATCGCCGCTTTGGTAACATTCATCCTATGAATTGCGGGCGACTGACCGTGATAATGATGGTGATCTTGTTTTCAGTTTCGACTTACGCTGCAAATCCGTTTCTGAACACACCGGACGACACGCCGGTCTCTGCCACATTTCGCGGAACCGAGTGGAGTGACGACATTGGAGAACAAGATATCCCTCTCACTGCCAGAGTAGTGACAACGCGTATGGCAAAAATGCCGTGGGGCGCGATCTTCAAAATTGAATTCACCGATTTGAAATCGCGCGCTGAAAAACAACGCGGAATTCGGCCGGACTACTTTATCGTGACTGATGATCGGATCGCTCTGTTAAACGAAGAAGATAACGACGCCGCGGCTAAGAAAATTTCGACGCTCGACAAGCCGCCGGAATTCGAACCGAACGACCTTTACGGCATCACCAGCGGCAGCTTCGAACACCAGGAGAGGGAGTGGAAGACAACAATCAAATTAAAAAGCGACCTCTGCATCTACGAGGCGACCCATCCCTCCGGGCATTTCAAAAAAATCGTCTGGGAAAACGGCGTCGGATTAGTTGAATTTGCGAGTGGCTACGGCGCCCACGCCGACGGCTACCGATTGAAGCGCGTGGCAAAGGGGTAATGTTGGAAATCCGCCCGCCCTTTTCAGAAATCTGAAGCTTATGCAGAACCTCCTTTATTTACCGCCGCCGGTTTCATTTTTTATCGTCTCGGCAATTACCACGCTCTTGAGTCTGGCCGGGCTTTATTTAGTGCGAAGAAAGTATTCGGCCGAAGTACTAAAGGAGAACCACGAAGTCGCTGCGATCATTTTCAACGCCTTCGGATTGTTCTATGGGGTGCTGGTAGCGTTTGTGGTGTTTGTTACCTGGAGCGGATATGACGAGGCAACCAAAAATCTGCAAATGGAGGCCAGTGAGGCTCTGGATATTTTTCATACTGCCGCAACCTTTCCAGAGTCTCCCAAGAAAACCATTCAGCAGGGTGTGAGAGATTACCTTGCCGCGGTTTACAACGATGAAGTCCCGAAGATGGCAGAGGAAGACCTTCAGCTTTATTCCGGCGGAGCTCACAACAGTCTCAGAGTATTATTCGCTCAAGTGGACGCGAGCTCGATTCCCAACCGGGAGCTGTACGGTGAATCGTTACGATGTTTAAATAACCTGGCTCAGTATCGCCGAATGAGAATATTTGCAGGTAACAATACCGTGCCACCGGTCATCTGGTTGGTGTTGCTTGTTGGCGGCGTGTTTGCAGTCTCCTACACGTTTTTCTTTGGAATGAAAAACATACGAGCCCAATACCTCATTACCACGACACTGACCGCAACGGTTACGTCAATTTTATTCTTGGTCTATGTGCTTGATCATCCCTTTACCGGAACAAACAGAGTGAGCCTTGCACCTTTGAGAGAGGCGATGGCGGCAATGCAGGGCGACAGCGCGGGAGAGTGAAAACCTTCATCTCCTCCCATGTTTTTTCCGTCGGCAGATTCCTCGGCTTGAGTGTGACTGTTCGGCTCGTGCGGCTGTCTAGTCGCCAAAATACGAGTTCTACCTTTTCTTGCGTTTGCCTGTGGGCTTCCCCTTGCGCTTTGTTTTTGCCATCCTTCGTAGCTCGCTTTTATTCATCGAACTCGCCATTTGGCGCACCGTTAAGCGACGACTTGGAACGCTTGCCTCGCTTCGCCGCAAGCGCAGCGCCGGCGGCCATTTGTTGTTTCTTAGATTTTGCAGGCATACAAAAATACTTCGCGCGCCGGGGCTGAACCGGACTGGCATGTCGGGCAGCTGCGGCCGCGCTCGTCGCAGCGACGTAAGTCGATCCTCTCATCGCGAACTCTGCGGCGCGCTGATTTTCACGCCTTCGCGTTCAAGTCGTGTGCGCAGTTCGCGCGCAAATTCGACGGCTTCAGGTGTATCGCCGTGGACACAGATCGTTTCGCCGCGCGCCTCGACATCCCGCCCTTCGATTGAACGCACCTTGCCTTCGCGCAACATCCGCAATACACGCTCGGCTGCTTCCTTCGGGTCGTGAAGCAGTGCGTCAGGCCGCGTGCGCGGAACGAGCCAGCCGTCATTTAAGTAATTACGATCGGCGAAAATCTCGCGCGCGATTTGCAAACCATGAGCCTCGCCTGCACGGGCAAGCTCGCTCTTGTCCGGCGCGAACAGGATCAATTTCGGATCGATCGATTCGACGGCGCGCGCGATTGCGTCGGCGAGATTCGCATCGCGTACGGCCATGTTGTACAGGGCGCCGTGCGATTTGACGTGATTCGGTTGCACATCCAGTGCGGAGGCGATCGCTTGAAAAATTCCAAGTTGATATGCCACCGCATCGAACACTTCTCCGGCGGGCATCGTCAGCTCCTTGCGTCCGAAATTCTCGCGATCGAAAAAACTCGGATGCGCTCCCACAGCTACTCGCTGCTTCTTCGCCGCTGAAATGGCGGCGTGCATCGTATCGGAATCGCCGGCGTGAAAACCGGTCGCGATATTCGCCGAGCTGATCAACTCGAACAGTTCGGCATCGTGGCCTGAGCCTTCGCCGAGATCTGCGTTGAGATCGACAGACAATTTCATGCTCTTTGGAGACTCAAGCCGATGCGGAAACGCTCCAAATCACGCTGGCGTTCCATTAACAGCCGATGGGCATCTTGTAGCGAAACTTCGAAAAAACGAACGCCATCACCGGCACGAAGCTGCGCTGCAC
>JBBQRI010000098.1:0-8907 GCA_038214915.1 Chthoniobacterales bacterium
CGGTGACGGGATGGGAGCAGGCAAGATAGGCGTCCTGACGGCGGCGCATTTCGGCAGTTAAAGTCGGATCGTAGAACAGAATGTTGTTCTCGTAATTCAAATCGAAACTACGCCGGTCCATGTTGGCCGAGCCGATCAGCGTGACTTCCCCGTCCAATGTGAGTGACTTGGTATGGAGGAGACCGCCTTCGTACTCGTAAATGCGAACCCCGGCGGCGAGCAAGTCACTGTAGTAACTGCGACTGGCCGCGCCAACGATCCATGAGTCGTTTCGCGCGGGGAAAATGATAGTGGTCGTCACGCCGCGCCGGGCACTGGTACAAAGGGCTGTCTGCATGCCTTCGTCGGGCACATAATAGGGAGTGGTGATGACCAGCTCGCGTCGGGCAGTGTACAACAGAGTTTCGAAGACTTCTGGCATCGCCGAGTTATATACCGTCGGCCCAGTGCCAATTACCTGTGCTGTCAGCCCAGGCTCGCCGGGCGGCAAGGGTTGACGCAACAAGGGCGTGAGATCGCCACCCATTTGCGCCATCCAGTCGCTCGCGAAAAGGTACTGATTCTGCCGCGCAATCGGCCCCTCAAAACGCATCATCGCATCTACCCATGGGGCAAACCTTGCCTTGATCCGGAACTCGGGGTCTGCGCAGTTCTGACTGCCGCAATAGGTGATCCGATTATCAATCACAAGAATCTTGCGGTGATTGCGCAAATCGATGCGTCCTCGCAACGGACGCAAAAGGGGATTGCCGATGGGCAAGGCGGTAGCCACCTGAACGCCCGCCGCCTGCATGGCTTTCCAATGTGCGGATTCGATCATGATGCGCGAGCCCAATCCGTCGGCCATCACCCGGCAGGCGACATGGCGTGTAGCCGCCCGTTTTAGCGCCTCAACCACTTTGAGTCCGTTGTTATCCGGCAGCCAGATGTAACAGATCAGATGGACATGATCTTGAGAAGCATCAATATCTGCGACCATGGACTCGATGGTCGCGTTGGAATCTGGCAGCAAGGTCGCGCAGTTGCCACCCACGGGCTCGAAGCCATTGACCGAGTATCCGAGCCGGAAGAGGTGGGCGTAAGTCTCCGGAATTTTCGGTTGCAGATTTGGCGAATCCATTCCCGGGGCCTTGGTAAGATCAGGCATAGCAGCCAGGACTGCGTGCAGACGACTCCGACGCCGGCGGCCGATACTGGTTTCACCGAGAAGGATATAAGTTAGGATGCCGATCACGGGCAGAACAATCATGACAACGATCCATGCAACCCGAGAAGCCGGCTCCCGGTGCGGCCGCAAAATGACCCTCGCAATCACGCCGAGGTGGATCAGGAGAAAGACTCCTGTCCACACTGCAGTTATGACCTGACTTTCAGTCATTCATTAACTGGGTTGACATGGTCGTTTTCCCTCTCTTATCGATACCGGAGCTTCGGAACGAAGAAAAGCCTCGTTTGGAGCCTAAGTTAGCTCGGATACAAACGTAGTTTGTATCTGAGGCCTATTGAGAGTCGCCTGACAAGAGGTGTTCGCTGACGCGTTTCGTGCTCTCGGGAATTAAACGACCGTTTTCGTCGAAGCTAGCCATGATGACCCAATCGTAGACCGTTTTCGGCCACTTACCGTTTGGCAGTAACGTTTCGGGCGCGGCTCCCAGCGCGCGAAGCAAAGCCGGAATTTGCCCGTGATGCCAGCAGATGAGAATTACTTTTCCCTGGTGGTTTGCACGCAATTCAGCGGCCAGATCAGTGGGTTGCTTGTTGCCAAAGCTGCTGTCGATTGTCACTTTTGCCGCCTTTGCGAACGGTTCCACCGTTAAACGCGGCCGATGACTCTGCTTTGAGTCTGCGGCGACAAGAACGGTTTCCGGCTGCCGCGGCTTGGAATCGACGGTGAAGTTTTGGAAATAATTTTTGTATGCCTCAGCCCGCTCCTGGCCGCGGGACGACAGACCGTGGCCGTTGCCCGCGTCTTCCGCATGGCGAATAATCAGTACAGTGGCGTTTTTCGGCCCGTCCTGGGCCTCCGCTGCGACGATCAGCGTGGTAGCAAAAATGACCGCGGTGAACAGGTGCTTGTGCATAATCAAGCCGGCGTTTCGCGGGAACGTATGATTCAGGCTCGCTTACACCACATCAACAGTGATCTTCGAGACGCGGGTCTTCTGCAGCTTTGATCGCACTTCTTCTTCCAGCTGCCTGGGGTCTACTCCCGTCGGGATGTAGAGCAAAAACACCATCTGCCCCTTATCCTCGTAGAGCGAGGAACTTTGAAGCCGACACTTGTGGGAAACGAGCAACGATTGCACCATACCAAACACCGGCTTCGGATCCTCTTCGTCATCGAGCCGGATCCGGACCCGACAGCTTGAGTGCGAATCGAGCCAGTACAAAAGGAGCCAGCTGAAGGCAGTAACAAAAACCGCCATCGCCCATGATCCCATGCCGCACGCGAGTCCGACTACAACGATCATGATGGCTTTCCCAGTGAGTTTAGGATTGCCGAGCAGAGTCCGAAATCGCAGCAGCGCGCCGATGCCGAAGATGACAAACGCGAGCGTTTGGTTCGTCCCGCTCAATTCAGCGATAACCGCGCCGACCACGCCAAGGAGTATGAGCGCCTTGCGCTCCTCCAGGTCGGCAAGTGGATCCTTGAGTGACGCGCGGCGCGGATGCCACGCAATCACCCACGCACAGCCCACTGCCAGGCCAAGACTGAGGAAGAGTCGCAGAATGAATTCCGGATGCCCGAACTGTTGAAGACTTTGCTGAATCGACACCCAGGAATTGCCCTTCGGATCTATGCCGCCGGAGTTCCCCAGTTTAGCCATCTCTTCTGCTGGATTGGCGCCCAGCGCTGCCGATGACAGCAAACTTACAAGGCCAATGACAGCGACGGCGGCGATTACGCGCCGCGCCCGTCCAAGATGGCGATTAAAGCAAAAAAGACGTGCCGGCATTCTTTACGGGTTTCTTACCAAAACCAAATTCCCTCCCGACCAGGCTGCAGTATAGGAATAAGTCTGTCCAGCTCGTACAGTCACTGTTTTTTTCCCGGGTCTGCTACCAGTGCGATTGGGATCAACTCGGGCGATAAGAACGTGCTGGCCTGCCGGCAAGTAGCCCTCGTAGTTTCGCCCCTCGGTAAAGCTTCCCACGTCCTTGCCATCGACTGACAAGACAAGGCTGAGATCGGTCCCAAAATTTGCGACCCGAGTAACGATCAAATGACCTGAATTCGCAGGCGGCGGCGCGGTCCCAGCGCCAGGCTGAGTCGTTTCGCAGCCAAGCAAGATCAGGCACGCACAGGCAAGGCCGAGGATATGCGTGAGTAAATTATACCTTTTCATGTGTTTGGACTCCTTTGGTTTATCTGAGCCGATCTTGCCCCCCGGCGACTTCCACGTCAATAAGACTTTAGGGCCATGTGCAACTCAGAAAAACTCTGGCGAACTCTGCCTCTTACTTGCGGAATTTTTATTCTTCGTCTGCACTACAATTGACGTCACTGTGCGAACTGATGCAACGCCTTGAGCATCGGCTCGCTGGAAATCCCGATCAGCCCGCCAAAGGGCTGATCTAGCTCGAGAATCAGGAAAATAGCTCCGGAGACGGCAAGGGCCGAGATCATCAAAGCAAAGACCGTTGTAGCGTTAGGCGGCGCAAGCACGCTAAAACCGACAAAAATTACTACTAGCCATGAAACAAGGATGATCAGCATCGGCTGCGAGACAGACGGGACCGACTGGGCTGCTAGCAATGATCGAGTCTGAGCCACATCCCCGGCCAGCGTTGTTGCCTGGGATTTGAGGACGCTCTGCATGTCGTTCTGTGGTGAAAGCTGCTGCAGCGCGGCGTACGCAAGATTACCTGCTTGAACGTCGGGATTGCGATCTGTCGGGCGGCGCATTTGACCGGGCCACATTTGTTGAATTCCCTCGGCGACGGTATTTCGAAGCAGCGCCCGCACGATAGCAGCGTCGGGCCCATAAGCATCTAGCACTCGGCCAAGGAACGTGATCTTGGATGCCATCAGAATCACCTCGCTTCGTTCGGTGTCGTAGGCGCCTTTCGCCGAGCTTACCAGCAATCCCAGCACCAATGCCGACATTGTCGCGACCAACCCTATCGCCAGTTTCATCGCATCCTTGCTTTCCGTGCTCAAGTGGGCCTGGGGAAGAAGACCACGAAGAATTCTCCCGACTAACACGGCTCCCACGAGGCAACCGAACACGATCAAGGCTGTAAGAGTGGTGTTCACCGCGGCAGTTTAGGCCACTTCGTCACTCAGCCACCAGACCAATTTCCGTTTTTATCGTCATCTTCTCTCGTTCGTTATAGCCATGCACTATTGTGAGAATTTAGATTGAGGCGAAGCGACGCTGCGGATGCCTTCAGTCTTGCCGTTTTGCTACGATCTTTTTTCGTCCCTCGAACCACGGCCCGCTAAGAAGAGCCGTCGAGTGGGAGTAAAGGATCACATTTCGCTTCAACATTTCTGCTTTCGCATAGTTACTGGGGCATTCTCGTTTTATGACTTACTTCTGTGTTTTTGTTTGTTATCCGCATGTTTCGTCGACGAAGTAGCGGGACACGCACCTGTCATCAAAACTATTGCTATTCAAGCCACTTCGCGGCAGCGGCGCGTTCCGTGAACAGCGAAACATGCATTGGCGAATGGTCGGTCAACATGGCGTGTAATTTTGGGTAGTGGGCGGTGGCGGGACGCGTGACGTAGGACGCCATCTTGACCGGCGGATGCGACTCACCACCCGCCTTGTGTACAGACTGCGATGTACGTCCTGCACTTTCCGCAGCGGTCCCGCCAATTTCGCTATCGCTTATCGCCAGCGACCGACTCCGCCGAATCCGCCGTAGAATCCCGGACCCCATGCGCCGCCCCATGTCATCATTGCATCCTGGTTCATCCGCGCAGCCATCATGTTTTCGTTGCTCAATTGCTTGGCGAGGCGGAGCTGTTGATAGGCTTGAAATTCCGCAGGTGAGCCGACCCAGGCTATGTTTGGGTTCGTGCTATCGGGTTGGACATAATAATTCTTTCCCTTCCAGGTAATCAGAGTCAGCTGGTTTTTCGGCAGGGACTTCAATACTTCCTGCTTCTTGGGAGTATCGGCCGTCCTTTGCTGGAAGCCGGCCGCGGCCAGCAGGTTCTCCGATGGCGCGTTGGTTGTGGTGCAGCCTGCCGCGAATGTTAGCAGCACTGTAACGACAATAATCCACGAGTAACTAAGTAACTGTTTCATATGGGTTCCTTCTTTGTTTTGGTTTTTGTTTTTCGATAAAAGACCTCTTCGATCTCAATTGGCGAGCCGCTCCTTTTTCGGAGCGGTCCGGGCGTTTCACAACCTAATGACATTACTCGTTCGGCTAATCATTCACTCGAGCGATAGCTTCCGCCCTAGCCTTTTCTTCCTCGGCAGCCATCTTCGCTGGTTCCAGCTTGATGGTCAGCTTGTCAATCGTGCCGGTGAACTTAAATGGCAACTGATATTCATTGTGAGCTTATGAACGCCCAATAGATTTTGTTCAAGTTACGGAGAGTTTTCTTTCGCAGGTGTTGCGTGTTTTCTGGGAGAGTGTGACGAACTCGTGGTGGGAGGGGTAGCCTTAAGTTTCTTAACAAAAAAGGCCTTGATGTCGTTGAATTCTGCTGCGCGGGAGTTGTTTGGAACAACCCTGGCCCCAGAAGCATCTACTTGTATTGTTCGATAAAGGGTTCCTGAACTGTCCGTAAGCCAGGCAGTGCCTACGGAATAAATTTTGATATTATCGCTTATTGTTTTTAGCGCAGAAAGCACGATGCCTTTTTGGGCAGGATTGGTGCTGACAGCGAATGTGCGATTAATACCGTTCGGGGTGGGAAACGACTTTATTTTCACTGGAAGACGGTCACTGCCAACGCCGAGTATGGCCGCCAGCTCTGGTGCTATCGATTCTACACTGCCTTGAGAAAGGACCCATTCTTCCACTTTAGAAAGCGCGGCCTGATCTGAATAAGGAGGTATCGGAGCAGGATTCTGAGCTAACAACGCGATGGGAATGAGAACCAAGGCCGCAACGAAGGACCTGGTTAAGTTCTTCTTCGTAGGCAACGTGTAGTTGCTAAGTGATCCGCTCATAACTCGCTCGTCCGGTTGTTCCGATAGCTTTCTTCCATCAGGACTTACTCATTTGGCTACTGTCCATTGCTTCATTTTGGGGACCCGTTTTACTAGCCGATTCAATCTCATTTCACTGTCCATTGTCATCTTATTAGTGCCCGAGATGAATTAAGGCGTTACGCATTGGGACGGGAGAGATCTGGATCACTCCGTCGAAGGGCATGTCCAGTTCCAGGATCAGGAAGATCGCTCCTGCTACTGAGAGTGCCGCCAGCATTACCGCAACGATGACCGTGGCATTCGGCGGCGCGAACAGGACTGCACTCATGAAAATGATCGCCAGCCAGGAGATGAGTATGATTAGCATGGCAACGGATATGGACGTTTCCGTTTGCTCGAACAGCAGCCAGCGCATTTGACCGAGATCGGTAGCGATCTGCACGGCTTGAGACTTGAGAGAGCGCTGCACGTCGTTCTTTGGCGATAGGTTCTGGATTGAGTTAAAGAACGCCTCGCCCGAAGATACGCTCGGATCCAGTTGCGCAGTTTGAGATGACTTCTTGTCGGGCCACATGCGATTAATCGCACTCCCGACCGACTCACGGAGGAGCTCACGGGTTTCCGCAGTCTCAGGGCCGTAATTGGCCAGTACCCGGTCGAGGAAAACGATCTTGGCCGCCATCTGGCTCACTTCACTCTTCTGGGTGTCGTACGCACCCTTGGTTGAGGCAACCAGCAGTCCGAGGACCAGGGCCGCCATCGTCGCGACCAATCCCATCCCGATCCTGACGGCGTCCTTCGTGTCCGTGGTCAGGTGATGTTCGGGAAGCGCGGCTCGGATGCACATCCCCAATAAGCCGGCCCCAAAGAGGCATGCGAAAACGATTAACCCTTCGATTGTGGAACTCATCGCTGCTCGTTAGGTAACACCGGCTGCTGCGATAGATTCAAAGCGAGTCAATGAAGGGCTCTCCACCAGATGCAGTTAACGCGCTGGTTGTCGCAGCCGCTTCACGAATCGCTCTAGAAGGTGATTCCAGTCGTGATTTGAGGACCGTGCATAACAGTTTCGAAACGGAAATTGTTCTCCTCGAAGTTACCACCGAGAGCCCGGTAACCGATCTCAGTAAAGATGGAACGAGTTAGGTTAATGCCAACCACGGCCTCGACCTCCCACATCAAGTCAGCCAACTCCGAACCCCCCAATCTCGCCACGCACGGCGGTGTAATACGTCTTGTTAAAATTGTAGCGGCCACGCAGCCCGACATAGGGATCGAACCAGAAATCGTCTTTTGACAAGGTTTGGCTCAGGCTCTTGTTCAGGCGAAGCGCGAGTTGATTCGCAATTCGCGCCTTAGCCGCATCAACGGCGCGAGCAACCGCCGCGCGACGTTCGGCTCCCCTGAGCCTGAGCGCATCTATCCGTGCCTCCAAAGCCGCCTTTTCCTTCTCGATAAAATTCTCGACCCGTTGAGCAATTTCTTGCCGAATACGCCCGCCCAACGGACCGATTGGAATATTTGGGTGACGTTGGTTGTCTTCCAACCTATCGCCGATCCGGCTGGCAATTACCGAACGGATTGAGTCCTTGAGTGCATCAATAAATTCGCCCTTGGAAATGTCGTGATTCAACCGATCGCGCAAATCCTCAGCAATGTCGTTAACGAATCGTTCGCTGGCCTGCTGAATCGCGATCGGGTCGGAATGTAGTTCGAGTCGTTCGTATACGTTCGTGTAGTGTGTGCCGGCAGCTAAATCGAGCGACCAACGCGGCTGGTTCACGAGCCGCCAACTCAGTGCGCCGTCAACCAAGGTCATATCTACTTGTGCGTGGATGTTGTTGATTAGCCCGTTTATCTGCGCGCCGTCGGAAAGACCTATGTAAATTAATTCACCGTACATTCCGAACGGCCCTTTTCGTGCCTCCGCCCGCGCCGCAAAAATCATGTCAAGGTGTTGCAAGATCTGGTCAAAACCGATGTCTATGTCTGCGTTCACCCCGCGGACTCCAATCGTCCCGTCCATGCCCGCCATCCAACCGGGCGCTGCGATCGTAAATTGCCACGGCTCGCTCTGTGTAATCGTGGGTGGCGCCGTTTCTTTCGGTTGCAGTTCTACTGTGCCCGCGATGAGAGGGCCGATGAGCGCGGTTGCTGCGCCTGCGAATAAACAGAACCTGATTTTCATGTGCCGAGTTTGAAGGATAGACATTCTGATTGCTAGCCTAGTTTTGCAGTAATTGAGCGATTTTGCTGTACGTGCTGCGACGCGTCCATGGGAGCTTCAGGCCATGTTTAAGTTGTAAAGATGTGCGGCAAAAAAAACGGCCTCCCGATGAAAGGAGGCCGATTTGTTAGAAAGATTGCTCGCTTTTTTAGTGGAAGAAGAATCGGACACCGGCCCCTAACAAATGCTGACGCAGATCGCGGTCCTGATCCGTGTCGATTTGGGTGCTGGTATAATTGAGGAACTTATACTCAATAAAGGCACTAAAGTTGGGGGTAAAGAAGTAGTCTGATCCGGCAACAACATCCCACGCCAGGTCGGCATGACTTCGTCCTCCGCCAGTGTTGACTGCGACTCTACCGGTTACAGGATCTACGAGTTCGGCTCCCGCGGCTTCCGCATAGTAAATGCCGACGCCGGCGCCGACGTAGGGTTGGAATCTTTGGTTCCCAGGTGCGAATCGCAAGATGAAGTTCCCCATGAAGGCGCCCGAATTAATCCAAGTAGTCGCGTTGCGCTGCGCCACCACGTTATCGAACGAATCGCTGAGGGTGAAATTGG
>JBBQRI010000099.1:0-8771 GCA_038214915.1 Chthoniobacterales bacterium
CGCGCACATAACCGCCTTCTGGCAGGCCTGCGGCGCGAACGCTCAGGGCGATGGCGACATGGATCGCGACACCGGCTTCGTCTCGCGCACGCATACGCGCTACCGCGTGAGTTTGCACCGCACCATGGGCCGCCTCGCTGCGGTCCTGCGCCGCATCAAGACCAACGTGCCTACATTGAAAGCGCTCGGAGCGCCCGAGTGGCTCCTCAATCGGTGGGGCGCTCGCGAGCACGGCCTGATTCTTATAACGGGACCAACCGGCTCAGGGAAATCCACCACCATCGCATCTCTTCTTCAATGGATGAACGAGAACCTCGTGCGACATATAGTGACGATCGAGGATCCCGTCGAGTATCAGTTCACCAGCAAGCGCTGTCATTTCACCCAGCGACAGGTGGGACGTGACACCAGCACTTTTGCGATCGGATTGAGGAGTGCGCTTCGTCAGGCGCCGGATGTCATTTTTGTCGGTGAGATCCGGGATTACGAGACAGCGTTGACGGCGCTCCAGGCTTCGGAAACCGGGCATCTCGTTGTTTCGACCATGCATTCGGAGAAGGTTGCGGACACGATGGAGCGCTACTTGAATCTTTTTCCCGCCGACGCCGCGCAGCATGGTGTGAACCTTCTGGCAAACCAGCTCTCTGGCGTCCTGTGCCAGAAGCTGGTTCAATCTGCTGACGGAGGCCTGCATTTGCTGGTGGAGCACGTCGAAAATGCGGGTGCTATGCGCGACTGGATCGCCAGACGAGAATTGCAGAACATCGATCAGTATATCGCCCGCGGATCGGATCCTGCCGCCGTTTCATTTTTGCAATCGACGCTCAACGCTCTCAAGGGCAAGATGATTACGGAAGAGACCGCCTTGGCTTCAGTCAGCAATGAATCCGAACTGCGTCGCGCCATGAGGGGAATCGGCTAGACGGGTTCTCCGCACGATTGGAATCGTAATGAAGGAACATGACTTGATCGATTTTCTGGTTCTTGCCGCCCAGCAGGGCGCTTCTGATCTTCATTTGACACCAGGGGCGTTACCGATGATACGCGTCGCTGGTGTCATCAAGCCCCTCACCGAAGACGCAGCGGTGCTGTCTGCGGAAGATACAAGGCGATTGGTTATCGATGCTTTGAAGGAGGGACAACGTGCGAAGCTGGAAAACGAATGGCAGCTTGACTTCGCGTTGCAGGTTGATGGTGTCGGTCGCTTTCGCGGAAATGCCTGCTACGTGTCAGGTGCGATTGAGGCGAATTTCCGACAGATCCCTGCCGAGATCCCCGATCTAAAGTCGTTGGGACACTCTCCCATGCTGGATAAGTGGTGTGACGCGAGCGCCGGCCTGGTGCTGGTGACTGGCGCGAGCGGTGAAGGCAAGAGTACTACGCTGGCGAGCATGGCTCAGACGATAGCCAATCGGCGTTCCGTCAACATCGTCAGCATTGAGGACCCGATCGAATTTGTTCATTCGCAAGGGCGAAGCTTGGTGAACCAGCGCGAGGTCGGTTCCGACGTGCACAGCTTCGCAGCAGCGCTAAAGAACGCGTTGAGACAGGATGCGGACGTCATTCTTGTGGGAGAGTTGCGCGACCTGGACACGATCCAAACTGCGATTACGGCGGCGGAAACGGGGCACCTTGTGATGGGAACCATGCACACCAACGACGCGCCAACCGCCATCGGGCGAATTATTGATGCCGTTCCAAAAGAGGGTCAGCAGTTCGTCAGTGCCCAACTTGCGTGGTCGCTGTTGGGAGTGGTGTGTCAGTATCTCCTGCCGCGAAGCGGGCAGTCAGGCCTGGTTTTGGCCACGGAATTATTGACGGTGAACTCGGGAATCGAGGCGTGTATCCGGGCCGGGCGGCTTTCGCAGATACCGGGACTGATCCAAATCGGCGCTAAGGACGGCATGCATACCGTCGACGATAGTCTTATCGAGTTGCTTCTGGCTGACCGCATCAGTCTCATGGACGCTCTGGCGCATGCGAGAGATCCCAATTTTGTGAAGGAGCAATTCCAGGAAGCTTTGAAGTCCCATAGAAAAGGATGGTTTGCGGGAATGTTTAAAAAATGAAACGCTGGGTTCGACCAGTGGCGTGCCAGACGACATTGTGCGAGCAATGGCTAAGGGCTATTGGATAACATGTTATCGATTGATGCCAGATGAGGTGACACTAGCGGAGTACGCAAGGACTGCTGGAACCGCTATTGAATCCCATGGCGGTCGATTTTGGGCGCGAGGAAATCCGGCGAAGACGTACGAGGCTGGAATGAACAAGCGACTAGTCATAATCGAGTTTGAAAACTTCGACAAGGCGATCGCGGCATACGAGAGCCCGGAATATCAGGCTGCATTGGCTTTATTAAAAAATTCAGCCGAACGAGATGTGCGGATCATATAAGCTGCGGCTTAACGAGGCAGTCTTCCGCGCAAAACTGTGAGTGAATACGGCGGTAGTTGGTAGCTTGCTGATGCTTCTCGTGTGAATTGCGCAGGCGGCAGGCTGCGGAGTGGGTGGCCGTTTGGGCCGTCGTCACGCCAGGCGTATTGCTGTCGCGAGAATTGAATTACTTGGACTTCGTCGACAAAACCCAGCGACTGCTCTGCGCCGGGAAGATTAAATTCGACATTGAGCTGCGCTGCGCGTTTGGGATCCTTGTTAATTGCAAGTAGTGCCCACTGCTTGTCCGGTCGTCGCACTGCATACGCAGTTACGGTAGGGTCCGTCACTTTGTGGGCCCCGTTTTTTGTTTCGTTGATGGTAACCTGAAATATTTCGTGCTGCTCACTTCCCGGTTGCATCCATTCTTTTGTAAGGAGCTGAGCGGCGTAGTAGGTGGATAGACGGTTCAGTTGACCGCTCTTGGGACTTAGCTGAAGCATCATGAGATTGCCCCAGGAACATTTTAGCTCGTCCTGGAGATAGTTTGGTTCATAGCCGTACAGATATGGCTTCGCGCCGCCTAATGTGAGAAACGCACCAACTGTATCCGCGTGGAAGAGCGCGCCTTCGATGTCAACCTCCGGCCGTCCGGCAAAAACAGAATAGCCGTACTCGGTCATGAGCCGCGGAATGTCTGCGGGCACTCCGTCTCTGCGCAAGCTGGCCATCATCGCGCGGAGGCGCTCCGGGATTTCCAACAGATGCGGCGCAGCATCAGCACAGATGTTGTCGAACGGGTAAAACTCGAAGGACACAAAATCGAAGCGGACTTTTGCGCCTCGAATGTATTCGAGAAATCGATTCATCCACGAACGATTCCCGGATGCGTCCGCCCACGTGAGCAGTTGGTCTTCGAAACTTTGCAGGCTCGGGCCTCCGACCTTCAGTGGCGCCTTGAGTTCTGCCAAACGCCGAGCAACTCCACCGTACAGTGCTGCGTAATCCTCCGGCGAAACCCATTGTCCATCGGGTTCTTCGCCCAGCTCGATCCCTTCCAGACTGTAATTCCGACGCAGCAGGTATTGGATCTCAGCGACAGCATTCTCGGGCGTGTCGTAGATCACGCCCACCGGAACGAGCACTGGCAAGTTATTAGCGAGCTTGCTGCGCAAAATGAAATCCAATCCGGGCTGCTCTGTGCTGTCGTCGATGTCTTCGGCGCGATGCCAGGGATCGGTGGACGAGGCGTAAATAATTGTCTGGCGATGCCGATCGGGTGCGTGACGAATGTGATCATGAAAACTTCCATCCTTACCCACTTTTCCGAGATCGATCTCGCGAATCGCAAAGCCTAACGTGTCGCGAACGTCATCTGAACGTTGCTCGCTCGTATGCGAACTCCTGCTCATTAGGATTCGCACAAACTGAACCGCGCGCGGACGCTCTGTCAGTCGAACCAGTTCACTGCCGCCATGAGCGCTATCGATTTTTCCATTTGCAAACGGCTGCCAATCGTCGTCATCGTCGGAGTGCAGGTGCATCGGATCGTCGCCTGGCCAGTACTCGACACGATATCGTGTGGCGTACGGGGTTCCCCAATGAATTCGGAGCGCGTTGACCAATTTTGCTGAGCCGAGATCGATCACCACCCACTGCTCATGAGCGTCCTCCGATTCGCTGGTGAAATGTGAATCGAGATACGGATTACTTTTCCAAAATGAATTCGGATCGCCGTCCGCGATACGAGAGTAACCGTCATCGTTTGCCTGATCGATCGTGTTTCCGCGGCGTGGCAATCGATAGCCATACGAAACGTTGATCGGTTCGCCGAGCGAGTTGTCGGAGGTCCAGTATCCGCAATTGTGAATCGGATCGCTCCATGTTCCGCGTGGGTTCCAATGCCATACTTCGCCGCCCAACTCCGTCCGCAGTCGATATGTCAGCGGTCCGAGCCCAGCGGATAACATTTCCGTGGTGTTCTTGTCCGTGAACATTTGTGCGCATTCGCCTTTCTCGTGACCGTCGACGCCGGCGCCCAATGCTTCTGTTGGGACCAACCGGTTTACGGGGTGGTCTGCAGAGACAATTGCAGAGACTTTGAGGGGCTTTTCGCCGCCGTGTGTTTGTGTCGCGAAGCCAACTTGGAGAGCGGCTGACATCAACGCGGCAGTGCGCAGCCAGTTTCGCTGCAAAGATTTCGCGAACCGCGCGTCATTCACGGCGTGGTATGTAAATGCGGACCGCTGACAATCAAACGATGCGGAGACGCATCGGCAATGATAGGGACGGTGCGCCGCGCCGTCCCTACCAGCTCGCGTGAGATCGCGTCCTCGTGTTGGCCTAAAGCCGCGCTTTGTCTAACTGCTTCCTGACTTCGCCTTTCTCGCGACGAACATCTTTCAAATGGCTCTCGAGAAGTGGTATTTGAGACTTTTGCGGATTTGGTTGGTGACGCACAGACTTGCCCTGCCGGTACTCCGGCCCGGGTTGTTTCGCCTGACCGATCTGGCGAAGCAAGTCATCTTCCTGTTTCTGAAGCTCGCCGAACCGGGTTTGCAAGGCCTGCGTGCGAATTGCGGCGGCTTGTTGTTCGGCTAATGCCGCGTTGCTCTTTGCGTCGGCGGCCTGTTGTTGACGCTGGGTTTCTTCCTGCTGCTTTTGATATCCGGTGTAATTGGCGGCCTGCCCGGCAGAATATGACGCGGCCTTTTCGGAGTCATAATGAAAACGTTCCTGAACTTCTTTTGGCAGTTCGATGAAGTAAACTTTCGTGATTCCCGATTTCGTTTTGACGACGACGCCATCCGGATCGACGCGAGTGACAATGGCGTCTTTGTATTCTTTGCCGTTAACTGTTTTGAAGTCTTCCGCGAAGGCGGCTGATGTAAAACATAGGATCAAGAACGTGACAACTTTTGTGCTCATCTGTTACCTCAACCGGAGGTCGCGTTTCTCTTCTGATATTTTGGAATTCTCGGGTCAAGGAGAATCCGTGTGGGAACGGACGCCTCGTCTCAGTCGGCTGTCATTGAGCGAAGCACAACATCTCTGGTCTAATTGGGCTAACGAGGAGCGGGTTGAAATGATCAGAGATTCTTCTCCAGCGGCTGCGGGATCGCAATAACACAATGAAGTCGTTTGTCGCATTGAGTCTTGCACTCGTCCTGGCCGGATGCAGCAAGCCGTCACGCACGACGCAAGTCGATCCAAACGGACCGGTCGAGGTCGGGATTCCGGATCACGGCGCTTACACGGGCGCGTTCATGGATTTTGGCGATGCGGAGGACGACGTGACGCTCGAAACGATCGAGGATTTCGAGGAGATGGTGGGAAAACATCAGGCCATCATCGTTTCGTCGAGCTACTGGGGAGAACAAAATTTTCCTGCCGACAATCTCAATGTCATTTGGCGGCACGGCTCGTTGCCTCTGGTTTTCTGGTCGCCTTGGGACAAGCCGTACGAGGAAGATCGCGGCCCCGACAAGTTCGGTTTGACTGAGATTCTTGCGGGAAAGTGGGATGCATACATCGACAAGTGGGCTGACGCAGCCCGGGATTTTGGCCACCCAATGATTGTCGTGTTCGGTGTCGAAATGAACGGCACGTGGTTTCCCTGGTCGGGCGCTTACTACGGCGGTGCGCAATGGGTCCCGGAATACAACAATTGGAAAGGCCCGGAAACGTTTCGGCGAGCGTACCGATACGTTGTGGACCGCGTCCGTGCGCGCGGCGCGTCAAACATCAAATGGATGTTTCATACCAACAATTATCCGTATCCGTACGAAACCTGGAACGGCGCTCCTGCGTATTATCCCGGATCCGATTACGTCGATTGGCTTGGGCTCAGCGTTTATGGGCAGCAATACAAGGACGAGCCCAATCCTGATATTCCTTCATTGGTCGACTGGCCGTACGAGGAAATAAGCCGTCTCGATCCGAACAAGCCTATCATGATTGCGGAATGGGCGACCGGCGAATTTCCGCTTACCACGGCCCCACCCAGCGCTATCCGCAAACCGGCATGGATCAAACAAGGTCTGGATCTGTTTCGCACGCGTTATCCGCGGATCAAAGCAGCGCTTTACTGGCACGAGCGCTGGCAAAACGCCGACGGCTCTTACAGCAATCTCCGCGTGAATTCTTCTGTGGAATCGCTTCGAGCGTATCGCTCGGGAGTCGCCCATCCGGACTGGCTCGGCAATTTGATTCTGCGCGCAATTCCAAAAACGTAAAGCAGGCTCGGCGAGCTGGCCCTCTTTTTTGTTCGCGCCCATAGACAAAATCTCCACTTGGCGGCGTCTTGAAAGTAAAGACCGTGAAAAGGTCATGGAGCCTATCGCCAGCCATGAGAATTGGAGGAACTGCTTTTCTGAAGTTGCGCCCGGATTACTTCTGTTCGCCCGTCAATGGGTGCAATCAGCAGCCGACGCGGAAGACATTGTTCAGGAAGCTTTCGTCAAGTTCTGGCGTCGCAACCACGACATTGATAATCGCGGGTTGCTCTACGCGGCGGTTCGCTCTCTCGCGCTCGATTTTATCCGCCGTGACGCGCGGCGGGCACGACGTGAGGCGACCGTTCTTGCTGAAACCGAGCCAGTCGTTGAGCCCCACTTTGAATTGGAAGATGACACGCAGTCGGCGCTCGCATCGGCAGTGGAATCTTTGCCGCGCGATCAGCGGGAGGTACTGGTCTTGAAGATCTGGAATGATCTTACATTCAGCGAAATCGCCGGCGCGCTGGGAATTTCGCAGAACACGGCAGCATCGCGGTACCGGTATGCCTTGATCAATCTGAAGAAGAATTTACAGCCGCAATGAACGATTTTTCCGAGCTTGAAAGGGAACTGAGAAAGCTGCGACCAGCGCAGCCGTCGCCGGTGCTTTTCGAGCGGGTAGGGGAAGCTCTCGAAGATAGTAGGGCAGGCATCAAGGAGCGGCGGTCTCTAGGCCGCCGCTGGGGCGGTCTGGAGGGCGCCCATTCTTGGTGGTCGTTAGGCTTCGGCCTCGCTGCTGCCGCGGTTTTGATTTTGGTCGCAGCGGTTACCATGGAACGTCGACACGAGCGTCAACAAACGGTCGCGCAAAGTTCGCCTGCGCCCGAAACACAACCGGTTCCGCTCGGGACGGAACGATCCATATCTCCCAGCAGGTTCGTTTCTGCCGGTGGGAGCAATGTCGTTTACAACGCCCGCGATGAAGGATTGCATTTTGCTGACGGCGCAGAACGACCGGTGCGACGCGTTCGCTACAACACACAACAAACCTGGCGATGGCGTAATCCGAAAACGGGAGCATCCCTCCGCGTCTCCTATCCCAGCGAAGAAATCGTGCTCATCCCAGTTTCAGGTCAATGATTCAACACAACAAACCATGAAAATGAAATCCGTATTCACCATCACAATCATCAAGTTGTTGACAGTCGCAGCATTCGCACAAACACCGCCTGCTCCGGCACAACCGCCACAACCGCCGCGTCCGCCGCATCCGCCCGGAATGCCAGGAATGCCAGATCATCACGAGAAACGTCCGAAGGTTCCGGTCACCTATCTCGGTGTGGACACATCGCAGGTGCCAACTGTCGTGAGTGAACAGCTTGGCCTGGCGAAAGGCTTCGGGTTGGTTGTCGATTATGTAGAGCCGAACAGCCCCGCTGCTATTGCTGGCGTTCAACAGAACGACATTCTCAAAATGCTGAACGACCAAATCTTGATCGAGCCGAGCCAATTACGAAAGCTTCTGCAAACTTTCCCCGAAGGAACGGAAGTGACGCTAACCGTCTTGCGCAAGGGACAGGAGCAAAAGCTCACCGCTAAACTTTCCAGGAAAGAAGTGCCGCAGCGACGCAGTGCCCTTCCTGGGGGAAACCACGACGGGCATTGGGATTTCGATGACACAAGCGATCTGGGCGAGCAAATGCAGGAGCAAATTCAAAATCTCAAGGAACAACTCAAAGAGCAACTGGGCGATCAACGCGGCATTATCCGCGGAGCGGTTATGCAAGCTCACGAGGCCGCCAGACGCGCGCGTGATGATGCACGTCATGCAGCCGACGAGCTTCGAATCTTTTTTGAGGACGACGGCGCGGCCAAGACCAGCAAGATCGATCTAGGCAAGGCGCAGATTGTTTTCTCGGACGAGAAGGGCGAGCTCAAATTGGCAAATATAGATGGGAGAAAACTGCTCACGGTGAAAGACCCGCAAGGCAAACTGCTTTTCAGTGGTCCAGTCGAAACCAAGGAAGACCTCGACAAGATGCCGGCTGACGTGCGTCAACGTTACGACCGATTACAACAAAATGACCTGCCCACAGCCGCGCCGCGATCGGACACAGATAACGCCGACGAAGCCGATACGGACGATGCAGATGATCAGGATGATGATGATGACGATGA
>JBBQRI010000100.1:0-8761 GCA_038214915.1 Chthoniobacterales bacterium
CCATTCAGCCTGTCGGCTTGCCCATCTATGGCCGATCTTCGTCCTTGGCCGCGCGACGCTGATCCATATCGGCTTCTTCAACGCCTTCTTCGACTAACTCCAACCCAACATCAACGTCTTGATCGGGGGGAGACGTATCAACCGCGTGGCCTCCAATATCCGCGTTCTCGTTCCAACTCGTCAGATTCTCATCGCCGGGTGGAACCTCCGGAGCCAAATCCTCGGTCACGCCGGATAATTCTTCGCGCGCTTTCTTAAAATCGGCATCCGTCGGGGCGGTGCGGCCATCTTCTTGGGCGAGATCGCCTGCACGTTGCTCCAGAAGCTCGTCCGATACCGCGGAAACCCCCTCCCCGCGAACTTCGATTCTGCCCTGTGGTTTGTTTTTCATAGCTTGTTCAATTGATGATGTTGTGAAAACAACATCGGACGATACGCGTTTAAGGCGAACAAATTTATCGCGATCGCTCCTCGGATTTTCAGCCCACGAACCACACCAAAACAGGCCAGTATTTCTCTTTCGCGGCAATTCGCGCCTGCCGCGCCGTAGCAGAAATGAAGGCGGGTGTTGCTCGAATCCCAATCAAAATTCGTTTCGGCGAGCCGCCGCTGCAACGGACCGCAGCGACGGCCAGGCTTTCAAACCAGCACGCGAGCCGCGTGCGCTCCCCAGAACTACGGACGCCTCGACACAGCCCGTTCGACTCGGCTCAGGGCAGGCTTATTGGCGGCTACAGTTGAACTAGGCGCCGCTTCGGAACTGGTCGTCCTTGTTCTTGAACAGGATGTTGAACGTGGTGAGCGATCCGCATCTGATGTTTGATGTTCGCTGTTTGATGTCCGATTTCCGCCTGCTGCCCAGAATCTCCGCTGAGACAGCCCCGAATGCTTTCGGGGCTACAGCCGAACGCCCCGGCATAGCCCGTTCGACTTCGCTCAGGGCAAGCTTATTGGCGGCTACAACCATTCGGATCTATTCGAGCAGCTTCCTCAGATTTTGAAACACGGCGTCTTCTTCGTCAGAGCGCGCGCCATCGGCGACAAAGAGCTCCTGGCACAGGTCCAATGCTTGTCCCTTCACTGCCGCGGTACCAAGCCTGTCCCTTATCGAAGCCAGGAATTGATTTTTGTACCCCTGATTTTCGCTCGCGTTCCGTGCGTTATCAATCGATCTCACATCGAACTGATCGAACGGTACTTTCGAGTCCCAATTGAACTTCGCGACCGTATCCGCAATCAACCTGTCCTCCGCGAGGAAGATCAAATTGTCGGCGTACATGCAATAGTTTAGCAAGTCAACTATCGCCTCACGCTGGGGCTGGGTGAGGCCGTCGTTCGGTGCTTCCGATTTATGGAACAGTTTTCTGATTAGACTGGGCATAAAGTGTATTGACTGATTCTTATTCGATTGCAGGTCCTAAAGCTTTTTCTTTGTATCTCGACTGCGCCCGCAGCGCTCGACCGCTACCTCGCGGCCTTACCGGCCATGTCGCTCATCCCATTCGCTCCATTCCCGTATTCCTATCAATCCAACGCCACCCGGCCTTCAGAAATAGCCCTTTACAAAAGTTACAGCAAACTATTTTGAAACTCGTTCGCTGCCCGCGCTCACTCGCTCCTACCCTCGTCACTTTGCCTTCTATGTAGCTCATCCCATTCGCTCCATTCAGGCGATGTAATGGCAAACGTGCCGCCTACGAATTGTTGATTGCAGCCGACACGGCTGCCCCTACAGAAGCGACGTGTTTAGACAACGCGCCCTCGCCACGTCGAGCAAGCTGTGGTCGCGTTCCACCTAGTCTCAAACTACGGGAACGACAGTCGCCGGCATTTCCGTAGTAGGCGTCTCGGCTTTGTCGGTGATCAGCTTGCGCAGGAACGGAATCAGCACGACGAGCGCAATACCGACTGCGAGGCTGCCGGCGCCAAGCTCCGCGAAGAGCTTCGCGTATCCGGGGTTGGTGGCGATCGCCGTGGTGCCGGTCGGGTCGGGAATCATTCCCGAAAAGTCGCCCGCAAACAATGACGCGAGGCCGGTCACTAGCATCCAACTGCCCATCATCACGCCTTGATACTGCTTTGGTGCGAGCTTGCCGATCATCGCGTATCCGATCGGCATGATTAGCAGCTCACCGATGCTTTGCAGCACGTAGCTGGCGAATAGCCAGATGAACGCACTCTTGCCATCGGCGCCGGCCAGCTTGATGCCGAGCGGGAGAATGAGAAACGCGAGCGCCATTAAGAGAAGCGATGCCGCAAACTGCTTCGGTATGTCGATTCTCGACCCACGCGCGCGCATGCGGGTGAAGAGCGCCGCGAGCACCGGCCCGCCGACGAAGATACAAACGGTGTTGATGTTCTGAATCCACTGCGGCTGAATCTTCACAGGACCGACCATCAGGTCGACGTTGTTGACCGCGAACAACATCAGGCCGCTCGGCGCCATCTGGTAGAGCGACCAGAACATCAGCGAACCGATGGTCAGAATCAGGTAAGCCGTCATGTTCCGCCGCTCGCGTCGATCCGAGTGGCGGAGCGTGAGATAAATCAGCGTGACCGCGACCGCGCCGCAAAGCGCCTTGATAATCGTTTCGGTGCCGCCGGGTCGCTGGAGCATGAACCACACGACGGGGACAACGCCGATGAGAATGCCGATGCCGGCGAACTGACGCCACCGGAACTGCGTCGGCGTCGCGTCGAGCAGCGTGGTGTTGCGATCAGCGAGAGTCTTCCACGTGAGCACGGCGAGGATGATGGCGACGAAGTTGCCGACCGTCGCGAAGATGAAGAGGCTCGCGTAACTCTCGGTGGCCTGGAAGTGGCCAGCGACGCTGAACCCGATGAAAAAGCCGACATTCATACCGGCGTAATTCCAAAGGAAGGCGCCCTCGCGGCGCGGGTCCTCCGGGGTGAAGCGCTGCGTGAGCATCATGTTGATGCAAGTAACATTTAGGCCGCTGCCGGTAAGAAAGAGGGCGAGGCCGACGTAGAAAAGCGGGAGCGTGCCGGTGGCGATGAAGGCGCAGCCGAACACCTGCAGCCCCATGCCCCCGACAAACAGGTTCCGGTTCGAAAGGAAGCGGCCGCCGAGGTAGCCGCCGAAAAGGTGCAGGCCGTAGTTGAATGCGCCGAACACACCCATCAACGTGGTGGCCGCTTTCACGTTGAGATGCAGATGCTTCGTCGCGTAGAGGACCAGGGTCGAGTAGAGGACGGCGAAACCGAGCGTCGCGAAGATCTGAATGAAGAACAGCGCAGCCGTTCCCTCCGGAGCGTGGGCGAAACGGCGCGTGAGAAACTTCATCTGGCGCTCCTTTGTCGCTTGACGCGCCGGGTAATGTCAAGCGGTTCGCAGGCGCGAACTTTACGGCGGGAGGCCGCGAGCCTTAGTGCCAGTGCGGCTCGCACCGAGTCGGTCTAGGGAAGCCGACGACTCAGCTTTGGTGAATGAAGCGCGCCTGTGATGTTGAAGCCGCGTCATTATTACAAAGGTGGTAACGAAGGTAGCGACCGCATCTCAAAGCACATCCGAATTACTGGCGACATATGGATTCAATCAACCAACAGCAGCCCGAACAAAATCAAGTCGACCTGAGCGGCGCAAAAGCGATCGAGAAAATGAAGCAGCTCGTCGACAAAGCCGAGACATGCTTCTTTTGCACTGGCGTGAGATCAAACGGCTCCACCGGAACGCGTCCCATGAGTGTACAGGAAGTGGATGAGCAAGGTAACCTGTGGTTCCTCAGCGCGAACGATAGCCATAAAAACGAGGAGCTGAGCCGGGATCCCTCAGTCCGACTTTACTTTCAAGGCTCGGCGCATTCGGATTTCCTTACGCTCAATGGAACGGCAAGCGTCTCGCGCGATAGAGCGCGGATCAAGGAGCTATGGGAACCAATCGTCAAAGCATGGTTCACTGAAGGTAAAGACGATCCGCGCATCACTGTCATCAAAGTGACGCCGACCGATGGCTATTACTGGGACACGAAGCACGGGGCCGTCATAGCTGGCGCGAAGATGCTTGTCGGAGCTGCTATTGGTAAAACACTCGACGACTCAATGGAAGGCCGACTGGTGTTCTAGCTGAGAGTTTTCCGCGGGAGTTTTGATGCAGTCCAGCGCGACGCGTAAATCAGAAACAAATTGCGCATATTGCTTCGCGTGCGTGGCTTCATCCGGCGCACGCAACAGCGCGGACGGATGGAAAGTAATTATCGTTTTTGCTGCGAACTTTGATTCGCGTACTTGACCGCGATCGCGCAACACGCGCGCCCCCGCACCGAAGATAGTCGTTGCCGCGGTTGAGCCGAGGCAAACCAGCACGCGAGGTTTGATCAAACGCAGTTCCGCTTCCAACCAGGGACGACAAGCAGCGATGTCGCGACTGTTCGGTGTCTGATGAATCCGGCGTTTCCCACGTGGTTCCCATTTGAAATGTTTTACCGCGTTGGTGACGTAAACTTTCGCGCGATCGATTCCCGCTTCGGTCAAGGCCCGATCTAATAACTGTCCGGCCGGTCCGATAAACGCGCGGCCGCCGCGATCTTCGACGTCGCCTGGTTGTTCGCCGAGCAACATGATTTCGGAATGACGCGGTCCTTCGCCGAAAACAGTCTGCGTCGCGTTTTTCCAAAGCGGACAGGCCTGACACGCGCCGGCAGCCTCCCGTAGCTTTTCCCACTCGTTAGTCAGCGGCGGTTGCGCGATCGAGTAGTCATTTTCGTCAATCGTTCGCGCGTTGCTTTCCCGGAGCATTTTTTCGACGCGAGCGGGAGCTTCCTGGAGTAGCACCGGAATAATTTCGGCTTCGGGCAAATTCTTCCAGTAACGCTTCGGCATTTCCTTCTGCATCGCCTTCGTTTTCACGCGCGCGGGATTGAAAATATTGCCATAGTAAGTCCGCCAGAGTTCTTCTGTCGCATTCTCACTCGGCGCCTCGGATTTCGCCACGCCCGCTGTGAAATTGAGGTCGTGGCCGTCCCAATGGGCGCAGCGTTCCGGCGTTAAGATCGACCAGCGCATGTTCGCGAATCGATCGCGGAAGAAGGGAGTGTTCAGTTCCACGATGTGATGTTCGGGTTCAAACCAGGCGACATGCCACGTTGCGCCATCGTGCTCAATCGCTCGAAAACGAACGAACGCCCGCATCTTGTGCACGTCATGGCGCACAGCCTTTTCCATCCGGATGAAGTCGTTCACGTCCGGATCGACGACGATCTCGAGTAGGCGAGGCTCGCCGTGGGTAAGCCTCCAAAGCAGGCGGTAAAGCAGCGCCCAACGTTTTGGATCGCGATGACAGGCAACGCGCATCGCTGATCCGACGAATGATTTTGGAACGCGAAAGCGGTTGTCCGGCTCACGCTCTTGCGTTTCGTGTTCGTCGAACATCGCGAGGGCAGGTTGATCGCTGCCGAGCTCTTCCCAGATGGTGTTCTCGGGCGCGAGATCGTTTGCGAGCGCGCGCCGCGCAATTTTCTGCCAGGCGGCAAAATTCGGCGCAAATGTGATCTGCTCCGGTTGCTGTCTCGTTGCCGCCGCCCCGTTCATGCTGTGACCTCAAATAACTCGATTTGTTTCTGCGTTTTCACAAATCGGCCGATCAACGTTTCTCGCTCGAGCAGGCGCGGAGTGTGGTCGGCTACAACGATGAATGGCATGGCCTTGCTCAGCGGGACCCGCAGCCGCGTGAGATCGTCAAGACGAATCAAATGCCATCGCCGAATACGAATGATGCGATCGACATTGCGCACGCCCAGTCCGGGAACGCGCAACAGCATTTCGCGCGGCGCTTTGTTCAAATCGAGAGGGAATTTGTCTCGATTTCGTAATGCCCAGGCGAGTTTCGGATCGAGATTGAGCGGCAGATTCGGCTCGTCACGCGTCGTCAGTTCCTCCACATCAAAACCATAAAAGCGCATCAGCCAGTCGGCCTGATAAAGCCGATGCTCCCGCACAAGCGGTGGCGCAGTAAGTGGCAGTTTACTCGAAGCATCGGGTATCGGGCTGAAGGCGGAGTAATAGACGCGCCGTAAACGCTGCCTTTGATAGAGCGACGACGCGCGCCGTAAAATTGTTGCGTCGTTGGCCGGCGTCGCACCCACGATCATCTGTGTGCTTTGTCCCGCCGGCGCGAAGACCGGCCCTTTCGGATTTCGTTCCGCTTTTGTTTCTTCAATCCGCGTCTTGATGGTCGTCATCGAAGTCTCGATCCGTGTAAGATTTTTCTCCGGCGCGAGCCTTTCCAAATCGTTTTGCGTCGGCAGCTCGACATTGATGCTGATCCGGTCCGCCCATTTTCCCGCTTCTGCGATCAGCTCCGGCGAAGCCTCCGGAATGGTTTTCAGATGGATGTAGCCGCGGAACTGATGATCAATTCGCAATGTGCGCGCGACACGCACCACTTGCTCCATTGTGTAGTCCGGGTTGCGAATGATTCCGGAGCTGAGGAATAAACCCTCAATGTAATTGCGCCGGTAAAAATCGAGCGTGAGCTGAACGACCTCTTCCGGCGTGAATCGTGCTCGCTGCACGTCGCTCGACCGGCGGTTAATGCAGTACAAGCAATCGTAGGTGCAAAAATTTGTCAGCAGTATTTTCAGCAACGACACACAGCGGCCATCCGGCGTATAGCTGTGACAAATCCCCGTCCCTGTTGTCGAGCCGATGCCGCCCCCGTGGGAATTGCGGCGCGTTGTTCCACTGCTCGCACAGGAGGCGTCGTACTTGGCGGCATCTGCCAAAATGGCAAGCTTCGCACCCAGATCCACGCCCATGTTCAAGTGAACAGTCGTGCGCCGCACCATCACGCGCAAGCGTCTTTTCAATCTATATTCACGATTGAGCCGATTCTGTCGGCGACATCCCGAGACAATGCGGGAAGCGAATCAACGATGATGGCAACGAAAAGAAGGCCCCCTTGGAAGAAACCGGCGTCTCGCAAGAGCCGACATACGAAATTAAGCTCGAAGAGCAAAGCAAAAGCGAAAGCATCGGCAAAACGCGCCGGTCGTTCGTATCCAAATCTGGTCGATAACATGAACGCGGCGAAAAAGCAGGGGAGGAAAAGGTCGAAGAAAAAAGCGTGATTCAAACGCACCTGGACTCACAGTCGCTCTTTTTTTAAGCGGGAACCGCGAAGCGCCGGCGCAACATATCGCTGCGATAGCGAAAAATTCGTTCCACATCGCCTCGGACCAGTAATGAGTGCACAAGCCAGTCGAAAGGGACCGCGTACTGCACACGATCACATACCAGCGTACCGCCGTCGCATTCTGTAAAGGTATGCTCATGAATCCAGAGCCGATACGGGCCGCGGACTTGCTCGTCGACGAAGCGTACTGGCGGCTCCCACGCGGTGATCTCCGAACGCCAGCGGACGGGGAAACCGTGGATCCGCAGACGATGATCGATCACCGCGCCGAGATGCATCTCCACCGGGCGTGGAGTGATCGTCCGAAAATGCAGCCACGGTGGCGTAATCCCGTCCAGGTTCGCCGCGTCAGAGAAGAAGGCGAACACCTCTTCGAGCGGTTGCGGTAACCAAAGCTGCGACTCGAACTTCCGCACACGCATAACCAAGGCGAGCCTGTGTGATCAGACCGACATTCTTTCAGCCACGCTTAACAGGCCGGTTAGCCCGCTATCTTTAACACGATTGCTCCGGGTGTGGGTCCGGGTTTCCAGTTGCATTGAACCCAAACGTGCTAAGCCAGATTCCTCAGGGTATTTCAAAAATCTCGATCCGGTTGGCAATGCCGCGGAGCGAGCGCTTCTCCGGGGTCGCGGCGATGCCGTTTGATTGCAACAGCTTCGAGGCTTCGCTATCAGTAACGACCCCTCTGGTCGCGAAAATGGAACGCGACGTCGCGAGTCCCTGGACGCGCGCGGCGATATTCACCGTCCGTCCGAAGTAGTCCTGCCGGTCATTCAGCGAAACGGCCAGACACGGCCCCTCATGGATGCCGATCTTCAGCAGTAAGTCGCCTTTCAAATCCTTCAATGCTTCTCGCATCTTTAACGCCGCCGCCATTGCCCGGTCTGGCGTCGGAAATGTCGCCATCACCGCGTCGCCGATTGTCTTTACTACGGCGCCGCTTTCCGCAGCTACGATTTCATGCAAGACCCGGAAGTGCGCGCGCACCAAATCATAAGCAACCAGATCTCCAACTCGTTCGTAGAGTTCCGTTGAGCCTTTGAGGTCGGTAAACAGAAATGTGAGACTGGTAATCTTAAGCCTCTGATCCACGTCGATCGCGTCAGTGCGATAAATATCGCGGAATGTTTGATTGGTCAGAAGACGTTTCGCGGTCAAGAAGGGGCGACGCTTGCTGACGAGATCATGAACTTTGTCGCTAACGACCCAAACAGCGGGGAACGTGCGTACATTTGACCGGTTCTCCAACGTCATTTGCAGAGAGCCGGGGCGCATCTGAACAGTCCCGTCGGGCGCGTGGTCCCTTGTCATGACGAAGGAGAGCGATTGGCTTTCACGCGCAGGCTCGCCCTTCACCTCGATATGCTGGGACATGTGTAGGACCGGCTCGAACACGATCACATATCCTTCGGGCAACTGGAGCGAGAGGACTGCTTTCTCGCCAGCTGAAAGCTCGAGGGTGTCCAGAGTAGTTTCCTTAACCCATTTCGCTAACGCCTCGTCATTGGGCAAGTCGACGCCGGAACTCCAAAAGATCTGTCTGTAGTATTCGATCCAGGGCAGCGTCCCTGGTTCGTGCGCGGCGATTCTTCGCACCCGCGGACTGAT
>JBBQRI010000101.1:0-8715 GCA_038214915.1 Chthoniobacterales bacterium
CATCTGTCCATCGATGCGCGCACGAACGAATCCTTCACGCCGGAGTTTTTCGAGCACGTCCCGGAACTCACCGGGTTGATTCTCAATCAACGGGGCAAGCAGAACGATTTTGGTGCCCGGTTCGAACGCCAGGACCTGATCGACGATTTGCTGAGGCGTTTGGCGGCTGAGCGGCCGCCCGGTAAGGGGATCGTGCGGTTGACCCACCGCGGAAAAGAGGACCCGCAGGTAATCGTAGATCTCAGTCGTAGTTGCGATTGTCGACCGTGGGTTCGCACCGGCGCTGCGTTGTTCGATGGCGATGGCAGGCGACAAGCCTTCAATGAAATCGACATCCGGCTTTTCCATTTGATCGAGGAACTGCCGCGCATAAGCGGAAAGGCTCTCGACGTAACGGCGTTGCCCTTCCGCATAAAGCGTGTCGAAAGCCAGCGAGGATTTCCCCGAGCCGCTTAAACCAGTGATGACCACCAGCTTCTCCCGCGGAATCTCGACGTGGAGATTCTTGAGATTGTGCTGGCGGGCACCGCTAATCTTGATTGTTTGCGCAGGCATTTTGCCGACAGATGTCGAACCTATCAGTCAAGCATAACTGCTGCTTTTCTCCAGCGAGATTGTGGCGTGAATCACGTTGGAACCGACCTCTGAGCCCGCTTTCGTGGCAGGTTTAACTACCAGGACTAAGCTTTAAGATTGCTGCTTCGGCAGTGGGATCTTCTGCTAAAACCCACTCATACCCGTCAACGTGCGGCAATCGCACCATTTTTTCCTCCATCTCTCGTCTGGACACGAATAATGCGTAAACCGCATGGTTTTCCTGCAAACCCCGTTTGACGAGCACCAAAGCCTCAGCCGGCCCATAACGCCAAATCCGACTATGCCTGTAACTATGTTGTCCGTCCAACGGCACAGCAACAATCCAGCTTGGGCAAAATGCATTTAAATAAACAGGATCGATATCCGAAAGAACGATGCCGGGCTGCCTGCCGAAGTCTTCAAGGAAGCGCTTTTGCGCAATGAACCTGGTGGATTGGCGAGGTGGAGAATCAAAATGAAGAGCATCCCACGCCTGCAACCGCGTGCTGTAAGGCTCGTTATAGCCAGAGCGTGAAGGGTAACCTAGACAGGCAGCGGTAAACAAAACGAAGATCGCGATGGCAACGAGACTGCGCCTTCCTGTGAAAAGGTTCCTTGCCGCCCACGTGGGCGGTAACACTGCAATTGCTATCAAAAGAATTAAGAGAGGCAGATGGAGCCGAAGATCTGCAACGGCAAACGTTAGCGTTGCGACAAAGAAGCTCAAGCAAGATAAGAAAGCACAGAGCACGAACGTTCCCATTCGGACAAAGAACAGCCCAATACAACTCAAGAGCACAAATGCAGGCACAAAGTGCGTGCCGGTACCAAAAATATTGGCGGCGGAGTAGCTTCTAGGCGCCAGCGCAAATTCGCTCCAGAAACGCGTGGCATTCATTGGAATGTAACGAAGCGAGAAGAACGGGTGTTGCTCACTCCAATGTGGTATCCATGGGATCCAGAAGCTGTACCCCGTTCTGAGTGGCGAATGAAATTGGATCGTGTTGAGCAGCAGCACAGGGCTAGCTGCCATTACGAAAACGACCGGGAGTGCAGCGCAATGAAGTAGCCAACGCAGGCGCGTGCCTCTCTCCGGGAAGAAAGCCATAGCCAGCAGTAATGGCGCAAAAAAAAGCGACTGAATCCGGATGTTCAGTGAAAAGCCGAGGAAGACTGCTGACAAATAGATTTTCCAGCGGCGTTCCTGCTTAAGTCCCAAGTACGCGAACATGAAGGCTAGTACAATGAGCACTGATGTGCTCACTTCGCTCATTGAGGAACGACAGAAGGTGAAGAAACCAGGCAGCGTGGCGAGCAAAAGCGCCGCGAACCCACCTGATAACGGCATCGCGAGGTACGCGTAAAAGCCAAACACTGCCAAGATTAGCAGAAGACCAATCGTCTGGTTTGTCCTAAACGGTGCCACAACGGACTGCGCTTCCGGGAGAGCCTTCAGCCAGGGTAGCATCAGCGCGGGATAACCAGGCGGATACCTTGATGGCAGCTTATCGTATCCTATTTGTATCGAAGGCCATTTATCCTCTAGCAGTGCCTTTGCTTGAGCGAAATACTCGGCCGCATCTGGATATGGGCCGAGGTCGAGGAGTGCCGTCTTGTAATAGTCAATCCTCAGGACTGAAAAGTAATAGAACGTCAATGCGCAAAAGAGCAGTAACGCTCCAGCAAAAAAAGACTCGGCTGCGAATCCTTTGTGTGAAACGTCTGTCACAGGTTTTTGTAACTCGAAAAAATAGCTTCAGGGACCCTGCATTATGAGGGCGGGCGCATAACGTCTGAGGAAAAACGGGAATTAATTCATTTGTATAGCGCTGGCAACCAGGTTTGGTCAAAGTACGATCTTGAACGGTACCGGAATTGAAGGAAACTGCGCCGCGAAGCTTTGCACGCAATTGGACGACGGCATTATGGAAGCTGTGTTAAACCAGCGCGAGACGGGCACACAACCGTGGGGGGCCGCTGCTCTTGAGCAAAGACGCGAGCGGACCCGGAACCATTTGGCAAAAATTGCTCCCCGGCGCGAGAGCTGGATCAACCGCAACAGATACTATTACGAACTGCTCAGTCGGCTTCTCCGTTTTTTGGTGGAACCACACAAAAAGGTGCTCTCTGTTCGCTGCGGCACGGGCAATCTTTTGGCCGTCGTTCGGCCAGGCGCGGGCAAAGGCGTTGATATCTGCCCCGAGATTGTAGCAATCGCACAGCAACGAAATCCTCGCTTCGAATTTGCCGTCGCTTTCCCGGACAAGGAGGAGTTCCAGCAGGCTTTCGAGCGAGACGAGAGATTCGATTACATCCTGTTTAACGACATCGGCGATACCGTCGACGTGCTTCAGGCGCTTCGGAATTTAAAACCGCTTTGCCAGAGACACACTCGGTTACTCATAACAACTTACAACCACCTTTGGGAACCACTCGTTAGCTTTGCTGAGTGGATGGGTATGAAGGTGCCACGCACCGAGCAGAACTGGCTTTCCATTGCTGACATCCGAAATCTGTTGAAGCTCGCCGGTTTTGAAGCTCTCCAGACGCATCGAATCGTCCTGTTCCCAAAATATTTCCCGTTGTTATCCGGTTTCCTCAACCGTTTCTGTGCGCGCCTGCCGTTTCTCAGCAAACTCTGCATGACGCAGGTGGTCGTCGCACGAGTGCTGCGACCGCCGGTACTGCCGGGAGAGCTGACCGTATCGGTTATCATCCCATGCAAGAACGAGAAGGGAAATGTGGAAGACGCTGTGCGCCGTATTCCGGCTTTAGCAGGTGGAGCAGAAATAATTTTTTGTGACGATCAATCGACCGACGGCACAGTCGAAGAGGTGCTGAGGGTGCAAGCTGCCTATCCGGACAAGAACATCCGTCTCGAGCGCGGACCGGGCGTTTGTAAATCGCGAAACGTCTGGACAGGTTTCACCGCTGCAACAGGCGATATTTTGATGATTCTCGATGCCGACCTGACGACGGTCCCCGAGGAGCTGCCTTACTTTGTTGATGTTATCGCTTCGGGGCAGGCGGAGTTTGTGAACGGGTCGCGTTTAGTCTATCCGGTGCCGAAAGGAGCAATGAACGGGGCAAACATGCTGGGTAATAAATTTTTTAGTGTTGCTTTCACTTATTTGCTGGGGCAGCGCGTGAAAGACACGTTGTGTGGCACAAAGGTCCTCTGGAGAAGTGACTGGGAGCGGATCAAGCCGATGCTCGGAAGCTGGGGGACCGAAGACCGCTGGGGAGATTATGAACTACTGTTTGGCGCTGCGAAGTTAAATCTCAAAATATTGGACTTGCCGGTCCATTATCAGGAACGCATTTATGGTTCGACAAAGATGACAAAGGTCTTCCGCAACGGACTTGTCATGTTGAAAATGTGCTGGCATGGATTCTTGAAGTTAAAACTGGGATACTAAGAACACGACATCTCAACAGAGATTGGTCCGAGGTAAGAGACGGCAATTCGAGTTCCTAGCTATCCGAACCTTGTGATGCAAGACCGCGTTGCTAAAGAAATTCAACACGGGCGGTTTCTGGCCGAGCACGGGGCGGGGGAGATTTGGAATTGGGAGAGTCCAGCCGGGAAACTGCGTTGGGCGCGTCGAGTGAAAATGCTCAGCAGTCATTTAGGGCCCGGAATGTCAGTGCTTGAGCTGGGATGCGGCACTGGCTACTTCACTCGCGAGCTGGCGCGCTCGGGGGCGGATATCATCGCGATTGACGTCTCGCCCGAGCTTCTGGAAATCGCCGGCGCCAATTGTTCGGCACCAAATGTTCGTTATGAGATCCAGAACGCCAGCGCGTTGAGTTATCCTGGCGGCATGTTTGACGCGGTTGTGGGCAGCTCGGTTTTGCATCACCTCGAAATCGAGGAGGCACTGCGAGAAATCTATCGGGTGTTGAAGCCTACCGGCACAATTTATTTTACAGAGCCGAATATGCTGAACCCTCAGATCGCGATACAAAAGAATGTGCCCTGGGTTAAACGAAAATTCGGAGACTCGCCGGATGAAACCGCTTTCTTTCGCTGGCCGCTCCGGCGACTGCTCGAAATAACAGGCTTTCGTGATGTTCGCATCGATCCGTTTGATTTCCTCCACCCAAAAACGCCCATTGCTCTAATCGATCGATTGAATGCCTTCGGCCCTTTTCTTGAGAACATGCCAGTGATCTCGGAGTTTGCCGGGTCGCTTTACATCCGTGCGGTCAAATGAGTAGCGCCACGACCTTCGTCGACAGCGATCAAGCGAAGGACCGCGCGGCGACATTGCGTAATCGCGCGCAGCTCGGTGCGAACAAAAATCTCCTGTTCTGGTATCGCGAACTTTATCGGGATCAATTCAGGGATTTGCCCAACGCCTCGGCGCTCTCGATACTTGAGATAGGAAGCGGCACTTCGCCGCTGAAACAATTTCATTCGAACGTGGTGACCAGTGATGTGCTTGATCTTGACTATCTCGATCTTGTGTTTGATTGCCATCAAATCGACAACTTGGAAACAATCAAAGATAACAGCTTCGACGTTATTACCCTCACGAATGTGTTACATCATCTGAAAAATCCGATCACATTCCTGAATCGCGCAGCCTGCAAGTTGAAACACGGCGGCAAAGTAATCGCGACTGAGCCTTTCTTTTCTGCGCTATCAACGCTCGTCTTCAAGTATCTGCATCACGAGGCGGTCGATTTCGGAATTACCGAGCCAGAACTGGCTGATGTGCAAGGGCCGCTGGCATCGGCCAATATCGCATTGCCATGGCTGATTTTTCTCAGGAAACGCGAATGGCTGCGACGCCTGAATGACAACTACGACCTCGCGAATCTGTCAGTGCGCCCGTTTACTTCGCTGTCGTACATGGTTACCGGCGGAATATCGCACAGGCTGCCGATTCCACGCTTCCTCTATAGCGTGTTGTTTCCGATAGACCTCGCCATCAGTCGCCGTTTTCCACGCTTTTGTGCAGCTTTCTTTACGGTAACCCTGACGCGACGCTGATGCGATTGGTCTCGGGTCTTAGCGAACTTAGTAATAGAGTTTACGATCGCGCGTTTCCGATTTACGTCCTGTGTTATCGAGCCTTTAAGGCTTACGCTGATCGTGCAGAGCGGAAGCTTCTGAGGACGATCCTGTCGCCGGGAGATGTCGCCGTCGATGCCGGCGCGAATATCGGTATCTATACACGGTTTCTGTCCCTTTGTGTTGGTCCGACCGGGTGTGTTCACTCGTTCGAGCCTTCGCCGGAAAATTTCAGGCGCTTGCAGGCTGCCACGCGTAAACTTCCAAATGTGCGCTTATCGCAGGCTGCTGTGGGCGAATCCAGCCGGAGATCTAGACTCTACATTTCGGATAAACTCAATGTCGATCATCGCGCTTATGTGCCCGAAGGAGAGTCGCGTCATACGGTGCCAATCGAAATGATAGCGCTCGACGACTACTTCAAACCCGGCGAACGCGTGGATCTGATCAAAATGGATATCCAGGGATATGAGCTTCACGCTTTGCGCGGAGCCAACCGTGTTCTGGCGGATAATCCGGGTATAAAGCTACTCTTTGAATTTTGGCCTTACGGATTGAAGCAGGCTGGGGCAAGCTGGGTTGAGTTGATCGAGGCTCTGAAGCAAAAGCGGAAGCTTATCCAGCATGTATCGGGCAAGGGACTGACAGCTTTCGACTTTGAGTCGATAAATGAGAGCGAAGCTTGGTATGTAAACCTATTTGCATCGCCAGAATAGCGCCTGGCGCAAAATACTACCAGCTTCTACACAGGACCAGAACTGGTTGTCCTACGATTTCTGTACCACAGAAAAATCAAAAACCCGACGACCAACACGACGGTGGTTCGATTTAGGCTCATCAATGTTCTAAAAAGCATGGGCCGATATTCGAACTCGACGTCATTTTTCCCAGCAGGCAGGAGCACTCCGACTTGCCACTGGTTTACACGCAGCGTTGGTTGATTTATGCCGTTCACGCGCACCTTCCAGGCGGACGTGAACCACTCATTCAAAACTAGGAGTGACCCTGCTTTAGACTGTACCGTGGAATAACTTCGATTAGGCTGATTAATAACATTTGCGATTACATCCTCCGGCCGCGCTAACATTGGTCGGTTGCCAAAAAACTGGCGGACGCGTTCGAGGTCATGAGGAGTTACGTAAGCTTCAGCCAAGTAATCAAAGCCCCTTTGGACAACCTCAAGGAATCCAGCGACGTTCGTGGCGGAACCTGCGACCTGATGTACTAAGGTGAGTCGGCTCATCGGATTCGCATTTTCGTAAAGCTTGTACCCTTCAGTCTCCAGCACCTGCTTTGCGCCTGCAGCGGTTGGTGACTCAGCGGCTCCGCATAACACATAGCGCGCGCCCATCATCTCCCTCAAATGAGGGACACTTCCCAGTAGTATGAACTGGAATTGTGGGTACGGCTGCGGTGTAAGCTGGTTGTAGAAGCTCTTGATCCCATAATAGCTGGCGTTCATCGCCCAAAATTTGTTGTCAAAGACGGTATCACGGAAATCTACCCGGCAATCCCGAACGTCCGTCTCAGTGGCTATCCGCTGAAGCACTCTGTGGCTAACCAGATTCATCGGGTTATCGAACGCTGACTGAGACACTGAAATTCCTCTGACAGGAATGACCATTGCAGCGATCGAGACCAGTAGCCCGGCTAACGTTAGAACCTTGCCGCGAGACGCTCCACTGAGACAGTCGAGCGCGAACAGGAGTGGGGCCAGTGCCAGCATCCAAAACCCCGTCAACTGTTGGTCGTGAAAACTCTGAGCAAGCTCCCAAAGGATGATTGCGGCCATAGCCACAACCATAAGTGCTGGCGCAATGAGGAGGCGCACGTTACGGCGGTTCTTGTACTGTTCGAATGCTTGCGGCAGGAGACTATAGCCGAGCCCGCTTAGGAACGAAACGCCGATAACAAACAGAACAAGATGGCGCCCGCCTTCGCGGATCCGGTTAATAAGGGGAAGATGGAAGTTTAGGTACGCGACCCCCAGGTTAGTTCCAAAGCCGGAAAGCAATCCATATAAAGCGATCGCTCCAAATGCCAGAACCAGGATCCGAGGAAACTGGGCCAGTCGGCGGAAGTAGATTACGGCCAGCAGCGTTCCGATTACACCAAGTGGGCCTACATACGGACTGCCGACGATGCTGATCCAGGTCGGTCTGATTACAATACCCGCGGCTTGGTTTAGTTTAAGCTGAATAAGATTAAAATTTTCCCACGGAATGTGCGCGTGCCCAATCACGGCTGCGCCGCTGCCGATGTGCCGGATCATCTCGCCAGTGGCAATGTACATTGGAAGCATTGCAACGCCGGCCAGCCCGAATGCAATCCCGGCGCACAGCACCAGAGACCAGGCTACACGCCAGAGATCTGGAAAGCGTCGCTCGAGACACAACCAGCCGATACATACCACGAACAGCATCGCACAACTCAGCGCGGCATGAATAACCGACTGTGAAGGGCTGGCCAACGCGAGCAGACCCGCCGCAACTGAAAAGACCACTATTCCATGTGCTTTGCCGGGAAATCGCAATAACAACACGCCGCCCGCGAGCACTAACGGAAGCCATGCATAGCTTGCCGTAATCGTGATCCAGCTGGCATACAGTTCCGTGTTCCGTGCCAGCATGCCGACGGATGCGCCAAGATATGCGGCCCATGGTGGAAGCGTGCCGCAACGCAACAGAACGTAGAGATTAACGTAAAAGATGAAGATGTGAAACAGTGTCAGATAGGTGAGCGTGTAAAGCGAATTCAGCGGCCCGCCGTAGTTGATCAGCCCAAAAAAATAAAATGGATAGAGAATGCAAAAATGGGGGCTCTCGAATAGCGGAAAGCCCGTCCCTATGTCGGGTAGATAGTACGGAACGGCTCCAGCTAACGACAACCGCGACACTTCGGCGAATATGGGCCCGTAAATGTGGACATTGTCCCGAAATGGCCCAAACAGGAGGTGCGACGTTACAAAGGGAACGTAACGAAGCGCGAAGGTAACAACTAGTGCGACAATAGCCAGGATGTCGGGAGCGCGATTGGGAAGCGATCGCTCGTGAGTCATCAGCTTGGCGGTAACGACCGAAGACGGGCTAGCGGCATTTGTAGTCGGTATACTTCATGAG
>JBBQRI010000102.1:0-8529 GCA_038214915.1 Chthoniobacterales bacterium
AACACCCGCAGGCTCTGGCCCAAGACCAGCCTCAAACGCCTTAACGCCGCGCTCGAAAAGACGGCGAGCTGACCGTTTGCGTCGGCATCTCGTCACTAGCCCGCCGCATCGTAGTTTCGAACCGGCCATGTCGCTCCTCCCATTTCGCTCCATTCGTTGCCGAGATACAAGGCGGGTCAGTAGTGACTAAAAGCCATCTCATAAATCCCCGCGCGCCGTAGCCGCGGCGCTGTGTGCCGTCCAAAACGCGCGGCTTCGAAAATGCAAACGGCCCCACAGGGGCGTGGCTACAACATTTATCAGATGGCTGTTAGGCACTTCCGTTCACATTTAAATCACCCAACGAGTAAAGGATTAAGAAAAACCCTAAAACTTACGGTTTATCAAAAGTGGTCTTGCGCACGCGCTCGAGATAATGCTCCAGCCTAACCGGTCCAAGCTCCATCATTCCATCCATGAAGCGGCACAGGTCGAACTTGTCGCCTTCAGCGGTCCGGACGGTGTTGTAAACCTCCGTGACTTTCGCATAGCCGAGGTAATAGGTCGTGATCTGCGGTGAGCTCGTCAGGGTTCGCGTCCACATATTATTTGCTAGTTGGTCGCCCTGCAGCGCCTCCTCTTTCACGAATCGCACCAGCTCCTCGCGCGACATGTTTCCGGTGTGGACCCGGATATCCACGATCGTGCGAGCGATGTTCTCCAGCTGCTTCTTGAGATGCGCCAGACGCGACAACGCGCTGCCCCAACCTTGATCCAGCAGGAGGCGCTCGCAAAATGTTCCCCAGCCTTCGACGTAAACCGGGTCCGGGAAGACCGCCCGCACCTTGTGCGGATGGTGCGCGGCGTACTTGAGCTGCACGTAATGACCCGGAATCAGTTCATGCGGCACAATCATCCGGCTGAACGGCCGATTAAAATCGCGGAAGAATGCTTCGCGCTGTTCGGCCGTCGCGTCTAGTGGCGGCACCGGCAGAAATAAAATCGTCTTTGCTTCCGGTGAATACGGCCCGGCCGGATAGACACCGCCAAAACTCTGACCCACGAAGTACGCCGGGGCCCGGTCGACGACCAGAGTCAGCGGATCAGGCAGCGTCATGATCCGCTTCTTCCGCACAAACTTTTCGATCTCGACTACATCTGTCTTCCAGCGTGAAGCGTAGGTTTCTTCGTTCGTATCGCGGTCTTCGGCCACGCGTTCGAACAGTCGGCGCAGCAAAACGGCGTCGTCCGCGGGCGGCTCCTTGTCCTTCATCAATTCGCGCCAAACCTTCCGGCCGAAATTTGCAGCTTCAGTTCTCTTGGCCGCGAGATCCGCGGTCGCTCGTTTCAAAACATCAGCCACAGGCTCGTTAATCCCGGTGCCTAGTCGAAACGTCGTCGCGTATTCCCGGCCGAGCCTTGGCGAACCGGTCACGCTTTGCGAAAGCTTCTCGATGTTATCGGCGAGTTCAGAGATCGCCTTGGCTACCTTCGCGCCTTCGTCGCGCGCTCCTGGGTTGTCACCGACCGCTCGCGCAAATCCATCCAGGTAAAACGTCGCGGTCGCGCGCAACTGTCCTACCGCGATCTTGCAAAGTTCCGGCGCAACCTCGTCGCCCTTCGCGCGCGCGAAGGTTGCACTGCACTGACGAGCGAACGCCGGCAACAGACCGGCGCGCGCGCGAACCCGCTCTTGTCGTTCCGTGAGCGGCAAATCATCGCGCACCAGGAGAAACACCGCCGCGTTGGCAATGACCTCAGACCAGTAGAGCGGATCACGCTGCGGCCGCCGCAGAACTATCTGTTCGTGCACTTCGCGTTCGATTTGGGCGAGCAACGCTTCAGCGTCCAGGCGATCGTCGAACGACAAATCAGGAGCGCTAATAAACTTCGTTAGCCGGTCGCGTTCCGCCTGGTTGACCTCAACCCAGCGTGCCAGCTTTTCCGTCGAAAAATTTTCAAGCTTGCTGTCAAACCCGTGATTCCCCGCCTGCGTCGCGCGGGTTGGGAACATTTCGAGATACGCACTCAAATACGCGTCTGCGACTCCGCCCCTCGCGCTCTGGGTTGCAGTAAACGCGGCGAATATCAACAGGCGAAAACGGCCCATGAACGCAGCCTGCAATCCTCAGCTTAAAACGTCACGTCGAATTTGGTCTCTAATTTTATACGGAGGAACAGTGACAACGGGGCTCACGGATTCTGCGGCAAACGCAGCTCCGCACCGGATATCATCCCGACAACGACGTCTGCAATGCGGAAAAGTACCCGGCTTTTCCCTAACCTCTGAACTCCGCTCTCGTAACGCGGTAAAGCCACTGGTATAAAAAGCTGTTCGATAAACGCTCAGGATTAAACGGTTGATTGCAACTGCATAACAATGAAGTGGCGAAGCTACTTGATTTTTGGGCTTCTTAGTCTCGTCCTATCAGCCCTCAGCGTGGTTCTGTGGATGATTAATCCCTTTACCGATCTGTTGTTGCTTCTGGCTGCGCCACCGCTGCGCCTCTTAGGCTATCATCCGCCGGTGCAGGGTTGGTCGGGTCTGGGAAGCGCTATGCTGATCAGCTTTCTTTGGCCACTTACCCTCTTGCCATTGCATTGGCTCAATTTCCGACTGTTACGTTGGAAAAAGTGGGGGTACGCCAGTTTGCTTTTGTTGGGAAACCTGCTTGTCACCGCGCTGGTGTTGATGGTCAGGGAAGGGTCGTGACGCGCGCAGGAATTCGATTTTCACAATTTTCGTGCTTCGTCCGTCGTCGAGTTTGATCCAGTGGCCCATGTCCGCGGCCAGCAGCGTCTTACCGAGAGGGGAAATCCAACTGACGGCGTCTCGTTCGAAATCGAGTTCGTCGACGCCGACGATAGTTAACGTTTCGGTCGCGCCTTCTTTATCCGTCACCGTCACCGTTGCGCCGAACGTGACGCTGTTAGACGGCGCGTCCGGAGGATCGACAACATGGACCGATGCCAGAATTTGTTCGAGTTCGATGACGCGCTCGCTGACAGCGTTTGCCGCGCGAAGTTTTTGCAGTTCCTCGCGCAAATGCTTCGCTCCGCGCGCGGTGATGTAATTGGTCGCTCCCGGCGGCAGTCCTGACGCCGATCGCTTTCGTCCGCTGCGCTCCGAAAGATCCACATCTTCCTTAACAAATGCCCTGCTCACCTTCGACCGTTTCCTACTTTCTAATTGAAACTCGCTCGCCTCCTGGTTTGCTCGCTCCTACCCTCGTCGCTTTAGCTTCTATGTCGCGCGTCCCGCGCGCTCCATTGCCAAGTTTACGGAACCAGAAAAAACTTTCCTGTGTATGGATCTTTCACGACGGACCCAGACGCAAAATCGGTGACATCGATATACTTATCCTCTTCCGGCAGATAAGGGCTCGTGACCATCCCTTTCCGGCCTGGGACCGGAATTCCATAGGGCAAACCAGCTTTTGCTTTTTCCATATCCGCGGCTGAAACACTCCGCACAGTGCCAGTAACCTCTTCTTCTTTGGAGGGGTGTGATGGTTGTGCGACTCCGGGTGGCGTCGTCGCGGCGGCAGGTGCTGCTCGCGAAGTGGGTCGCCGCGTGGCGTGCGGCGTCTTCGTAGGTTGAGGGTGCGTCGACTGAGGCTGAGCCGGAGGCTCAGCCTGAGGCCGTAAAGGCTTCGAGATCGATTGACCAACTTTCTTGAAGAAGTTTCCCACTGGACCGGCGTTTACATAGGGTCCGCTCAAAACCCAAAGCGGGATCACCACTAACAATATTAAGGGGTTCATTTTCATCACCGACAACTCAATGAATCGTCTCGTTTGTTTGGGTTGGATTTCTAAGCCTGAAAGAAAAGAAAATTTTCCTTCGAGACGCGGGTAGTACCACTCAGAACCCAGCCCAAACTCCAACCGCGCTTCTTGACATTGTCACCGATGCGGCTGTCACACAATGGTTACTTGGAACTAATTCTGCGCGCACAACGACACGCGTCCCATCGCGGTGGGCGTCTGCGATCCAGATTGTTCCCGAATATGGGGATTAGGATCCGCTCGACTAAATTAACGTTCGAACTGATTCCAACCACGGCTGCAGCCGCTGGCAAGCCGAGCGGTTCATTAAATTGGTTGATGGGAGAATTGTCGTTTTCACGTACGCGAGATTCTGTCTTTTTGGGTCTCCACTCGGCAACGCAAAAAAGCCTTTATGGAGTAAAGCACGACGGCTCATTGCTTTGGTTCGTTGACTGTTTTAGCGATTGTTCAAAACCGTTCTCGGTGCGGCTTTGTTTAACTCGAGCTGTCCGCTCACTTTCTGTAGAACCGCAGTTACGGTCTCGAGCTGGTTCTCCAGTCGCGCAATCGCCGCCTGCTGCTCCTCATTTCTGCGGTGTTCTTTGAGGAACTCGTTTAGCAACATGGCGTTTACGGCATCATAGCGAACAGTGTATGGTTTCCCTTCCTTATCGAGAAGCACCAATTCGGGATTCACCTTAGCGACTTCTTCAGCAATCAAACCAAATTGCGGTGCGCCTTTGGTGTCCGTTTTGTAGTGGAATGTGACCGGCCTGAGTGACAGGATTGCTTCACTGGTTTTGTCCATTGAGGCGATGTCTTTCTTAAACCGCTCCGAGGAGACAACCGTGCCCAGTTGGCCGTCATTGGAAACGATAACTGGTGCCGTTGTGCCGCTTTGCGTAGAGACGCCAAAAACATTGCCGATCCAGGTCGTGTTATCCAGATCCCCCCCTTGGACGCCAGCCCCGATACAAGTCACGCCACCAGCCGTGGTGACGCCGGTGCCGGCTCCCTGACCCAAAGCCGTGTTGCCACTGCCGGAAGTGCTCGCCCCAAGCGCGCCTGTTCCCACAGCGGTATTAGAACCGCCGTTAAAGTTGACCCCAAGCGCGCTGTTACCAATAGCTGTATTTAAGATGCCAGTTATGTTATTTTGTAGTGCGCTTACGCCTGTGGCGGTGTTGCCAAATCCTTCGGTGTTGTTGAAAAGCGCACTGTCGCCGATGGCGGTGTTGAAATCACCGGTCGTATTAAAAAGAAGTGCAAGCGCCCCATTCGCGGTGTTATAGGAGCCGGTACTATTGCTTAGAAGAGTTCCGGCGCCCATGGCGGTATTCAAGTTGCCCACACTGGTCGTAAAAAGCGAATACCAACCAGCAGCCGTATTGCCAACTCCAGTGGTGAGGTTCTGAAGTGCGTTTGTTCCTTCGGCGGTGGTGAAGTTGGGATACCCGCCGTCCGGCGGCGGGACTACCGCTTGGGCTGCCTGAAAAAACGAGAAGCTGGTGAGCAGAGAAACAAGGATCAAAGAGAATGTATTCTTCATAGGCGGGGATTCTGCCTGTTTCGCGCTACACGGCAATACAAAAATTGGCCGTTCTTCTTCGCCCTGGGTAGCGGGCTTCGCAAAGCAGGGTTGGGCGCGTAAAGCGCCGTGGGCGCCACGCGCCTTTACGGCGTTCAGCGTTTTCTGATTTTGGCTGCCATCACTCCTCAGTGAGTCACTCTTCCGATGTAACGATTCACCTGTGACTTGTCACCTCCGCTAAATTTTTTCCTTCTTAATTCTTACTTTTTACTTCCCCCGTATTGCGCCTCACTCACCTGCTCCATCCATTCGACGACCTTGCCGTCGAGCGCTTCCTGAATGGCAATGTGCGTCATCGCACTGGTCGGGATTGCGCCGTGCCAATGTTTCTCGTTAGGCGGAAACCGGACCACGTCGCCGGGCCGAATTTCCTCAATCGGTCCGCCTTCGCACTGCGCCCATCCGAAGCCGGACGTAATAATTAACGTCTGACCGAGTGGATGCGTATGCCAGGCAGTGCGCGCACACGGCTCGAACGCGACGCTCGCGCAACGTATGCGTGCCGGGTCGGGCGTTTCCAATAGCGGTTCAATCCACACTTTACCCGTGAACCGCGCGAAAACCCAGCGACGGTGGAAGCCGTGGCGGAAGAAGCTGCAGACGCTTGCGTATCAACTCGCTTTATCTCCATGCTTTCAATGTAATCGCTCGCCCGTCAGCCGTCATTCCTGTGAACTTCTGCTGCTCGTTGGGTCCGGACGAAATGGAACCGTAGGAACACTCTTTGATCGTCCAGCGGAAATTTGCTCCGACGTACGCACTTTTCTGCCAGGCCTTTGCACGATCAAATTCACCGTGAACTCATGAGCGCGCACGATGAACCGCTTTCCGTCGCGACGTACGTGTTGCTCGCATTGTTGGCTGTCGTCGAGACCGGATATGACCGATAACAAGCCCCACGCTGGCGATGATAGAAGTCCCGAAAGCAATGATTTTTGCCAGAGCAGCCGGATCTTCGGCTGCCGTTGCCCAGCGGCCGTAGAAAGGCTCGCGGGGCACGTCCGGTTTTGCCCAATGAAACCGTTCTTGAACGTCTTGAGGGAGTTCGGTGAAATACACCTTAGAGATTCCCGTTTTAGTTTTAAGCTCAATCCCATCCGCTTCTACGCGACTCACTGTCGCGTCTTTGTATACCTTCCCGCTGACAGTTTTGAAGTCCTCGGCAAGCGCTACCGACGCCGACAGCGTGGTCGAGATTGCCAGTATTGCGTGCAAAGACTTCAGTTTGCGTAGCAAGAAACGCGATCCCTCCCGCCAAAGAATTACCCACTGCGAAATTGCTAATACTGCGAACGCGTCGGCTGCGCTTATGAGTGCAGAAATCATTTTACCTGCTTGTCATCATTTGAACGCCGAACCAGCGCTTCAAGCTCCAAAAACGTCGTCAGCTTTTCAGCCGTGCGCACTGTCCAGTGTAAGCACGCTTCGCGCAGGCTGCGAACGCCCGCTCAGCTAACAATCTAAATCGAGGGAAAATCGTATTCTCAATTCTGAATTCTAACTTATCAGAACTTCTTAATTCTTAATTCGTTCATGGGGTCCGCAGTCGGATAGTTTTGGTTAGCGGATTCGCTCTTTATCGCCAACAACGCTTGCGGAAATTGAGATTGACATTGTTAGAGTGAACGGTGCTTGCGCAATCGCGTGGGACGCTGATAGACCTCATTGATTCGCCCCTGGCCAACCATGAAGCAGTTTCTTTCCGAACTGAAACGCCGCAACGTGCTGCGAGTGGCCGCGTTCTACGCGGCCGCGGGTTGGCTCCTGGTGCAGATCGCCACCCAGGTTCTCCCCGTGTTCGAGGTGCCGGCGTGGACGATGCGCGTCGTCGTGGTCGCGGTCACGCTCGGCTTTCCCTTTGCCCTTCTCTTCGCCTGGTTCTATGAGCTAACGCCGGAAGGTCTGAAGCTCGAAAGCGAGATCGATCCAGCGGAATCGATCAAGCGCAGCACCGGCCGCAAACTCGACCGCCTGATCATCGCCCTCCTGGCCGTGGCGGTGGTAGCCCTGCTCGCGAACCAGTTCGTCCCGCACCGGAACCGGACTGACGCGCTGGCCAAGGCAATTGCCGTTCTCCCGCTGGTCAATGATACCGGCAATCCGGACGACGAATATTTCGCAGACGGACTTTCCGAGGAATTAATCAGCGCGCTGGCGCAGATCAAGGACCTGACGGTGATCGGGCGCACCTCGTCGTTTCATTTCAAGAAGACTAACGAGGGGAGTAAAGCCATCGGCGTCGCGCTCGGGGTAGGCTATTTGCTCGAAGGCAGCGTGAGAAAGTCGGCTGGCCGAGCCCGGATCGCGGTTAATCTCGTGCGCGCCGTCGACGGAGTGAACACCTGGTCGCAGATTTATGATCGCGCGCTGCCCGACATCTTCGCGGTGCAAGCGGAGATCGCACAGTCCGTTGCGGGCGCGCTCAAGGTCGCGCTCCTGAGCGCGACTGAGAAAAACCCCGACGCGCCGTCGAACCAGAACGTCGATGCCTACACGGCCTATCTGCAAGGCCGCTTCCACGAGCAACTCTATACCGCCGCGGATTTGCGGAAAGCGATCGAGTTCTACGAAACGGCGATCCGGAGCGATCCACACTACGCTCTGGCTTACGCGGCTTTGTCGAAAAGCTGGTGGGCCCTTGGAGACACAACTGGTAAGGATGTGGCCGAGGCCAACCGCGAGGCTCGAGCTGCGGCGGAGCGTGCGGTAGCTGAAGATCCCACCTCTGCCGAAGCTCATACCGCTTTGGGACAAATCCTCGTAAGTGTCGATCGCAATGCCAAAGGGGCAGAGGCCGAATATCGACGCGCCCATGAGCTGGACCCTGCCTCTGCAGAGGCGAAGATTGGCCTCTCCTCCATGATCGCGGATTTCGGGCAGATCGAGGAAGCGGTCGAGCTCTTGCAGCAGGCGGTGCAGCTCGAGCCATTGAGCACCAACGCTCATTTCGATCTCGCCCGGCTCCTAACCTCGTTAGGCCGCTATGACGAAGCCGTACGCTCGGTGAGCAAGGCGATCCAGCTCCAGCCGGGCGGCGCGGGCACGTGGGAGATGCTGGCGCTGGTCGAGGCAAAACGTGGGGATGGCGAGGCGGCCCTGAGAGCCGCCACGCAGGAATCCGATCCCGATTGGCGGGCCTACGCGATCGCCCTGGCGCAACAGGCTCGAGGTGACGCGAAGGCTGCAGA
>JBBQRI010000103.1:0-8447 GCA_038214915.1 Chthoniobacterales bacterium
TGACAGATAACCTGCCTCCTGAGACAACCTTTGTCTCCTGTTCTTCAACAGGAAGTGGAGTCTGTGGTGGCTCAGGTAACAACCGCACAGTCACATTCGCACTCCTTCCATCGGGTGCATCCGAGACCATAACCTTTGTAGCCAATGTGAACTGTTCAGTGGCCGACGGCACAGTAATAAGCAATACGGCGACAGTGAGCTCTTCTACACCTGACCCTGACCCAAATAACGACTCAAGCACAGCGACTGCGACGGCTTCTAATCCCCCTCCTACGATCACCAACGCGACAGCAGACCCATCGAGTCTCTGGCCGCCAAACCACAGGATGGTGAATGTGACTGTCAGCTACGACGTCACCGATAACTGTCCCTTGCCACCTGGCTCCTGCACGCTCGGTGTGACCAGCAATGAACCAGTCCTTGGCCACGGAAGTGGTCATACATCTCCAGACTGGATTGTCGTGGATGATCATCATGTGCTACTTCGAGCCGAGCGGGAAGGTGGCGGCAACGGACGCATCTATACTATTACTATCACCTGCACGGACAGCGGCGGCAACTCCTCGACCGAGGAGGTGGAGGTAACGGTGCGCCACGACCGAGGCAGGAGATAGGGTAACCCTGAGAATCGCGGGGGTTCCTCGCCCAAGCAAGGACCGAGAAGCGTTAAGCCCGCGATTTGAGCGACGAGCAGATCGAAAAAATTCTGCGCGGCAACTGGTTGCGGATTTTCGAAGACTGCCGTCAGCCCGCGATCTATCGAGCTGGAGCCGAGATCGTGTAAGTGATCAAGGCACAAATGATCACCATGCCAATCATGGCGAGGATAAATATTCCATCTGCGATCTTTTCCAGACGATGCATTCGGCGCAGCGAGCGCGAACGCAGCGCCCAATAAGAAAGCAGACAGGAAATCAGGAACAGCAGCGCGTCTCCGGCCAGAAGATCATCCGCCAGCGTGTTTGCTCGTCCAAGTGTAATGACCACACGAATCAATCCGATGACAGTCAGACAAACCCCCACCATGGCGGAGGAGACTGTGAAGATGTGGATGCAGATATCCTGCTCCAGATGCGTGCTTGAGTCGCGGTGCCTGTTCGTTTCTCCTTCCATGGCGATCAGTTATTAGACCAATCGCAAAACCGACTGTTCAGACAATAACCGCTCTGATAGGAAACCTTCAGGACGTCACTGGAGTCGCATTTGAAATTCACTAATCTCACACGGCACACGGAGATCGGGGCGAATTCATACTATCTTGAGATCGGCCGACAACGGCTCCTGCTCGATTGCGGAATGCACCCGAAAAATACCGGGGAGGATGCGCTGCCTAATTTCAAAGCAATCGGCGACCGCGAGGTCCCGGCGATTGTGATGTCGCACGCGCATCAGGACCACATCGGCACTCTGCCTTTGGCCATGCGACGCTTCCCGGGCGCGCGGATTTTCATGACCGAGGCGACGGCTGAGGTCGGCAGCGTCCTTTTGCACAACTCAGTGAATGTGATGACGCGGCAACGTGAGGAGATCGGAGAAATGTTATATCCCCTTTTCACGCATCGTGAAATCGACCGCGCATCGGACCGTTGGCGCAGGTGTCCGATGCGTCAGCGGATCTCGATTGCCGGCGAACGGGCAGACCAGCGCGAAAAGGACACGTTAACGTTTGAGTTCTTCGATGCAGGACATGTGCTCGGCTCGACCGGAGTAATGCTCCGCGCCGGAGACCAAACTGTTTTTTATACTGGGGACGTCAATTTCGACGATCAAACAATCATGCAGGCTGCGGTTTTCCCCGAGGAAAAACCTGATGTGCTGATCATAGAATGCACTCGCGGTGATCACGCGAAATCTGAGGGCTGGACCCGCTCCGGTGAAGAGCAACGCCTGGCGGAGGCGCTCGCAGCGGCTTTCGAGCGTGACGCGTGCGTACTGATACCAGTGTTCGCGTTAGGTAAGACGCAGGAGATTCTCGCGATGCTCTACAAGTTTCGCCGTCAGCGACTTCTACCCGAATTTCCAATTTATATTGGCGGCCTTAGCTCGAAATTCACGGACATCTATGATCGCCGCACCCACACGACCCGGCGGCAATTGCCGCGCCTGAAACTCATGAGGGAAGTAGCGCCGTTCATCTTAAATGATGAAACCGTGCGCGACACCGCGGTTCGCGGCGGACGCGTATACCTTCTCTCCAGCGGGATGATGATTCCCAAAACGCTATCGAACGTTTTTGCGCGGCGAATCATCGAGAACCCTCAGCACTCGATCTTTTTTGTCGGCTACGCCAGTCCAGAGTCGCCAGCCGGCCTTCTCCGGGAGGTGGGCCAAGGCGGCGAACTAGCGCTCGATCCCGATAAACCGCCGCAACGCATCCGCTGCAACATCGAACAGTTCCAGTTCAGCGCCCACGCCACACGAGAGTCGCTCATCGATTATGCCAAAAAGATTTCGCCAAAAAAAATTCTTCTTGTACACGGTGACCCGCCGGCAGTCGAGTGGATGCGCGCTACACTATCGAACGAACTTTCCGGCTCGGAGCTAATTGTACCCACACCGGGCTTGGAAATCGAGGTTTAGCGGCGCTCTCCGCCTACGGACTTTGTCGCAAGGGAAATTGGTGCGACGGTCACAGACCCGGTGCTACACCAATGCGCATTGCCTCCTGGAACATCAATTCGCTGCGCAAACGACAAGACCGGTTGTTTGCATGGCTTGAAGTAACACAACCAGACATTGTCTGCCTGCAGGAAACCAAATGCCCGGACGAACAATTTCCGGCGCTCGCTTTGCACGCGGCGGGCTATCGTTCGGCCTATCACGGAGAAAAATCGTACAACGGCGTAGCGATTCTCGCGAAGAACGAGCTGCGCGAGGTTCGCGAGTCGCTTTGCGATGAAGTGGTCGATCCGCAGGCGCGCGTGATCGCGGCGACCGTCGGCCAGTTGCGCGTATTCTCAATTTACGCGCCTAATGGACAAGCCGTTGGCTCACCGGCGTATCAATATAAACTGCAGTGGTATCGGCGGCTCCGACACTGCCTTGCGAGAGAGAAATTTTCCGACCTGGTCGTGTGTGGTGATTTCAATGTCGCTCCGGAGGACATCGATGTTTACGATGCCGACCTTTGGCACGGGGCCATCATGGCGTCGGACGGCGAACGCGCGGCTTTTCGTGATTTGTGCAGCCTCGGCTTGCACGACACGCTTCGAATCCATCACAGGGAAGGAGAACTTTTCAGCTGGTGGGATTATCAAATGCGCGCCTTCGAAAAAAATCGTGGCCTGCGCATAGACGCTGTTCTGACAAGCCAATCGCTGGCGAAAAAATGCATCGCTTCCGGGATTGATCGCGAAATGCGTGCTGGAAAAGATCCTTCCGATCACGCTCCGGTATCGGCGGAGTTTGCGACCTAGGAACGTCAATGCCTAACAAATCGCATCTTCGCGTTTCCAACCCGCCGTCAAAGCCGCTGCTGATCTGGGACGGCGACTGCGATTTTTGCCGGTTATGGATCGAGCGCTGGCGCGAAATGACCATGGCTAAGGTCGATTACACCACTTATCAAAAAGCAACTGACCGTTTTCCTGAAATTCCACCGGATGAATTCAACCGCTCGCTGGTTTTGATCCAACCGAACGGGACAGTGGTCTTCGCAGCCGAGGCGGTGTATCGCTCATTGGCGTATCGGCGTTCGCGAAAATGGCTCGAGTGGAGCTACGATCATGTCCCCGGGTTCGCGGCCATTTCTGAAACCGGCTATGGCTTAATCGCTCATCACCGAAAATTTGCGTCAGCGGTTACGCGATTGCTCTGGGGCAAAGAAGTGCGACGGCCCACCTATATTTGGGCGCGGCGCTGGTTCCTGCGCGCACTCGGCGTGATCTATTTAATCGCCTTCGTATCGCTTTGGGTCCAAGCGGACGGACTTGTCGGAAGCAAGGGGATGTCGCCCGTCAATCAATTCCTGCCAGCAGTTCGGGGCCAAGTCGGACCAGACGCTTACGGACTGTTGCCGACGCTGTGCTGGTTTAACTCGAGTGATGCGTTTCTTCATTTTCTTTGCGGCAGCGGCGTTCTCTGTTCGTTGCTGTTGATTTTCGGAATCACTCCGGCGGTTCTACTCGTTGCTCTTTTCGTCTTGTACTTGTCGCTCACAATCGCAGGACAAGCCTTTTTCAATTTTCAATGGGACGTGCTTTTGCTGGAGACGGGTTTTTTATCGATCTTTTTTGCGCCGTGGCGGCTGTGGCCACGTGAACTTTCGTTGCGGCCGGGATCCGCGACCCCGTCTACGGCGCCGGTTTCGCAAGCTGGTTTGTTTTTGCTCAGGCTCCTTTTGTTCAAACTGATGCTCATGTCGGGCGTGGTGAAGTTAACCAGTGGCGACGACAGCTGGTGGAATCTGACAGCACTCGATTACCATTATTGGTCGCAACCGCTGCCGACGGTGTTCGCCTGGTGGGCGGACAAAAGTCCTGAATGGTTCAAGCCTTTTTCTGTCGCGTTTTGCCTAGTAGTGGAAATCATCGTGCCATTTTTCATCTGGGCGCCGCGACACCTGAGATTGATAGCTGCCGGACTGCTCATTTTTCTTCAACTCGTGATCGCAATCACGGGAAACTATTGTTTTTTCAATCTGCTCACGATCGCACTGTGCTTATTGCTGATCGACGATTCTGTGGTAGGGCCGGACCGCCGGGCGGTCCGTGACCGAAGCGTCGGCGCGCCTAGCGGTCGCGCCCTATCACAACGATTGTGCGTTTATATTGGGATGTTTGTGATCATCGTGACGTTACCGATCAACGCGTGGTTAATCTTCAGCGCATTTAAACCGCTGAGTCGACCACCGCGCACGCTGGCGAATTTCTACGAAAGGCTCGAAGCATTTCGCATCGTGAACGGTTACGGCCTTTTTCGCGAGATGACGAAGGACCGCTGCGAAATCGTGCTCGAAGGCAGCGCTGATGGGATTGACTGGCTGCCGTACGAATTCAAATGGAAACCCGGCGACGTGAAACGCTTGCCGGGTTGGTGCGCGCCGCACCAACCGAGACTCGACTGGCAGATGTGGTTTGCCGCTTTGGGAACGCCGCGCGAAAATCCGTGGTTCGTCGCACTGATCTTCCGATTGCTTCAAGGCTCGCATGAAGTGAACGCCTTGCTCGCAAACAACCCATTCCCGCACAAACCGCCGCGTTACGTTCGCGCGATGTTTTATCGCTATCGCTTTACAACGGTGGACGAGCTGCGCCAGACCGGCGCATGGTGGAAACGTGAGGCGCTTCGCGAATACTTGCCAACGCTTTCGCTGGAACAGTTCCGCTAAATCATGACGCAGAAAATCTTCTCTGTTCCTTCAAGGAGAGGCGCTCTCCAGATCGCCTGAGAGCGGCCGACTGGGACCGCCGTTCCTTGGAGGCGTTGGCCTTGAGCGACGTGCGCTGGCACGTATATTCGCCGCGCAATGGCGAAGGAAGAGCAGATCATCACCGAGGGCACCGTGACGCAGGTTTTGCCTGGAACGATGTTCCGTGTCGATCTTCCCGGCCAACGCAATGTCCTTGCGCATATTTCAGGCAAAATGCGCAAGCATTTCATCCGGATCGTGCCTGGCGATAAAGTTTCAGTGGAGCTTTCGCCATACGATCTCACAAAGGCGCGAATCATTTTTCGCGAACAGTGATTTTCAGTATTCTGCCCGCTGAAGGCGTTGAAGCGTCAAAACGTTCAAGGGAAAGAAATCCGCTTCAATCGTTCCATACGTTTATGATTTAGAGACAAGTCGGCGTTTGCCCATTTAGGAAAGCGCGCGGATAGTCGCAGCGAACAAACCAACTGGAGATTACCAATGGCAGAAGAAAATAAACCAGGACAACAACAGACATCATCGGCCAACGCCGATACGCAGAACAAATTGCAGAGCAGTAAAGAACATGCTCGTAAAGCAGCGGAAGATTTGAAATCTGCCGCAGGCGCTTTTGCGGAAGAATACAGAGGCAAGGCGGAGCAAGCCTGGGGCGAAGCTCGCGGCAAAGCAGAACAAGCGTGGGGAGATGCCACGAGCCGCGCCCGTACGTTCCAGGAAGATGCGGAGCAGTACGTGCGCGAAAATCCGACAAGGGCGATATTCACGGCACTCGGAATTGGGTTCGTGCTGGGTCTGGTTTTCCGGCGTTAAGTTTAGAAGCTCTCCGAGATGAGCAGCGAGAGCCCTCGGCCTCGTAATCCTGCGGGCCATTCCGGCTTGCTCGACAACGCGCTGGGATTTATCAGCGCAGTCGTAGAGTTTTTTGAGAGCCGGTTTGTTCTGCTTGCGCAGGAATCCAAATCAGCGGCGGGGCAACTACTGATATTGGTTGGTTGCGTCATCGTGGCGCTGGCGCTTTGCCTAATGGGCTACCTTTTCCTTATCGTCAGTGCTGTTGTTGGCCTCGCACATTTGCTCGGGACGTCCTGGCCAGTGATAGCGCTGGTTGTTGCCCTGGTGCATTTCATTATCGCAGGTGTGCTATTGCTGGTGGCGCGCAGCCGGATCAACAAGCCGATGTTTCGGGATAGCATTGACGAATTAAAGAAAGATCGCGAATGGCTGAAAGCTCTGAATCAATCAACGAACTAAAAACGGAGATCGCAGGTTCTCGACAACGCCTGTCCCGCGAATTGCAGGGCCTCCGTTACGAACTGGATTTCCCGGCGAAATTCCGCAGATCATTCCGGAAACAGACGGGTTCCTGGATCAGCGCGGCGACAGCCGTGGGGGCGCTGATCGCGTTGGCGCCGATGCGGAAGAAGAAAGTTTATGTGGACGCAAGGAGCCAGCGTAAGGGAGATAAAAAGCTGATGCAGACGGGGCTCGCGATGGCGGCGATAAAGCTCGTCGGAAACGTGGCCCGGCCACTTGTCATGGAGTTTGTTAAAAACCGGTTTTTTTATTCTGGCGAACCTCCCCGCGGCAGGAAATAATGCGCCGTCTGTCGCTTGGGTACTGTGTGTCCCGTGAGACGGATGATTGCTTCGCCGCATCATGTCACAGGTTTTAACGCCTTCATTCGAATCGCATCCGCTGCCACACGTCGATAATTATCTCGACATTGGCCAAAAAGCCGGCGCATCAGACGTTCACCTTGGCGTAGCCGCGCCGCCAATCTGGAGAGTGGACGGAACGTTGCAGCCAATGTGGCCTGACGCGCCAGTTCTGACCGGCGAACAAACCGTTGCGATGGCAGAGACGTTCATGCCCGAAGTGTACAAGGAGGAGCTCAACACACGTGGCGACGCCGATTTCGCGTATGAAAACGAGCACGCTCGTTACCGAGTGAGTGTCGTTCGGCAGCGACTGGGGGTCGAGATCGTGTTTCGGGTTATCAGTACATCCGTCCGCACAATGGATGACCTCGGATTGCCAGAACAGCTCAAGTTACTCACTCGCTATCAGAACGGCCTGATCCTTGCCACCGGTTCGGTAGGCACTGGCAAATCAACCACGCTTGCCGCTATGGTTCAGCAAATCAATACCGAGCGGCACGATCACATCATCACGCTCGAGGACCCAATCGAATACATCATCCGCTCGAAGAATTGTCACGTTACCCAGCGGGAGGTTTTTACCCACACTGAGTCATTCGCCACCGCCTTGCGCGCGGCGCTACGGGAAGATCCCGACGCAATAATGGTCGGCGAAATGCGCGACCTGGATACGATTTCACTTGCGATCACTGCCGCCGAGACCGGGCACCTTGTTCTGGCAACCCTGCATACTTCGAATGCATCGCGCACACTTGATAGGTTACTGGCTGTGTTTCCGCCGGAACAACAGGAACACGTTCGGGTTATGGTCGCTGAATCGCTGCGCGGCATCATCAGTCACCAATTAATACCGCGCAAAGATGGAACTGGTCGCGTGCTCGCATTGGAGATTCTCACCAATACACCCGCTGTCGCCAACGTGATTCGCGAAAACAAAACGTACATGTTGCCCGGTATTATTCAGACCGGAAAAAAGCAAGGCATGCGGTTGATGGACGATACATTGATTGATCTCTACCAACGCGGTCTGATCAGCGCAGAAGAAGCTTACGCACGCGCCGACCAGAAAGATGTCGTGCGGCAACACGTGAAAACATGACGCGGATTACGCACATAAGTAAACGCGTTCACGAATCGATCTTCATGCTAAACTTGGTTTGTCCGCGTAATCCGCGGTTTTCCCATGGTCGATCTTGATCAATTCCTAAAGATCGTAGCCCAACAGGAGGCATCGGATCTGCATATCGCCGAGGGCGAACCGCCAAAGATACGCATTCATGGCGACATAATACCGATTCGAGCCGAGCCGATTTCGCACGATGAAGCCAGGCGGATGTTGAGCGAGGTTTGCGGCCCGCGTCACTGGGAGCTTTTTGAGCAACACGGCGATCTCGATTTTGCCTACCAGATGGATGAGC
>JBBQRI010000104.1:0-8429 GCA_038214915.1 Chthoniobacterales bacterium
GCGTCAAATGACGCACTGCGTCTTGCAACCGGCGACTTTGTCGCGTTGCTCGATCACGACGATGAACTGGCGCCTACGGCATTGTACTTCGTGGCACTCACGTTGAACAAGAATCGCGACTTGCAACTGCTCTACAGCGACGAGGATAAGCTCGAAGAACACAATCGACGCTCTGAGCCGTATTTTAAATCCGATTGGAACCCAGAGCTCTTTCTGGCGCAAAACTTCGTCTCCCATCTCAGTGTTTACCGAACCGATTTGATCCATCGTATCGGTGGTTTTCGCATGGGGTTCGAAGGTTCGCAGGATTATGATCTGGCCCTGCGCTGCATAGAACAGATTCGACCGGAGGAGATCGAACATTTGCCTTGGGTCCTTTATCACTGGCGCGCAGGAGATCAAAGCACGGCATCGAATCCTACTGCCAAACCGTATGCACAAGAAGCTGCTCGACGGGCGGTGCAGGAACATCTCAAACGTACGGGAGTCGCGGGAACGGTGGTACCGAGTCACGGTGTCTATTTGCAGACCAAATACGCGGTCCCAAACGAGCGACCGATGGTTTCCATTATCATCCCGACGCGAGATCAAGCTTCACCCTTGAGGAAGTGTGTGCATAGCATCTTCGAAAAAACCGATTATCCCGCATACGAGCTAATCGTGCTTGATAACGAAAGCTACGATTCCGAGGCCTTGGAATTTTTGGCCGAGCTAAAAAAACGTGACGGCGTTCGGGTCGAGCGGATCGACGATGCATTTAATTACAGCCGCCTGAATAATCGTGGCGTCGAATTGTCTCGAGGCTCCTTCGTAGCATTGCTCAACAATGACGTGGAAGTGCTCCATGCGGACTGGCTCACCGAAATGGTGAGCCGTGCGATGCAACCAAAAGTAGCAATGGTTGGCGCACGACTCTGGTATCCCAACGGGACGATCCAGCATGGCGGAGTGATCCTCGGTGCAGGTGGCATTGCCGGTCACGCGCACGTTGGTCTTCGGCGCGGCGAGCCCGGTTACTTTGCTCGCGCACATCTGGCGCAAGATGTTTCCGCAGTGACGACTGCTTGCGCGCTGGTGAAGCGAGAAGTGTATCTACAAGTCGGAGGGTTCGACGAAAATCTGGCAGTCACTTTCAATGACGTCGATTTTTGTCTGCGATTGCGTGAAGCGGGCTACCGCATTCTCTGGACGCCATACGCAGAATTGATCCACCACGAGTCGGCCAGTCGCGGTTTCGACAACAGCGCGCTGAAACAAGTCCGATTTCTAGCGGAAGTCGATTACATGAAATCGAAGTGGGGCGACATATTGCAGCGCGATCCGTTTTACAATCTGAACCTCTCGCTTGACGAAAATCTCTTCACTCTGGCTTTCCCGCCGCGGACGACTAAGCCGTGGCAGAGTGTTGCGGCTTAACTGTGCCTGATTGAAGTCCTGCTGCGCCGATTATGACAGAATCAATCGAGGAGAAAATGGTAGTTCCCGAGTACGCATTTCGTTTCGATGCGCTGCCAGAGCGGGTCACTTTCAGCAACCAAATCAAAATTACCGGCTGGCTGTTGCACCGCCGATGCCTACAGATTCACGGAATTCGTGGAATTGTTCGCGGCATTCTACGGCGCCGATCGATTTTCCGGGCACGGCGCAAAAGATCGCGACCACTGATCGCGGCTGCTTACCCCGATTTGCCCGAAGCGGCGCAAAGCGGATTTCTTCTGCTGCTCGAGCTGCCCGTCGGCCGAAGTGAAATTACGATCCAAGTCCAGGACCATCGAAAAATCTGGCAAACGATCTTCGTCACCGATATCTGGGCTTTTCCTCTTACCTTTCTGGGTCGAATAGGTCTGCCGCGCGTCGAACGGTTCTTGTCCACTTATCTCGCGCAACTTTTTGTCGGAAACAGGCAAAACACTGCGAGCTCGGGCAAGGCACACTCCGTCAGCCAGATTGACGGCAGTTTGCCTCGCGAGAGGCTCCAAAGCTTCAGGGGTGAACCCGGTTCAACGCAACGCGATATTAGCGCGGTACATCTGTTCGTCACTTCGAAGTCGAATCTATTTATCCGCGAAATCGCCGACTTACTTTGTGCCGGCTTCCGCGCTGCGGGATGCCAAGCGCAGCTTTTGATCGACCAAATTCCGGCCGAAAAAACGGAGGAAGGCAAGATTCAAATCGTGGTTACACCTCACGAGTTCTTTAATTTATTTCTGAGGGATAAGCTTCCCAGGGAGAAGATGCAGCGTCTTACAAACCATCTGTTCCTGCTGGGCACCGAACAACCCGAGAGCGAATGGTTCGACAGCAATCTCGTCGTTGCACCGCATGCACGCGCGATGCTCGATATTCATTTATCCGGCGTGGCCGCATACCGTGCGCGCGGCCTGTCCTGTTTCCACTTGCCGCTCGGCTACCACGCAGTGCTTGAACAAAGTGATGTACCAGCAAAGTCCAAAAGAGACGTCGACATTTGCGTTCTGGCTGCGATGACCGACCGCCGTGAGGAATTCATCGCTGCCAATGCCGATTTCTTCGCGGCACGTAACTGCCATATTAGATTCGTTCCGATCGGCTTCGCCAAGACCGAAGAGACGCGAAGTTATTTGCCCATTCCACAACGCAACGCCCTGTTGCAGCGGGCAAAGATCTTGCTGAACGTTCATTACTCAGATCTGCGCTATTTCGAGTGGCACCGAGCACTAATCGCTATGGCGAATCGTTGCTGCTTGATTAGCGAGACTTGTGAAGGCTTCGAGCCACTTGTCCCAGGTAAACACTTCGTAATGGCGAAAGCAGACGACCTGACGGCCTGCTGTGAATATTATCTGGAGCACGAAGATGAACGGAAAGCGATCACGGCAGCGGCTTATGATTTCATATGCGAACGCGTCACGCAGAAAGACAATTGCCGCGCATTTCTGGAGCAGATAAAGACAGTATTTCGGCGACAAAGCGACAGGGCGGATTCGAATTTCGACAAAGCAGCGAACCCGGAACAAGTATTCGCAAGTGAGCCCTTGCCGGACGCATTGGCGAAACATCTTTCGCGAAGACCTACAGCACTCTTCCTCTCGGCGTTGCGCGAAGATCTCTCACACATTTTTCAACGGGCGAATCAAAAATCGGCGGCGACTGATGAGCGATTTACGGATCCGGTGAATACAGCCCATCGTATCACGATGCTCCGCGATATGCGGGATGGATATATCGAGCGATTCGAGGCGCAACAAAAAGCGCAACAGAGCGGAGACGCGATTTTCCGATTGCTCGAAAATACAGGGTTTAGTGGCACCGCACCCGCGATTTCAGTGATTGTCACTCTTTACAATTACAGCGCCTACGTGCGCCAGTGCCTCAAAAGCCTGGAGGATTCTAAGACCGAGGCTATCCCCGGCGGAATCGAAGCCGTAATTGTCAACGACGCTTCGACAGATGATTCGCTAAAGCAGGCTACCGCCTGGCAACAAATTTCACGTCATCCGGTTCGCATTGTCGATAAGCGGTTGAATACCGGGCTGGCAGATGCGCGCAATCTCGGTCTTCAGCTAGCGCGTGCGCCTTACGCCTTTATCCTGGACGCGGATAACATAATGTTTCCACGCGCGTTGGAGCAGTTGCACAGGACGATTGTTAAAGACGATTCCGCGGCTGTTTACTCAATGCTTTGCCGTTTTCGAGGCGCTCACAACGATCGGGAAGGACTGCTTTCCTACTTTGATTGGGATCCACAAATGTTAGTCGAGCATCCTTACATCGATGCGATGGCCTTGTTCGATAGAGAACAGCTCATCAAAATCGGCGGTTATGATAACGAACTGTACAAACTCGGTTGGTTTGGGTGGGAGGACTACGACCTATGGCTGCGAATTGCGGGGGCAGGACTCCGTGTGAGTTTTCTGCCGAACGTCCTTTGTCTCTATCGCCATCATGACAGAGCGATGAGTATTACGACTAATCTCTTCGAGCGTGAACTCGTGGCGCATTTAATCGAGAGATACCGCTCGCTCATCGAAACTTATCCGCCAAAACGACGAATTCTTGGGGTGAATCAGTCGGTCTTCGAGCAAACGACCGAAACGAGCTCGCACGCCTGCAAACCGGTGGATGTTCATATGGCGCAGTCGAGGTGAGTTCAAGTCACGATTGCTTGCACAGTGTGCCCGGCTAACCAGATCGGCGATGCTATCACTCTAAGAACAGCACACGTGCGTCAGGCTAGTATCGCTTCAGTTATTTGCCCAACGAGAAGTCAGCGCGTTCGCGTGAAAGATTCGGATTGTAGTAAGGGTCCCGCTCCAGAACATCAGACCAGCGTTGGCGGATTGTCGCTTCGCCGCCAATCACATCCGTCTCGGATATCGGTGCCTCCCCAATCAGCTTTGCGAGCGGAGTGTAAACGATAAGGTAACCGGCGCGTCCTATTTTGAGGCAAAGATCCACATCGGCAAATCGCCGCGGGAGTGCCTCATCGAATCCGCCGACTTTTCGAAAAACTTCGCGGCGAATCAAGATACACCCACTGGACACTGCGCTATAGTTGCGGGTCATCCGCAACTGACGATTCACGCCCGGGTGCTCTGCGGGGAAACCGTGAAAAGCGGACTGCGCAATTCCATTCAGGCCAAGAACAAGACCAGCGTGCTCAATCGTGTCGTTCGGATTGATCAATCGCGCGCCCACTGCGCCAACCTCGGGCCGCTGCGCATGTTCAGCCATGATTGTGAGCCAATCGGTCTCGATTGGCTCGACGCCGGCGTCCAGAAACAGCAGCCACGGGCTATCGGTCTGTTGCACCGCGTAATTTTTGGCTGCGGAAGCATTCGCGGCACCTGAGAAATGCAGCACCCGGAATTTTGCGCAAACCTCGTTGACTTTGTCGCGGTCGCCCACCTGAACGATCACAATGTCGTAATTCGGGTAGCTCGTTTTGCTGATTAAATTTTTGACGAATCGCTTGAGCGACTCCGGGCCGTGGGAACTCAGAATGATGACGTCGATTTTTTTGGCTTCGCACAGCTCGCGTCTCACATAAAATGCGTGGGTCCGCCAGTCCACGGCAACGTGCGCCTGCTCGCCTCGGCGTTTCAGGTGAGCCTCAATTGCGCGCCACGAGGCTTCGAGCTGTCCTGGCTTTTGCCGAACATCGCTCGCGCTGGAATTCTCGCTCCGTCGCCAGTGGTATAGCACGCGTGGAATATGATGAATTCGGTCGGTTCGCTCGATGACACGCAAGAGAAGATCGTAATCTTGTGAGCCGTCAAACTCCTGTCGAAATCCGCCAACTGCTCGCACAAGATCCCGGCGCAAAAAGATCATGTGACACAAATAATTGCAGGACAAAAAGAAGTCCGGCGACCAGTCCGGTTTCAGCATCGGTGAGTCAAAGCCCTGATCCGTGAGCTTGTCTTCATCCGAGTAAATCAGATCGAGTCCCGGATTTTCCTGGAGCAATCTCACATTTTGGAAAAGAGCATCAGGCTCAAGCAGATCATCATGATCGAGAAACGTGACCCACTCGCCATTAGCGAGCTCAAGGCCTTTGTTTAATGCGGCCGAAATTCCTTGATGGCTCTCAAGCCTAACGAGACGAATCCGCCGGTCACACGCGGCCAACGCAGGCAACGCACGCAGCATGTCGGCGGCGGTCGATCCATCATCGATCAGTAGAAGCTCCCAATTCTCGTAAACTTGCGCCAACACAGACTCGACCGCCTCGCGGAGCCACGGAACCGGAGTGTCGAACACAGGCGTGAGTACGCTGATGAGCGGCTGCGTGGCTAAAGCGCGCACCTCATGGCGCATCGAGGACAACTCCTCCGTACTCGCGCGATGTTGCACAAACCACTTTTGGTATTCGGTCGGTTCAGTACATCTCGCGCCCATCCGCTTCTTCCAACGGAACATTCTCGAGACTTTTTTCGGCAGTTTCTCGAAAACTCGATAGGGTGCGAGCAACACCTGGCCCACCCTACGCTCCGCGGACTTGCGCAAGCGTCGCCTTTCTTCTTTCAACAACTTCAGTTCGCGCCGGTATTGTTTTAGTTTAAGCAATCTTTCTTCCAGCGACGCTATATGCCTGTGCGCTTCCGCCAATTCACGGTCGCGGATTTCAAGCTTTCGCGCCAGAGCCTCCAATTCCTTGTTCATTTTGCTGCACAGCCCTTTGTTAGAATGTGGGCGAAATCCGATCGGCTCGAATAACAGAATGGCAGCGACACAGGGCACATTATATTGGTTGAAGGCCGTCGCAGGCAAATCTACCCTGCCGCGCCACCCAGGACACGGCCCGCTTCGCAATGTTCGATTTTGTCGTTTACCTCCTCTATCGTGCCGGCTCAGCCGTTGTCGCCGCGCTGCCGTTGCCGTTTCTCTTCGGTTTCGGGCAATTCCTCGGCGTCTGCGCGTGGATGTTTTCCGGGAAATATCGCCGTCTGGCGACGCGCAACCTTGAGATTGCGTTCGCGACTGAAAAGTCGCCGCGCGAGTTGCGTCAAAGTGTGCGTCGCCATTTCCGGCGGCTGGGCGCCAACCTGCTTTGCAGCGCAAAACTCACGCAGATGCCGCCGGAGAAAATCCTTGAGCACGTTGAGGTCGAAAATATCGAGTCGATGGCGCGGGAACTTCGCGTGGGGGTTCCGGTGGTGCTCGTTCTGAGTCACCTCGGAACGTGGGAAGTGTTCGCGCAATTGATGCCGAAGTTCGTGGGGTTTGTTCGAAACTCGAGTGTGTATCAGGGCCTGGGCAACCGTTTCATTGACAAGCATGTACGGCGGACCCGCAGTCAGACTGGGTTGGAATTGTTCGATCGCCACGACGGATTTGAGCCGGTGATCGACTTGTTGCGCTCCGGCGGAGGGGTCGGTGTTTTGTCGGATCAACACGCCGGCGATCACGGCGTGTGGACGCCGTTTTTCGGGCGGCTTGCGTCCACTTCGCCTTTGCCGGCTCTGCTCGCCAAGCGTACGCGGGCGGCGCTGATTGCGGCCGGAGTTTACACCATCGGACGCGCGCGCTGGCGCATGGTGTTCACTGAGCGGTTCGATGAGACCGGCGCTTCTATTGCGGTGTTGACGTCAAAAATAAATCAAGTGATCGAGAAACAAATTCGCCGCGCGCCCGAAGACTGGTTCTGGGTGCACAATCGCTGGAAAACGCCTGAGCCAAACTTTCTTCTCGCGCACTACAAGCGCGGCATTTATCTGCCGCCGAAAATTTCGGCTCGTGATCTGAAGCCATTTCGAATTCTCATCCGTTCAAGTAACTGGCTGGGAGACGCCGTGATGAGCGTGCCGGCAGTCCGCGCGATCAAGAATGGGCGTCCCGACGTTCACGTGACAATCGCTGCGCCCGAAAAGATCGCGCCCATGTGGAAGCTCATTCCGGAAGTGGACGCGATCATTCCTTTGTCAGAGAGTTCGCTTCTTCCAGTTGTTAGGCTGTTGAGGCAACAAATGCCCTTTGACGTGGCGATTCTTTTCCCGAATTCGTTGCGCGTCGCCCTTGAAACGTGGTTGAGCGAAATTCCGCAAAGAGTCGGCTATCGCGGCCATTGGCGGAGTTGGCTCGTGAACCAAATCGTTCGCGAGCCACGAAAGCCCGGCCCGCCCGAACATCATTCGCTGCGTTTTCTTCGGATCGCTCGCGAATGCGGGGCCGAAACATCGAACATCGAAGTTCCCAATCCAAAGCAAACATCAAACATCAAACATCAAACGTTGATCGGCCTTTGTCCTGGCGCGGAATACGGCCCAGCCAAGCGATGGTTACCCGAGCGATTCGCTGAGGCAGCGGCAAAGATTACCGCGCAATTATCGGCGCAATGGATTCTGTTTGGGACGAAAAAGGACGCCGCGATAGGCGAAAAGATCGCCGGTGCGATCGGCGATCATTGCGTGAACCGGATCGGGCAGACCACGCTCGATCAACTTATCGACGAATTGCGGCAGTGCAGTTTGCTACTCACCAACGACACTGGCACAATGCATCTTGCCACGTTACTTGGCGTGCCGGTGGTCGCCGTTTTCGGATCCACCGAACCGCGCCTAACCGGACCGCTCGGCAACGGGCACATTATTTTGCGACATCATGTCGAATGCAGCCCCTGTTTTCTCCGCGAATGTCCAATCGATTTCCGCTGCATGAAAGCCGTCAGCGCCGACGAAGTCGCAGGTGCTGTGCTGTCGTTGCTCGCCAAGTGAATTTCACTTTCGAGATCGACAGCCGCGACCATTGGCAATTCGCCGCTTTGCTTCCGACAGATAGGCAGCGTCGATTTCGAATCCGAGAAATTTCTTTACGCCGCAGCGCTGCGCTGCGACGGCTGAGTTTCCGATGCCAAGAAAGGGATCCAGCATGGATCGGACGCGCAACGCTCCATGCAGTTTGATGCACCATTCGGCGAGTTGAACTGGAAACGTCGCCGGATGCGGCCG
>JBBQRI010000105.1:0-8361 GCA_038214915.1 Chthoniobacterales bacterium
TACGATCTATCGCTCCAAGTCGCGCAACGCTTGCTCGACCAAATCGACAACCACCCACCCGGAACAGAAGTGATCGCGTCGGGCACAAGCTGCCGCCATCAAATTACTGACCTAACGAATCTTCGGCCAAAACACATGGCCGAGTTGCTCGCGGAAGCGCTCGCTTGAAAATCAGATGTTTTCTAAGACCTATCCGCCATTAGCCAAAACGGTCGCGGGAGATAGATTGCTCATGATGAATCTTCCAAAGCTTCTTAAGCGAACACGGCTTCGAACGCGTCCGGCAGCGCGGCAGCCACGTCATAATGCGGCGTGGTCAAGTATCTCTTCCGGTTCCAATGCACCGCCAATTAGATCAGGCACGTAGCGCGGCATTATCCGCCAAAGCGATCTACCGCGTTCAATCTTCGAATGATATCTAGGTGCTTCTTTGATCAGTTGATTGGTGATATGCCGCCCACAGAGTCGCTGGTGTCGATGTGACTGATTCCGAGCCTAACGACCTCGCGCAGGACTGCGATCGCGCCGTCGTGATCTTTTGGTGGCCCGAAACATGTGGACCAGCGAGCTGCATGGCGCCGTAGCCCATGCGAGTCAGGATCAGATCATCGGCAAGCTTGAATGTGCCGCCGGGCAAGGTGGTAGAGGCCATCGTTTTCAAATTAGAGATTATGAATTACGAATTAGGAAGAACGAAACGGTTGTAGTGTCCGCTGTCCTCAGCGGAGGAACTCGAATTCATTTCATTCTGCGCTGAGACAGCGCGCGCTACATCCAGCTGCACACAAGAACACGAGCGGCGCTCGCGGGGTTCATTTAGTCTTGACGGTTCGGCGGCTGGGCCGCACGCTTCCGGCATCGACATGCGCGTCAGAGCGCGCTGACATCGTTGTAGCTCGCCCTGGAAGGGTTCTCGGTTCGAGACGAGCTGCCCTAAATTCAACCTGAAAAATTATTATGAAATTATTCTCGCCACTTCCGGTAATCACACTCCTCGCCTTTGCGATGGTCCCCTACGCGCACGCTCAGGGAAACGCTGCTGACTCCAGCGCAGTCCAAGCCAATCTCAAGCAAATGGAAGACGCCTGGATTAAGGCGCTGGTAAACAAGGATCAGGCCGCCGTCGGAAACATGATAGCGGACGACTTTGCCGGATTTAATCCTGAAGGAAAACATGTTACCAAGTCCCAGCTGCTTGATGAGGCTAAAAACGAACCCAACACCTTGAGCTCGGCGACGAACGACCACATGGATGTTCATGTCTACGGGCCGAACCTGGCCACCGTCTCCGGCACCACGACGGAGAAGGGCAAGGACAAGAATGGCAAACAGTTTACCCGCAGCTACGTTTGGGTGGATACCTGGATGGAGCGCAATGGCAAATGGGAATGCATCGCCGAAGGGGTCATGGAGTCGCGCAAAAAGAAGTAAAACGGGAGACCGCGGCTCGGCGTCACAGATCCTTCTTGGCATGCCCGAGGGCCTGACCTAAGTCTCGTTAGGCTGACTGAAGGGAGCGAACACGGCGGAAGAAGTGGAGTTAGTCCTCACTTTTTACACTTTTTGGAGCCAGGAAAACGGTTGTAGTGTCCGCTGTCCTCAGCGAAGGAACTCGAATTCATTTCATTCTGCACTGAGACAGCGCACGCTACATCCAGCTGCACACAAGAACACGAGCGGCGCTCGCGGGGTTCATTATGTCTTGACGGAACGTGCCTCCAGGCGCGTTACGGTTTCGGTGGTGCGGCGGGTTTTGCGGCTTCGCCGGGTTTCGGCGGGGCGCCGCCAGCGGTTGCTGGACCACCGGGAAGATCTTCATCTGGAACGGCGAGGATCTCGTGCTCGACGAATGATTCGGAGTGGCTTGCGAGTTCTTTGCGAAGTGCGGAAATTTGCTCGGCCGTCACTGGGCTGGCGCTGTTGCCCCACTCGCTGCGTTCGTATGTGAGAACGTCAGCAATTCTTTGGTCGGTCAAAGTTTTGTCCCATGGTTGCATGACAGCGCTGCCGTATTGTTGGCCCTTAACCGTGACTGGGCCTTGCAAACCCTTCAGAACAATCATCGCAGGCCGCCGGGATCCGCCGATCGTAAATTCTGAACCAGCAAGCGGTGGATACTGGCCGGCAACGCCAAGACCGTTAGCCTGATGGCAAGTCTGACAATTGGCCGCAAAAATCTTTTTGCCTCGATCGCGCGGCGAAAGTTCAGCTTGCTCGCCGCCGCCAGGTCCCCCCGCCACTGCTTTCTTCGGCGCGGGCGGCGAACCCATCGGATCGAGTCCGCCGCTGGTGAAATTTCCCGAGTAACGGCCGAGATAAGCGCCGCCGAAGAAAATCGCCAGCCCGTAGATCGCGATCAGCCAGATTGACAGCGGCTCGGCGCCTACGCGCGGTTCGCGTTTCTCGCGCTGCACGGCTGCGTGCACCTGTTGCACGTCCGCCTGTTCGCCGTAATCCATTCCCTGCTCTGCGCGCGGCGGCGTTTTTGGTTCGTCGTTCATTGCGTCGTCATTTAGGAGCAGCAGGCGATCCTCCGGCTGCCGGAGCGGGTGAAGCACCTTGAACCGCTGGTGCGGTTGATGGAGCAGCTGCCGGTGCGCCTCCGACTGACCTGACTTCTTTCAACGGATGAGATTGATTAAGCCCCATCAAATAAGCCACAACGCATTTTGCATCGTACGTGGGAACAACCTCCCAGCCTTCCGGTGGCGCATCGGAACTCGCAAGTTGCAACGCTTCTGCAGAACGCTCTCCGGCGATGCGTCGTTTTTCGTAGAGGAAACGGTACGCCGGCATGTTTGAATCAGGATTGATGCTGCGCGGCGCATACAGATGCACATGATGCCACGCGGCAGAATACATCGGCGGCAGACCGGCTGTCTGGATGGGCCACGGCGCGCCGGGAGTCTGCGCGCTCGGTGCCACAAGGCTGCTTCCTCCCGGAGTAGTGTTCGCCATTTGTCCGGGTGATGGCGAAGCAACGCCGGTCCGCTGTCCCGGCGGGGGTGATGCATTTGGCGAAACCGCACTGGCAGGCGAATTCGCGGGCGCTGTTGCTAGCACCGTTGCAGGCGAGCTAGCTGCGGCCGGCGTCCTTGGGGGCGAACTCCCGGGCGATCCGGCGGGTGCAGTTCCAGGCGAACTCGCGGGTGAAGACGGCGGACTGGAAACCGCCGCTCCTTGGGATGCCGGTGAAGGCGAAACTGGTTGTGCAGCAGCCGGCGAAGCTGCCGCTCCTTGTCCCGCAGGACTGGCCGCTGCGACAGGTGTCGGCGATTCCTCGGGCGCGGGTGCGCGCGCGCCAATGTTTGCGAGGTCCTGGCCCATCCGCATTTTTCCGAGAAATACCGTCCGCTCAAAAATGTAATCGCGCGGCGCGCTGCGGCGATTGCCCCACTTCCGCTCGATATCGTCGGCGATGTAGTCGGCGCGAACTTGTTGGCTATGGCAATAGACGCAGCCGTTTGCTGCGTAAACGTGCCCGCCCCGCTCGAACATTCCCGATTGCGGGCGCGGATAAATGTCCGTCCCCTCTTCGTCGGATTCAGGATTGAGATGTCCGATTTGCCACGTCGGAATGACCGTGAGGCCGATCCACGAAAACGCAAACGTGCCGAAGATTCCCAGAAAGAGAGAAGTGAGTCCTTTCATCAATGGCCTCCGGATGTCTCGGCTTCAACCGGGTTGAGAAATGTCGGGACAGTCGATGTGCGGCCCAATCCCAAAAGCATCAGACCGAAGTGATATGCGAAAATAAAATGCGATACGGTCAGCAAAATGCCGGCAAGGCTGCGTCCGCGAAGATATGGCAACACTGTTTCAATGCTTTCGCTGAATGGCAGCGTCGGGTTTTCCAAGTTTGCGCCTTGCAGAAAACCGCCAGCGAGGAGCATGAGCGTCATCAGTCCGATACCGTAAGCCGATGCCCAGAAATGAAGTTTAATCAGTGATCCGTAACGCCATTCGCGGCCAACCAGCCGCGGCACGATGTAGTACATCGAACCGAAAATCGTCATCGTAAAAAACGCATACAGGCCAAGATGCGTATACGCGACACTCACCTCGGTAAAATTCACGTAGCTCGCAACCGACCGGAGCGAGATCAACACGCCAAGGACACTAAACACCGTGTAAGACATGGCGCCGAAGACGGTAAAGCGCAGGGTTGGGCTGTAGCGCAGCAGCGGGAAATATCCCTTCATGGTCAAATGATGATTCAGCCCCACGGTAGCGACAGGAATCATGGTCAAAATCGTCGCGGCGATGCTCGCCGTAATCATCCACGCCGGAAACGGACCGTCCACTAATCGCGTCATTCCGGTCCAGCTGGAAAAAAGCGCATACGTCCAAAAGCCGATGGTTGCCAGGTGATAACTGTAAACCGGGCGACCGATTACCTTCGGAATCATGTAATACGCCGTGCCGAGAGCGATGGCGCCGAACCAGAGAAACAGCAGATTATTGGCGTACCACCATGTCACTGCCGATTGCAGGACTCCTTGTACGGGGACAACAAAAAGCATTAACTGTCCGGCCGCATAGAGCCACGGGAACCAGAGGAACGCGCCGAGTAAATACCATTGCGTGATGTAAATTTGGTCGCCGCGCCGATGCCGAAACATGAGCACCGCCCAGGAAGCCATGAGCGTGTAAGCGACAAACAGAATGACGGCCACGTAACGCGGAAACTCGAGCCATTGAAAACCGGTGCTATCACCGAGCAGGATTGCGCCCACGCCTATCAGCACGCCCACGTTCCAGAATGCAGCGCCGGCGACGAGCAATAGTGGAAATCGCAACGTCGCCCGACACAATCTTGCCATCAACCAAACGGCCGTGCCCATCCCGGCCATTGACGCCCACCCGTAAACCATCACGTTCATGTGAGCCGGGCGCAGCCGTCCCCACGTGAGAAAACTAATGCCGCTGAGCAGATCCGGTGAGTGCAACTTGAAGGAAACGACCATCGCCAAAACGGTGCCCACGATCAGCCATGCGATCGCCGAGGTATAAAACATCAGCACTGGCAGGCGCGTCGATGCGTCGATATACGCGCGCTCCAACTGCTCCGTATCGCCGGCAGCAGCGGAGACCGCCGGATCTTTCAGTGGGATTTCGGTAGTGTTCATTCAGCTTGCGCGGTCAAAATGCTGTGTGTTCATGGCGTAGTGGCTGGTGCGGGAGAAGCAGGTGCCGGCGGCGATTGTTGAGTTGCTGGCGAAGGCGACGCGGCGATTGCAGACGGCGGACTGGAGCCCGCCGCTCCTTGCTGCGTCGTGCCTGGCTGTTGAGAAGCGGCCGGTGCGGCCGACGCTCCGGCGGGCGCTGTTTGCGCTGCCGGCGTAGCGATCGGGCCGGCTGGCGCGGGCTTCTTTTGCGCCAGATCGGCAACTGTGACTTCCATCGCGCGATCGATCGGGATTCGGGCAACGCCTTTGTTCTTATCGACCCATGCGTACGTCGTGAGTTCCTTCTGGCTTTCTTCGTGCAACGTCTTCAACTTTTCCATGCGCTTTTTTGCGCGCGTTTCTTCGTAATCACTTGTGCGCGGCGACGGCCCGATGACCGCGAGCACGATGAGACCGAACAAAACGAAGAGACACACAATACCGAGCCATGTGGAGAATGGCGCGCGCGTGTAGGCAATACTGGGAGTTGATTGGGTGTCGGCCATTTCAGTTAACGGTCGTGAGAGATTCAATCAGTCGCGGATCCCGGACAGGGAACAGCGAAGTCCTGGGCACCACTCGCAGATAAACAAAACTGAGCGTGGAACCCATCGCGACCAGGCAAATAAAATCCCAGATGCTTACGTGCACGCCTGTTCCGTGTAACGCAGGTAAAACGATCAGATACATGTCCAGCATTTGCATAAAGATCATCCAGCCGGCGAGGATACCAAGCTGGTGTGGATTTTTCTTAATCGAGCGCAATAGCAAAATCGCGAACGGTACGAAAAAACGACCGATCACCAGAAGCATGCTGAGTGCCCACCACGATTGCGTATTTCGAATCAGGTAAAATTGGGTCTCCTCCGGGATGTTTGCATACCAGATGAGCATGTACTGGCCAAAACCGATGTAGGCCCAGAAAACGCAGAACGCGAGCATCCATTTCCCCATGATGTGATAGTGCTCGACCGTGACAATGCCCTTCAGGTAACCGGCTTGTCGCAAAGCGGTGATTACGAGCACGAGCAACGCCATCGAGCTGCCCGCTGTTCCGGCAAAGATGTACACGCCGAACATGGTTGAATACCAGCGGTAGTTGAGGCTCATCATCCAATCGACTGCGCCAAACGTGAGACAAAGAGCAAACAGCGGCAGGCTGATGAACGACACCCGGCGCATCCGAATCGTGAACAGCGGATTTCCGTCTTTGTCCTGGCGCGCGGAAAATCGCCGCAGCAACTGAGACGCAACGATCCAGAAACCAAAGAAGATAATCGTGCGAATAAAGAACCAATGAAAATTGAGATACGCGCGCTTGGAATCCAGCGCCGCTTCGTGCCCCGGCGGAATGTCCATCCACGAATAGAGGTGGCGACGAAGCAGCAGGATTGGAATAAAAAGGACTGCCAGCACCCCTAACAACACAGCGATGTTTTCCAACTGACGCCGCACGACCACGGACCAGTCCGCGTCGGTGGCGTGGTGCACGATCGTCCAGAAGAAACAGCCGGCGCAGAGCGTAAAGAAAAACGCAAACGCAAAAAGCCAGGAGTAACTGAATTGATGCGGGTTCACCAACGCGCCAACGAGACAAAGCGCCAGGCTCACAATGGCAATCACACCGAGGAGAGTTGAAAGCCATGTAAATCGACGGCTGTCGAAATATTCGCCTTCCGGCATCGGTGCCGTATGTAAACGCTCGCTCATTTTGCAGGAGTCGCTGTAGTCGGCGGCGGTGACGCCGGTTTGTCCATTTCCGCGCGATAATCTTCCGGAACATCGGCAATCGTGGCGTGCTGGCTGCGTTGCAACGCGCGCAGGTAAGCAATAATAGCCCAGCGATCGGCGACGACGATGTTCGGCCCGTAAGCCAGCATCGTGTTTTTTCCGTTAGTGATGGTGTTGAAAATCTCGCCGTCAGACATTTTGCGAAGACGATCGTCCTGAAGCGAAACCACGGTCGCAAGCCCGTACTGCTTCGTGATACCATTGCCGCCAGCCGCAGCGCCGTGGCACATTGTGCACGTGATGTTGAACCGCTGCTGCCCGCGCTCCATCAACTCGCGCGTTACTGGCAATGGAATCCCGGTTCCCCATTGGTCGCCCATTTTGCCGGTGTTGAAGTAATCAGTTCCGGCACTGAAGGCGATCCGCATGTGCGCTTCCTCCGGCGCGTCTCCTGTCATGCCGGGCGGCGTGCCCTCCGTCTTTGCTTTCGGCATTTCGTAGCCGACGGGGACCGTGCCAGCTACTGGCAAACGCGGACCGCGGCCATCAGAAAAAAAATTGAGCGGCGCCTGTGCGCGCACTTTGGGTTGTCGCACCATGTCAGGGAAAATTTCGGACGGCGGTTTCGTGCCTTTCTCCCCACGAAATCCGAGGACGGCGAGCATCGCGATCGTGCACAGCAAAAAAATTGCGAAGAATCCGCGAAGCATATTTAGTCCTCGTGCACGATGGTGATATGCTCGCCGCCAGTTTGCTCCAGCAGCTCGTACACGCCGTTTTCCGTAAACCGCGGGTCGCGAGCTTCGATTGCCAGGAAAAATCCGTCATTGGTCACGCGGCTGAAACGTTCCCAGTTGAACATCGGATGGTTCCAGCGCGGCAACCGATTCATGATTTGCCATGCAAAGAACGCCGAAAATGCAGCGAACAGCACCGTCATCTCGAACATGATGGGGAAAAAGGCTGGAACAGTGAAAAAGCCTGTGGGCTTACCGTGGACATCGAGCGGGTACAGAATTGATGACGGGCCAAATTCGAGGAGCGCCGCGGTAAGGAATCCCGAGATTCCGCCAAACAGAACCCAGCCGCTCAGCCACGATTTACCGATCCCCATTGCTTCGTCCATTCCGTGAATCGGAAATGGCGAAAACACATCCCATCGCCGGAAGCCAGCGTCCCGGACACGTTTTGCGGCTTCATAAAGCGCGGCAGCACTCGGATACTCCGCCGCCATGGCATAAACTTTGTGGCCATACGGAGTCGTTATCATCGCGTGCGCTCCTTGCTGTTTGGGGAAAGCGATTCGGCTTCGGGCGGCTCACCAAAGTGCGGGTCCGCCTCGGGTGTGGCCGTCTTCACTTCCGACATCGCGATCATCGGGAGGAAACGGATGAATAGAAGGAACAGCGACGTGAAAATTCCGATCGTGCCGATGTACGTCCAGATATCGACCCAGGTAGGG
>JBBQRI010000106.1:0-8276 GCA_038214915.1 Chthoniobacterales bacterium
CGTGACTGAAAGCACGCTCACGCCGCAGGATATTCACGAGCGATATCATGTTTTGAATGGCGCAATCTACGGACTCGCCAGTCACGGGCGCTTCACCGGCGCATTCAAACCGAACAACCGCAGTCCCGATGTGCGTGGGCTCTACCTCGCGGGAGGGGCGGCTCATCCCGGCCCGGGACTGCCGATGGTCTTGATGTCCGGCTGGATCGCGGCCGACGCGTTGCATAAGGACGCGTCCGGCGAGATTTCTTCAAATGAATCGGAACGGCGGGAGCCGGAACTCGCGCCCGAATGAAACTCGTCACGCAGACAAAACCGACGGCGGCTCCGCCTCGAATCTCCGCGAACCTTGTCCAAATATTCGCGGCCTATAGCCGCCGATATTTGCGTCGGCGTTTTCACACCGTCCGCATTTTAAAAAGCGGAATGCCGCCACCAGACCTGTCGCGTCCGGTAGTGATATACCTCAATCACTCAGCATGGTGGGACCCGCTCGTCTGCCTGCGCCTGGCGCAAATATATTTTGCGGACCGCGCGTCCTATGCGCCGATCGACGCCGTCGCACTTCAGCGATACGGCTTCTTTAAGCATCTCGGATTTTACGGCGTCGAACAGGCGTCGGCGCGCGGCGCCATGACATTTCTCCGGACTACGCGAGCCATCCTAGGCTCTTCTCAAAACGTCGTCTGGCTCACACCCCAGGCCCGTTTCATGGACGTGCGCGAGCGTCCACTCCGGCTTCAGCGCGGGATCGGAGAATTGGTTGCGCAGATCGGCAACGCAATTTTTCTACCGCTGGCGATCGAATACGCTTTTTGGACTGAGCCGCGCCCGGAGATTCTGGTTTCGTTCGGCGAACCCACGATTCCTCGAGACGACTCTCCCCGCGGCGCGCAGGAGTGGACGGAATTTTTCAGCGACGCGCTCGCGGAAGTTCAGGACGAACTTGCAGCGCGATCGTGCCGGCGTGATCCGACCGAATGGCTCATCGTAGGTAGAGGCACATCGGGCGTAAGTGCGATCTACGACGTGTGGCGCCGATTAAATGCCCGCGTCCGTGGAAAGAAATTTGTGGCGGACCACCACCCGGAGGACTCCCGATGATCGTCTGGATCGCCGGAGCAGGCTTTCTGCTCGCCTTATACCCTGCCGTGTTATTCCTGCGCAACCTTGCTCTGTATTCGCCGCCACAAGCGAGCAATCCGCGTCGTGCGCATTGTTCCGTGCTCATTCCAGCTCGCGATGAAGAAGCCAACATCGAATCCGCGGTGCAATCGGTCTTGCAACAAGAAGATGTGGATCTTGAACTGATTGTCCTCGATGACGCTTCGACCGATCGCACTGCAGACATCGTCAGGGAAATCGCAGCGAGCGACGCTCGCGTACGCCTCGAAACCGCTTCGCCATTGCCAGCCGGTTGGTGCGGGAAACCGCACGCCTGCTATACACTAGCGCGCCTCGCGCACAATCCGCTGCTCATATTCATCGACGCCGACGTCCGATTGAAAACCGGTGCGCTCGCCCGGATCTCCGGGTTCATGGAGCAAAGTGGCGCCGCCCTCGCCAGCGGTGTGCCGCAGCAGGAGACACAGACTTTTTCGGAGCGGCTGCTCATCCCACTCATCCATTTTGTGTTGCTCGGATTTTTGCCGATCCATCGCATGCGCTCCCGGCGCGATCCATCTTTAGGCGCAGGATGCGGCCAGCTTTTTGTCGCGCAACGCGACGCCTATTTTGCTTGCGGCGGACACAAAGCGATTCGCGCAACGCTGCATGATGGCGCGAAACTGCCACGCGTCTTCCGCGCCGCCGGCTTCGCGACCGATCTCTTCGACGCCACCGATATCGCCGTTTGCCGGATGTATTCCAGCGATGGACAAGTGTGGAAGGGACTCGCTCGAAACGCTCATGAAGGCCTCGGTTCACCGAACTTGATCGTACCGGCGACGGTCCTCCTCTTCGGAGGACAAATTCTGCCATTCCTGGCGGTCGCCCTGATTTTTCTCCGCGTTCCGGCATCGTCGTTAGCTTTTGCATTTTTTCTCTTCGCCGCAGCCGTTGCTGTTTTTCCGCGATTGGTCGCCGTCGTGCGCTTCCGTCAGCCGCTCCTTGAAGCCCTGCTCCATCCCTTCGGCATCGGCGCACTTCTCGCGGTCCAGTGGTTCGCATTTGTTCGCGCCCTGCGAAATCGGCCGGCGGTCTGGAGAGGGCGTTCATATTCTCAAGCCCACGCGGTATGACTCACAAAATCCTTTTGGTCACACTTGTCGCCTGGCAGGGAGCCGTTGCCGTCGCCGTCGCAGCGCCATTGCAAACGCTGGGCGATTTCGAGCTCACGGATCAGAATTCCAAAACGCGCAGCTATCGCTTTCCGAAAGCGAAAGTCACGGTCATGACTGTCGCGAACCAAAAAGGCTCCGCGCAGCTCGCGCCATGGATACAGCAAATCCACGACCGTTACGAAAATCGGATCGACATCGACGGCGTGGCCGACGTTTCGATGATTCCCAAGCCTCTTCACGGCGTTTTCCGCCAGGTCTTTCGGAAACAGCTTGCCTACTCCGTCATGCTCGACTGGACCGGCTCGGTCGTGAAGCGATTCGGATACAAAAACGGCGTGGCCAATATTTACGTCATCGACCGCCGCGGTTGCATCGTTAAAGAGATCGCCGGTCCCGTCAACGAGAGCGCGCTCTTCGAACTTTACCGCGAAATCAACCGTGCGATCGACGGCGGCAAGAAACATCACGGCGCGACTGATCGGCAATCGACAGACCTTCAAAGACAAGCACCTGCAACTCGTCTTGCTGCGCATCCCGCAGCAATTCCCAACCCCGATAGCTCAAACACTTATGTTCAACAAAATTGATTATCCGTTCTTAATTGCGACGGGCGCCAGCTTCCTCGCCAGTGTCGCGCTTTGGTTTCTCGTCAACCGCGAGTACGGACTGTTCGTCGGAATCTGGGTGCCAAGCATTCTTTCCCTCTGGGTGGGAGTGCGCGTCGCCATTTTGACCATCGTTCTTTCTAAAAGCCGGAGAGACTGATGGATTATCTTATCGCAATTTTTGGACTGGGTCTGATTGTTGCCTTCGTCGTTTTCGTCGGCCTCGTCCGCGCGGCGGAGTTCGCCAAATCCGAAGCTCCTAAGATCAGCCGCGAAGGCGATTGACATCATTCCAGCCGATGCTCGGATAACTTTGCAACCGTCGACGAGCCTTGGTAAGGGTCGGACCAAAACTGTTCCCCTCCCTTCATTACTTCTTGCTAAAAAAATCCCGGTTGCTTTTCTTCATCGCACATGGCCGGCGAATTTGTTGACCAGGTATTGTTATCGCAAAGCACCGGCTGCCGTCGCTGTTGTCGAACGCGCCTGAACTGGGTGATCCAAATCGCGTCGAGTCTTCTTAATATCGCCGCAGTGCTCGGGGCGTTTCTGACGCTTTTCGCGCTCATCTCGGTGATGGAGCGGAAGATTCTGGCAACGCATCTTTTAGCCTTCTTCAGTCGCTGGCCGACGGGATCAAGCCGCTGATCAAGGAAGACATCGTGCCGGTCCGTGCCGATAAGCTTCTCCACTTTATTGCACCGATCCTGATCGCAGCGACGGCGATTCTTACGCTTGGCGTCATTCCGTACGGCCGGAACATGACACCCTTCTCGATCGGATGGTGGTATTCTGTTTTTCTTCGCGGCCGGTTCCACAACCGAACTCGGCGTTTTCATGGCCGGCTGGGGCAGCAACAACAAATTCTCGATTCTTGGCGCGATGCGCGCGATCGCTCAGATGGTCAGCTACGAGCTGCCGCTCACTTATTAATTCTCGTCATCATGATCGTCGGATCGCTGGCAGCTTCCTGCCGCGAAGCGCGCTCTTTTTCTCACCGGGGCAATATCAACGCTCGCCTCTGGCGGAACAGCTCGGTTGCGAATTTTGCGGGGGAAGTAACTGTATTCAGTGTGGGGAAGACACCGCGACAAACATCCCTGGCGTCTATGCGGGGAATGCGAGCCGCGGCGTGCAGCTCGTCATCGCGGCTGCGGCCGAACGTATGCAGGCGGCCTTCGCGATCAATAGCGCGCTCCTCGAGGCGGATGCTGCGAGAACGCGCTGCGCGATCACGAGCCCGGCCAACCCGCGCCTGCGGATCGCCTTACGAGACAATCGAAGGGCGGAGTCGCTTGAGCCGAGGCACCGACGCGAACGTTTTCTCAGCGTTGAGCGGCGAGATTGCCTTCTTTGCCCTCGAGCTCGTCGTTTTTGAAGGTGAAGAGAGCGAACTTCGCTCCCTCTTCATAGCGATAAGTCGTCCGTTTGAAGATAATCATGTCCTTGGTCTCGGTGCTGGTCGGAGGGCCCATGATCCTTTCCACCTGCGCCTTGGTCATGCCGTTCGTGATTTGATCGTAGTTTCCAGTCGTCAACTTCGAACCGGTCAGCGTGCGATTGCAGCCGGCGCTCGACACCAGTAGCGCGGCGATAATAAGCACAAGTGAATATATTTTTTTCACAGAAGGCTATGCTGTCGAACGCAGTCTACTTCTCGAAGACCTTCTTCACATCGCCGATTTTGCGCTGGACTTTGCCGACGGCTTTTTCGGCCGTGCCGCGGTCGCGCAAGTCTGAATCACCCGCCGCCTCACCGGTTTTCTCTTTCACTTTCCCTTTCGCTTCCTCGATCCGACCCTTGATTTTATCCTTGGTGCTTGATTTCACGAGAGAAGAATCGGCGTTGATGAGGATCCTGGATGTGGACGTCGGCCTCGAGCGAGCCCGGACCTCTAGATCGGCCTCTCGGCTCGATCTGAACCCAACTGTTTGACAAGTTTATTATAGACGCCGAGCAGTAGGAACGTCGGAGCCCATTGCCCTACGAAAAGCGCGTCTAATTCTCGTCCCGAGATTTTTAACGTCAGCGAAGTTGCAATAGAGCCAAGTGCCAGCCATAGAAAAGTATCCGAAGGCAGCTTGGCCGTCTGTTCCTCGATTGTCTTCGCGAGCCCGCCCTCGCGGTGATCTTGGCCAGTTGAGTGTTTTTCGGTGGTAATCATAGTACATCCCCTTCGCAGCTCAAGGACTCGTCGGTCGCTGCTATTTTTGCGTATCACCGAACACCGAGCCGTCAATTTGTCCGTCTGAGGCGGCTCGCGACGCAGTTTTTGCTCGCTTCACGGTGTCGGCTCACTTTTTGGAACGCGATGCCCTTTTTGAGGTTTGCATTAAGCGGTTCAATTCGCTTTCGACTCGAAGTCGCATCGGGCTTAATCATGGCGATGCTGCGGCGTGCCGGGCCTCGGCTCAAAGCGCGCTGAGCGCAGCTTGCGTCCGGTGAAGCTGCCGAACTTCCTCTGCGAAAGGCTGAACCCGAGCTTCCATCGCCACTCTCCAATCGCTTGATGTGCCGGGGCCGCCAAAGCTTGCCAGCTTTCCACGGACTTACCCGCATCCACCAATGCGAGCCAAGACCCCCGCAGCGACCTGCGCTGCCTGCTCGGGTGACGTAGCTGCTGCAAGGTGGATAACGCCTAAAGCGAAGAACGTGACGGCGACAGGCAGAGTCGGTAGCTTCATATACGTGGCAATACAGTGGGTAACGAGAAAATGGATCGACTGCGGCTAGGCGTTTAGCAACGCTAGACCTTCATCCAAGCTACAAACATGATCGGAACACCCGCTTCCATAAATGGCGTGACGAGTCAGTGCGAGAGGCGGAGTTTCTGTCCTCGCAAGTTGCCCAAGTAATCGCACCGGCATGGGGGGCGTTTCCTCTTTGTCGGTCGCCAGCACATTGTGCTAACAGGACGGTTAAGACGATCTCGTGAAAGTGAAATCTGTCGCGTACGGAACCGCGGGTGGACGAAAATCCGGTTTCTATTGTAGGCGTGCCGCCGTTTCGCGATAATTCATTCCCATGGAGACCGATCACGAAAAGGCACTCGAAGCCGAGGTCGAGCTTTTGCGGCGGATCGGGCAGGGCGACCGCCGGAGTTTTGAGGCGCTTTACGATCGCTTCTCGGGCCTCCTTTTTTCCACCTGCTATCGTGTGCTGAACAACCAGGAGGCTGCCGAGGACACGCTCCAGGATGTTTTCATCCAGATCTGGGAAAAGGCGCCGTTTTACGATCCGGCGCGCGGCAAACCGCTAAGTTGGGCCGTGACACTCACGCGCAACAAGGCCATCGACCGTTTGCGTTCGGCGCAGCGCCGCCAACGCCTGCAAGAAAATATGCAGAGCGAGTCGGAAACCTTCGACCAATTCGACGACGGCAGTAGCTTCGATGCGGTCGCGTCCGTTGAGACGAGCAAGCTTGTCCGCGAGGCGATTACACAACTTTCAAACGATCAGCGGGAAGCAATCGAGCTCGCGTTCTTTTCTTCGCTCACCCAAATGGAAATTGCCGAGCGTCTCAACGTGCCACTCGGCACGGTCAAGGCGCACATCCGGCGCGGAATGGTAAAGTTGCGGGACGTTCTGAGCGCGCAGTTGTAGGGCATGCATGGCACTCTGCCACTTCTAACGACCAGTCAGCCTTTGAATAAGCTCCTCAGCATCCAGATGGTTTTTTGGTGAAGGGTAATGCGCCCGATCATCAGATCCTGGCTTTCCGGATCGTTTGCCTCCCCGGCGAGATCGCGGGCGACTTCGGCATCGGCTGCCAATTTCTCGTTGCCGTCGATCAGCGAGGAGACGTAGTCCTTCTGCGAAAGCGGGGCCGCGAATTCCCCCATCTGCGCGACCTTGGCGAACGTTCCGAGGCCACCGATGGCGTACGCGCCAAGCGCACGAATGCGTTCCGCAATCTCATCGATCGCTGCAAACAGCTCTTCGTACTGGGTCTGGAATGCCGTGTGCAATGCAAAGAACCCCGGACCCTCAATGTTCCAATGTGCGAGATGCGTCAGCGACATCAGCGCATAGGAATCGGCCAACACTTGGTTCAGGCTGTCGGCCATTCGGTTGCTTTTGGTGGATTTCTTTTTCGTTGTCATGGTTGTGTTTGGTTTGATGGAACTACTGAATCACCCCATCGCCATTGTATGCGATGGAGTTCAGAACTTTGCTTCTCGGCGTTCACGAGTTCGTGAAAGGGCGAAGAAGTTAGGCCACGGCGCGGTCGGTGAGCTCGTGCTCGCGCGCGACCAGCCAAAGCGGCTGCGCTGCATCGTCGAAAATCGGCGTAATCGCAACGTCGACCCAGTAGGGCGTGCCGTCCTTGTGGTAGTTCAGAATCGTTTCGCGGCAAGGAAGGTATTCATGCACCGCGCGACGCAACCGATCCGCCGTCTTGCGATCGGTCTTCGGGCCTTGCAGGATCGGACCGAGCTTTTTTCCTTGCAGCTCTTCGAGGGCGTATCCGCACATCGCGCTGAAGGCAGGATTAATCCACTGCACGAGGCCGTCCGGACCGGACATTACCAGCGCTTCAGGAGTGCGGTGTTGCGGGCGGCTGGCGATCAGGCCCGTAAGGCGAGCCTTGAATCCATGCGAAGGCAGGGTGCCAGTGGGTGGCTGCGTGGCCAGAGTCACGGCGACACCGATTTCCGCCAGTCCGGAAACGAATTCGCGTAGTTCGCTGTGAAATTCGAGGATAAGTTCAAGCTGATCCCGCTCCTCCGCGGTCATCGCACCGGAAGCGTAGAGCGAGGCTTGGTTTTGTAAGAAATCGTTGATCATTTAGAAGCGGAGCGATTACCTGAACTTCCTTTGCTCTCAAACAATACGCCGCCGTCTTGCGTTTGGATACCTTCGGAGCCGCATTTTTTTGAGGCAGCCGCACACCAACTCGCGCGTCGCCATGCAAGTGCGCAATCTTAAGCATCTGAGGGCAGCGCAACAAAGCTGCCATTCGAAAGCAAGCGGCTTCGGGTCCGGGCAAACGGCAGCGTGTGAGCGGGCGCTTTCAAGCGCGCACGTTTGCCGCGGTCATGCGGATGCATGGGAAATGCAAATTTCGCAAAATAATTCAGGCACCCGACATGCCGCCGCAAGCGTTTCATTTGCACGGGAGCGAACAAACGCCCCGTAAACCAACTAGTAAATCAAAACAATAACCTTATGAAAAAGTCCGTTCTTATCGTCGCAACGATCGCAACATTAACTATGATCACAAATACCCTTACAGCATCGGCAGAGAAAACCATCGTCGGCGTTGCCGCCAGCGCCGGTCAATTCAACACTCTCGTTGCTGCGGTGAAAGCGGCAGGGCTAGTGGATACCTTAAATGGCAAGGGTCCGTTCACCGTTTTCGCACCCACCGACGAAGCTTTCGCCAAG
>JBBQRI010000107.1:0-8190 GCA_038214915.1 Chthoniobacterales bacterium
CGAAAATCTGATCGGTGAGGCCAATGATTACCTCGTGGAGAATCTTTCCGTGCAGGTCCTTTATGCGGAAGGCAAGGCTGTCCAAGTGGAGCTGCCTGCGTCTGTAAGTCTGAAGGTCGTCGAATCACCGGAAGGTCTGCGAGGAGACACCGCCAGTAATGTCACCAAGCCGGCAAAGCTCGAAACCGGCAAGACCATCAACGTGCCGCTTTTCATCAAGGAAGGCGAATTGATCAAGATCGACACCCGCACAGGCGCATACATGGGCCGCGCGTAACGCTGCGTCCCTTTTCACTGTAGGGCAACCGCTCCGGTGGTCGCCGAGCCCGGCAGGCGAAGCGCCTGCCCTACAACCATCCGCGATACCTGCGCAATCGCCGGTTCTGTCTTGCTTTCGTCGGTGCAAATCTGCGTAATCTGCGGCAACTTTGGCTGCAACGAATCGCAGATCGGAAAAGAATCGCGGTACGCGCAATTCGAAGCGCGGCCAGAAAGTTGTCCGCAGCTTTGCGCGCGCGACACCGAGAAGCTTCATTGCGGCATCCGAGCCGCTCACAGTGCCTACAAAGTGGGTGAAATTTATTTTTGCGATTTTTCTGCTGCCGATCTGCGGGGTTCTTACCCAGACATTTTTCACGGCGTTCGCGCGAGAGACTGTGACGCAACGGTTGTGGGCAGGCGAAGAGTTCTGGTTCTTCTCGTTAGGCGCGGTGCTGTGGCTAATAGCTTTTTTCGGTCTGCCGCGCCCAATTTTGATTTACGTGTTCGGGCACGAACTGACCCACGCGCTCTGGGTGTGGTTGATGGGTGGTCGCGTGAGCCGGTTTCGCGTCGGTCCCGACGGCGGACACGTGGTAACCACCAAGGCGAACTTCTGGATCGCACTCGCCCCGTATTTCTTCCCGATCTACAGCATTCTGACGATCGCCATTTACGGCGGGCTCAGCCTTTTCCTAAATATGCAACCGTATGGGCGGCTGCTTTACGCTGTCATTGGCGTCACGTGGGCGTTCCATTTCACGTTCACCTGTTGGATGATCCCCAAGAATCAGACCGACCTTACCGATCAGGGCACATTTTTTTCGCTCGTAGTCATCTACCTGATGAATTTGCTGCTGCTCAGCGTGATGCTGATTCTTGCGTCCCGACAAATCACGTTTGAAAGCTTCGGTGCGGATTTGCTGACGAATCTCGGAAATTTCGTGACGTGGGTCATGGAGCTTTTTGCGCAGTTGCGAGTAACGATTGGCGTTTGACACAAACGCTTCAAACATGGCAAACGAATGCTGTAGGGCGTTGTGTCAGACGCCTAACGCAGATTGGTGACCACCGCGAACGGCAGCACCGAGAACACATCACGCACGGCCACCTGCCGCTTCTGGTGACGAATCGGTTGGCACGTGAAGAGATCGTGCGCGTCCTTGAGCGAAAACGTTTCCTGGAATTCAATTGCCGTATCTTGCCAAGCGTCCCCAATCGGTGGAAAACCGATGCGCGAAGAGAGCCGCGGCGCGATTACTGCAATCCAATTTTCGTTGAATCGCCGAACGAAGCTGACGCAGGATTCTGCAAACGTTCCGCTCGTGCGAAGCGGTAGATAGTCGCCGCGCTCGAAAAGATCCGCGTGTCCGCGACGAAGTTGCAGGAGGTGCTTCGTCAGAAACAGTTTGATCCGGCCATCCGGCCACGTCTGCATCAGTTCTCCCGGAGTCGCGCTCGATAGTGATCTCAGCATTTCACGGCGCAGGTCGTAGTCGACTGGACGCCGGTTATCGGGATCGACAAGACTGTAGTCCCAAATCTCAGTTCCCTGGTAAATGTCCGGCACACCGGGCGATGTCAGCTTCAGCATGGTTTGCGTAAGCGAATTGATCGCCCCGAGCCGAACAATCTCTTTCGCCGCAGGAAGGAAAATCGGCAGAAACTTATTTCGCGATGATGACTCCAAAATTCCCACGACGAAATCGTGCATCGCGGCGTCCCATTCTTCGTTTGGTTGGATCCAGCTTGTGTTGATCTTCGCTTCTTTGAGCGCCTTTGCCATGTAAGCTTGAATTCGTTCGATATAGTCAGGGGGCGGCACAGCCTCCGGCTCGCCATTCGCCTGCATTGGCCAGGTGCCCAGAAGCGTTTGGTAAAGCAAATATTCTTCGTTCGCATCCGGCGCCTCCAAATCATTCACCATCCGTTTCCAACGGTGATTCGCGGTGCCCCAGCGCTGCAACGAGCGCCGCCAAAGCTCAGGGATCTCCGAGATCGCGACGATTCGCGCACGGACATCTTCGCTGCGTTTGGTGTCGTGCGTTGAAGTCGCGAGCAACGTCGCGGGCCAATCCTGCTGTCGATCAATGTTCCGCTCGTGAAAGACGTCAACGCCAAGTCCAAACTGTTGCGGCTCGCCGCCGACTTCGTTTAACGCCGGTAGCCGGTTGTAGATGTAAAACATCGTGTCTTCGAGTCCCTTGGCCATGACCGGCGCTGTGGTCTGCTGGAATTTCAAAATGAAATGCGTATAGGCAGCCCGTCCGGCAGCATCGGAATTTTGGGGCGAACGAAACAGCAGCACATCGCGCAGGAAATTAAAGATCGATTCGTCCATCGCCGGGTTACGGCGTTTGGCTGCAGCGATCGCGCGCTCGACGATTTGTTCATCTTCGTCGCTTACCGGCTGATCGGCCTCGACGTAAGTTCGATAAACGGGAAAGCAAGCAATCGTCTCGCGGACTGCGCGCGAGAGCGCCTCAAGCGTGAAATCACGGTACCGTCGGTCTTGCTCCGATAGACGATCAAGCATGTTGCCCAGAACATCGACGTCGTTGGCCAGGGAAAGCTTCATCACCAGAAGTTTTTTCGCGTAGAGCACATGACTGAAAGGAATCGAATGACCGATGAACCGATGAAACGTTTTTGTGATCGCCGTCTCAGACGAAGAATCGACGAGCAACTGCATCACGTGATTAGCAAAATCGTAACCGGTCGTTCCGTGTACTGACCAGTCTTTGCGCAAGGTTTCAGAGCTGGTGAGAATTTTTTCTGCCAACATGTAGATCGCCCGACCGTCGCGAGGCAAAGCGGTCCCGAGCGCTTTCGCGAAACGCTGCTGAAGTTTGACGAAATATTCGCGCGGTAAATACAGGCCGTCAGGATGATCGATGCGAAGTCCGGTGACCGCGCCTGTGCTCACCAATTCAAAAACCAGGCGGTGAACGGCGTCGAAGACTTTTGGCAACTCGACGCGGATGGCGGCCAAATCGTTTACGTCAAAAAAGCGCCGGTAGTTGATTTCCTCGGCAGCGACCCTCCAAAAAGCCAGACGATACGACTGTGCGTTCAGCAATTCGTCCAGCTTGTCGAAGCTGCGCGGGTCACCGCGCTTCCCGTTAATCTGTAGCAGAGCTCTTTCGATCGCCCGTTGCACTTCCGGAGCTTCGGCGCAACGACGCTCCAGTCGGCGCTTGATGATTTCCTTTTCGCGTTCGCGTTCTGCAATCCGCTTCGGGTCAGATTCATTGCGCTTCGGCAAATATTCGAGCGCAGTCAAAATGCTTTGCACTTCGGCGTAGAAATCTTCGTCGCTGTATTCCGCCAGATTTTTTAACGCAACGTCCAGAATGTAGCGATAAGTGCCTGGCGCGATCGGCAATCTGCGCTCGCCATAGAGCAAGTAAAACGTTCCTTCCTCAGAGCGCACCTGCAATTCGCCACGTTCCAGCACGCATCCATATTGGTCGCTGAGAATTGGCAGTAAGACCTTGTCGCGCAGATGAGATATCCGCGGTTCCCAGTCGATATCGAAGTATGGCGCATACCTTGAGCTGGGCCCGTTTTCCAACACGTCCATCCACCACTCGTTCCGTGAATCGGCAATCCCGACATGATTCGGAACAAAATCCAGCACGTGGCCCATGCCACGCGCGTGTAATTGCGCAATCCAACCGTCATAGTCCGCCCGCGAACCGATCGCCGGATTTAGCTTGTTGTGGTCAGTGATATCGTAGCCGTGGAGGCTGTCCGGGCTTGCCTGAAAGTACGGCGACGCATAAACGTCGCTCACTCCGAGCTCGTGCAGATACGCGACGATTTCGCGCGCCTGCGCAAACGTGAACCACCGATTAAACTGTAATCGGTACGTGCAGGTCGGAATGCGCGGATGCTCCTTTTTCACAACAGAAAGAAAACGTCCAACGCCGAACGCCGAACGTCCAACGCCGAAATTCAGAATCAGCCTTCGACGTTCTGTGTTCGGCGTTGGGCGTTCGGCGTTTTCTTACATCCGCTCGGGCACCTTGATTCCAAGAAGATCGAGACCGCGCTGCAAAATGCGGGCGGTAAGATCACACAGCGCTAGACGCGAACTGCGCGCCGGTTCCTTTGACTTCAACACTGGGCAAGCTTCGTAAAAGGCATGGAAGCTGTTCGCCAGTTCGAACAGGTAATGTGCAAGGATGTTCGGACGAAATCCGTTCACAACTTGTGGAACGATCTCCGCAAACTGACAAACTCGTTTGGCAAGATCAAGTTCGGCAGGCTCGCTGAAGATTAACTCGTCAATTTTCGGGGGAGCCTCGCCTGCTTTACGAAAGATCGAGCGAATTCGGACGTATGCATTTTGCAAATACGGCGCGGTATTCCCGTGCAGCGAAAGCATCTTGTCCCACGAAAAAATGTAATCTGTCGTCCGATACTGCGAGAGATCGGCGTATTTCACGGCACCGATGCCGATCTTCTCCGCGATGTCGTTCTTTTCGTCCTCGCTCAGGTCCGGATTTTTTTTCTCGATGATTTTTCGGGCGCGCCTGCACGCTTCCTCGACAAGCTCGCGCAGAGGAACATTCTCACCCGAGCGCGTCTTCATCAGTTTGCGATCTTCTCCGAGCACACTTCCAAATATGATGTGGCGCAGATCGGCGGTGTAACCTTCTCGCCGGGCGACCGCGAAAATCTGTTCAAAATGCAATGTCTGCGGCGCGCCAACGACGTACCAGATCGCGTCCGCTTTCAACTCGTTGACACGATAATCGATCGTGGCGATATCGGTCGTAGCGTAATTGAATCCGCCGTCCCGTTTGCGAATGATCAGCGGCTTGTCAGCCAACTCCGGATCATCGTGAAAGAACACGACTACGGCGCCTTCGCTGATCTCAGCTATCCCGGCCTTGAGCAGGCGATCTACGACACCGGACAACCGGTCGTGGTAAAAACTTTCGCCGCATTGAAGGTCGTAGCGGACATCAAGCAGCCGATAAACGCGCTCGAAATCGTGCATCGAAAACGCGACGCATTCGTTCCAAACATCTGTGTTTTCCTTGTCGCCGGCCTGCAATTTTACCAGTTCCTGGCGGCATGCTTCACGCACTTCCGGGTCCTTGCTGACTCGTTCGTTTGTTTCCTTGTAAATGCGGACAATCTCGGCCAGCGGATTGCGCTGCAGCGCCTGAGGATCCAAAAAATTTTTCCAACCCCAAATAACCATCCCGAACTGTGTTCCCCAGTCGCCCACGTGGTTATCGCGAATCACTTCGTGCCCAAGAAATTTAGCGACGCGCGCCAGCGCGTCGCCGAGCACCGTGCTGCGGATGTGACCGACATGCATCGGTTTCGCCACATTGGGCGATCCGAAATCAATGACGATGCGACGTGGTGATTCTGTTTCAGCGACGCCGAGACGTTCATCTCGCAAGATGTCGAGTGTCTGTTTTTCGACGGCAGCCTGACGCAATGTGAAGTTGATGAACCCAGCGCCGGCGACAGCAGGCGGTTCGGACACATCGCTAACATCCAATTGCGCTACGATCTTTTCTGCCAGCGCACGCGGATTTTCGCCGCGCTGCTTCCCAAGTACCAGCGCAACATTAGTCTGGTAATCGCCAAACCGCGGATCGGTCGCCTGCGTCAACTCACCGTCCGCCGGCAAGCCGGCGCTTGCCAAAGCCTCGGAAAGCTTTTTCGAGAGAAGTGATTGGAAGGTGTCCATCGGGAAAGCTGTAGTCGCTTCCCTGTGGGAAGCGCGACTCCGCGGTGACAGCACATCCGGGCCGCGTTGCTCACAGAGCGACGGCTACAAAGCTACGAACGTTCGCGAAAAATCGCCAAAATTTCCTCAGCGGATTTCGCGCTGGCAAGACTCTCGCGCACAGAGCGGTCATTCAAAAATTTTGCGATGGAAGCCAGCGTGCGCAGGTGCGTTTGAAATTGATTTTTCGGTACAATAAAAAGAACAACGAATTTCACGGGCGCGTTATCCAACGCGTCGAACTCGATCCCTTTGGTGGACCTTCCGAACGCAGCCACTACTTCGTCGAGCCGATCGGATGAACAGTGCGGTATGGCAATTCCGAATCCGATGCCCGTGCTCATTGTCTCCTCCCGTTGCTTTAACGCGGCCAGAATTGGATCGCGATCCGCGGGCTTAATTTTGCCGAGACTAACAAGCAGATCGATCAGTTCAACAATAGCCGACCAACGCTCCGTAGCTTTCATCTCGGGAATGATTTGCTCGGCAGAAAGTAAATTGGCGAGGGACATGCAGATGCTCCGTGCGGGAGGCCAAGCTTAGCGTCAAGGCATGCCTTGACAAGCGCGTTTTCCGAGAGCGTGGGCCCTAGTTCTGTTCTCGAATTTTATACTTCAAACGCCGCGAGAGCAGCCAGCGCACACCGAACATGTCGATGGTGGCGCGCACAGCACGATTGCCCAGACCGTATTTAGTTTGACCAAACCGCCGCTGGCGATGGTTCACTGGAATTTCCACCAGCCGGTACCCTGCGTCCTTTATCAGAGCAGGAATAAAGCGATGCATTCCCGCGAACGGAAACAGCGCGCTGACGCATTCGCGGCGCATCGCCTTGAGCGTGCAACCGGTGTCGCGCACACCGTCTTTTGTGTAACGACTCCGGACTGCGTTGGCGATTCGGCTGGTGAGCCGTTTCACCCGCGTGTCCCTGCGCTGCGCGCGATAACCGCAAATCAGGTCAGCGCCGCGTGCAATTTCACCGACCAATTTTGGAATATCGGCGGGATCATTTTGCAAATCGCCGTCGATCAGAACGAGGATTGCCCCGCGGGCGGCTTGCAATCCGGCATAAATCGCGGCGCTTTGTCCGGCATTTTTTTCGAAACGGATTACTCGCGTATTCGGCGCGGCCTCGATTCGCTCCACGGTGTGATCGGCTGACCCGTCATCGACAAAAATGAATTCGTGATCGATGGCCCTGAGCGCTGCTCTGAGCTCAGCTTGCAGGATCGGAACATTCTCTTCCTCATTGTACACAGGAACGATGACCGAAACTGCGGGAGAACCCGTCGTATGGGTCATAATACTGCCGACTCCGTTCGGATTCGGATCGCTCTGAAGCTAAGCTTTTCCTTAAACGCTGTAGCCGCGTCTCTGTGAGACGCGTGGCGCTTGCTTTGTGGACAGATTACGCCTGCGCTTCGCACAGCGAAGCGGCTACAGGATGCGTCCAGGCTACTTCTCATAACGGCAGCGTCCGATAACTTCGACATAGAAACACCTGCCAAATCCGTATCACGTTTCCGTAGCGTGATACTTCGATTGTCCCCACCGGCTCAGCGGATTGGAATGCCGCCTGTATGTTGCGAGGTACACGTCCCTTTTCTCCAGCCCTCACAAAAAGCGCATCGCGTCCGACGAACAAATTGATGCCGTTCTCTTCGGTGTAAACTTCGCCATCCGGCCGTTGCATGCCAGCTTTTAGCTCCACGAACTGATCGTAGCGCGGCCAAAACGAAAACTGATTCACCATGTCTTGTGACTCGGGAATGTAAGCCGGCGGATGCTCCGGGCCTTCCACTCGTTTATCGTGCAGATAAAACGCAATTTCTGAAGCACGATCGCGGGCGTCAGCAATGAGAAAGAGTTTCTCGCCCGATTGCGCTTCAAGATCGTTGCGCATTTTTTCCAGCGCCTCCGTTGCGCTTTTCCATCCACGCATCCGATCACTCGGATCGCTTCGGGGCAGTTGATAACCCGCCACTCGCAGCAAATCCGTGTCCAACGCGACCAGGCTCATGATCAATCCCACCAGAACGGCGACGCTGGCGCATATGCGTAAAAGAACGCTTGTCTGAAGCCGTTCCCACCAGAAATACGTCGCGACCAATCCGAAACCAAAGAACGCGAGCCCATCCCAATTCGGCGCGGCGCTCTTGTTAAACGACAGAAGCAAG
>JBBQRI010000108.1:0-8134 GCA_038214915.1 Chthoniobacterales bacterium
TAGAAATACGCTCATGCCTATGACCAGAGTGCAATCGCCAATCAATGTAGAGAAGTGGATTGAAGAGAACGCTGATAAATTTAAGCCGCCGGTGAGCAACCGGTATCTTTACGACGGCCGTGATTTTTTTGTGATGGTCATCAAAGGCCCCAACGCGCGGAACGATTTTCATCTGGTTGATTCGGAAGAGTATTTCTATCAGCTCAAGGGCGACATTAAGGTGCGCGTCCGCGAAGGCGACCGCATCGTTGATCACATTGTCCACGAGGGCGAAACGTTCTTCATTCCACCGAATGTGCCGCACTCGCCCCAGCGCCCGCCCGACACCATTGGATTGGTTGTAGAGCGACGCCGTCCGCCGGGTGAAAAGGAGCACGTCATTTTCTACTGCGAAAATTGTGGAGCACTGGTCGAAGACATCCACTTCGATTGCAAAGACATCGTCGACCATTTCAGCAAGGCAATGCTCGAATTCTGGAGCGATGATGCGCGCCGGACCTGCAAGAAGTGCGGTAAGAAAGTGGGAAAAGCGCAACCGGTAAAGGCGCTGTAACGCGTTAATGCAGGGCGTCTGCATCAGTCGCCTTTCGACATTGGCGTTTCACAGAAACGCCCTACAATTCCAGCCCGTGAAGATCGATCTGCACACCCACATTTTGCCGCGTGACTGGCCGAACCTCGACGCGAAATACGGCTACGGCGGTTTTGTGCGGCTCGATCATTACAAGCCGTGCTGCGCGCGAATGATGGTCGGCGACCGGCTGTTTCGCGAAATCAGCGACAACGTATGGGAACCAACGCGCCGAATTGAAGAGATGGATGGGAACGGGGTCTCGATGCAGGTCCTTTCCACAGTTCCGGTGATGTTCAGCTATTGGGCAAAACCGACCGATGCGCTCGATCTTTCCCGCCGGCTAAACGACCACATCGCAGAAGTGGTTCGCGATCATCCGACGCGTTTCACCGGTCTCGGAACTATTCCAATGCAGGACCCCGACCTCGCGGCAGGCGAACTGGAACGCTGCGTTCGGCAACTCGGGCTGCGTGGCGCGGAGATCGGAACGCATGTGGATGCAAATCCGGATTTCGGACGCGTAGATACTCTGAACCTCGATAATGCAGCGCTTCAGCCGATCTGGAGCGCCGCTGAAGAACTCGATGCTGCCATGTTTGTTCATCCGTGGGACATGCTCGGCAGCGAGCGTATGCCGAAATACTGGCTGACGTGGCTGGTCGCCATGCCGGCAGAAACGTCTCTCGCGATCTGTTCCATGATTTTTGGAGGCGTGTTCGAGAGGTTTCCGACGCTTCGCGTCGCGTTTGCGCACGGCGGCGGCGCGTTTCCATTTACCATCGGCCGCGTCGATCACGCATTTCATGTGCGGCCTGATGTGGTGGAGGCGGAAAATAGCACCAGTCCGCGTCGCTATCTCGCTCACGACGGCATGCCGGCGCGGTTCTACGTCGATTCACTTGTCCATGACGCCGACGCGCTGAGGCTGCTTCTCAAATTGTTCGGCGCAGAACGCATCGCATTCGGTTCGGATTACCCGTTCTCGTTAGGCGAAACGCATCCGGGCAAACTAATCGACTCCATGAACCTTCACGAAAAAGAGAGAGCACAACTGTTTTCCGGGACGGTGCGCGAGTTTCTCCGATTGTAGTTTTCGGTATTCGAATTCGTGCTTCGTCATTCCGCGGCACGAAGGCGGCACGGTTACATTTCGTGCCTGATCGCCCAGAGGTCATGGAAGATCGGCTGGAATAGTGATTCCTTCAGAAACGGCACACCGGGCGATCCGCCGGTGCCTTTCTTAGCGCCGATCGTTCGCTCGACCAATTTGATATGCCGGTAGCGCCACTCCTGCAGCCCTTCATCGAAATCGGTCATCAACTCGAACAGGATGGAGAGTTCAGGCGCGCTCTTGTACATCCGTAAAATTTCCTTTTGCACCTGCTCGTTCGGTTCATTGGCTTTTGTGATGTCGCGATTCTTCAATTCTGCAGGAATCTGCGCGCCGCGCGTCTCAAGAAAATCGTAGAAGTGATCGATCACCGTCCGCTCGCCGAGCCGCTGCTTCATCCGATCGTATCCTGGAAAATCGGGCTTCACATAGTTGAGCGTGGAAGCCCGTTTATAACCGAGGAGAAATTCCAGTTCACGAAATTGTATCGATTGAAATCCCGATGCAGTCTCGAGCCGGTCGCGAAAGCTTGAGAACGACGACGGCGTCATCGTCTCAAGGATGTCCACCTGCTGGACGAGTGTTTTCATAATTGTCCTTGTGCGCTTGAACGCGTGAATCGCCCCGAAGAGATCGCCTGCGGAAAAATCGCTTTTTATCTTCTCAAACTCGTGCAGCAGCTGCTTGAACCAGAGCTCGTACGTCTGATGAATGATGATGAACAACATCTCGTCATGCTCAGCCGGGCTTGAGCGCGGGTTCTGGAGCGTCAATAGCTTCTCCAGATCAAGATAGTTCGCGTAAGTTAAAGGCGGCATAAGCTCCAGATCGAGATACTAGATGCTAGTTGCCGGATGAGAAAGCCGGTTCTGACTTCTCAGCTTCGCTATCACCGCAGGTGACGCAGATATTCCCGATCCCATGCTGCTGGGATACTTTCGCGAGCCGAGTACGGCCCCGGCTCATATGCGCGCGAGGAAATGCCTTGCTGGCTCAACTCGCACACGTGCCAGTCTTGTTTATTGACCATGTCCCAAAACTTAACGGCATTATCTGGATCAAAATCGCTGCGCTTGAATGCTTCCGGATTAAAGAACCAATCACAGAAGATGAGTGTGCGCTCCGGTGACTGCGGCTGAAGTTGATGCACCATTACGTAATCGGGATGCAGGCTCAGCAGCATGTTCGGAAAAATGGAGTAGTAGAAAACGAATCGGAAATCTTTATCGCCGAAATTGCCCACGGGCAACGCGCAGGCATTGCCGCTCATCGTCAGGCTTTTGTCGCTAGCGATCCGCATGAATCCACCTAAAAACGGTCCTTCGGTCAGATCATTCTCTGCGGAGTCGTACGGTGAAATTTTCGACAACTCCGGATGCACGCCCAAGCAGTGATAACACTCCGAGTAATTTTGAAACATTAACTTCCAATTTGCTCGGACATCGTACTCGATCCGTTTCGCCGAGCGCAGCGTTGCCAGGTTCCACGGCGAAAACTTTCCGCCGAGCGGCTCAAACCATTTCTCCAGTGAAGGAGAGGCGTCTGCGAGATTCAGGAAAATAAAACCTTCCCAAAGACCAAGACGCGCCGGTTGCAATGGATAATCAGCCTTATCAAAGTCTGGCGTCTCATTCATGTGTGGTGCGCCAATCAGCCGTCCATCTAGCGCATAGCTCCATGCGTGGTAGGGACACTGAATCGAAGACGCGTGTCCATTTTGTTCTTCGCAAAGTCGCGCCCCGCGGTGACGGCAAACATTACAAAAGGCGCGGAACGTCGATCGCTGGTCCTTCGCGACGATCAAGCTTTCCTCGGCTACCTCCGCGAGGAAATAGTCGCCGGGTTCAGCGAGCTGGCTTTGATGGCCCACCAATACCCAATTGGTCCCGAATATCTTCTGCAACTCTTCAGCAAAAATCTCCGGTGAAACAAAATAGCGCTGCGGCAGCGTCTTCGCGCCGTGCTGAAAAGTCGCAACCGTTTTGCGAAAGTCCGATCCGTCTTTCGTTTGCGTCACAGGCACAGTGCAAGCTGTATGCGCGATCTGTTCGCGTCAACGCGGTTGTAGAGCCGGTCGGTAGGACGACCGTCTCATTCCAAATCGATCTAAAACGAACTTACGCCAGCACGGCCTGGTGAAACTCGTACCAATCGTCAAGATTGTTCAGGTTCACCGCGTCTTTTGGCGAAGAAGCGTCATCCGCAATTTTGCATGCGCCGAGAATCCCGTTACGCGTTTCGTCGTCGTGATTGTAGCCGCGCACTGCCGCGTTGTGCTTCTCGATGGCGTCCCGATTTAAGGATTTGGCGTTTTTCTTTACCCATGCCTCGAACTGCGGGTAGGTCGGCTTGCTTAGCCTGATATAGTCTCGGACTGCCTGCTCTTCGAGTCCGAGCACGGCGAGCGTCATCGCGTCGAAACCTTTGCCGACGCCGGGATAACCGGAAGCAAGTTTTCCCGATTCCTCGAGCGAGACCTTCTGCCAGAGACGCGGGAGATGAAGAACGCCAAGTGGACCGGCAATGCCGGAACTGATCAATGGAACATACGTTTCAGCCATAGTACCATTTCGGTAATCCTGTGATTGAGGATTTGCAAGTTTCCGCGGTAAGAAACGTCTGCTCCGCTACGAGCGCGTTGTCATGCTGTCATTCTGACCGAAGCGAAGCTGCAACGCCGCGGACCACGTCCGCGAGGCCAGGCTTTCAATCTCGGATCAGTTTTGGAGACGCCCTGAAAGCCGAAATAGATCAGATGTTTGAAAGCCTCGCCTCATGCTTCGCATCTCGTTGCAGCGCTGCGCTCAACATGACAGGACTCTTTATCGGATGAGTTCTAGACGCGCGGAAGGCAGTTCACTCGCTGCCAATCTCTGGCTTCGGCAATAGAAATGAGATTTCTACCTGAGTAACTTTGCTGTTCGGCTCGCGTGATGCTTCGAGTTTCACCTCTTCCACGGCATCCGTTTGGGTGCTGAGGGAGAGAATCCTGGTGATTTTGCCGTTGACGTTAATGTTGTTCCGGCCGCGATTGAGATTCTTTTCCGTTACGACGGGTGCCGATTCCCAGCTGTCCGCCAGTTGCTCCGGAGTCAGTGACGAGGTGCCGGTCTGAACGATTTTCACTTCCTCGTCGATGAGTTTTTTCGCCGGCTTACCTGCGGGTTTGAACTCCGGTGTGATCGGCGTCCAATCGGGGAACGCGACCGGGCCCGGCGCATCGAGCTGTTTCTTGAGCGCAGCCTGTAATTTTTCTTTCTCGGCCTTTTCCTCCTGCTCTTGTTGCGCCGCTTCCTGCTTTGCCATTGCTTCCATGTCGGCAAGTTTTTTCCGGGCATCCAGCGGCGATCCGGGGTTCTTTTGACTGCCGCGCGAGTTCTTCTGCATTTCCTGCGCCTGCTTCAGCAACTGCTGAAGGTCAGGATCATCCAACGGATTATTCTGTGCGCGAACGCATGCGACGAACAAGAGCCAGACGACCAGGACAGAGGTTGGCAGGTATTTTAAATGCATGCGGTGAGGTTAATCGGTGTGGCTGATTTCCTGCAATGGATTTTCGTTCGTAGTTCAGAGTTTTGGCTCAGGTTGCGAATAACCAAAACATTGCTGCGGCAAAGACTGTTGCGATCAGAAACAAGCTCGCATACACCAGTGAATCCTGGATCTGGGCCCGCTTTGCCGCTTTTGCGTAAGGCATTCTTGTGAAAGTGACCATCGTGTAAAGTGGCAGATATATTCCAGGCAGAGCAGCTTCCAGTGCGTGATCCAGTTTCTTCTTTGCGCGAAATATTTTCGACGCGGTCTTATCTCGCATCTCGATAAAATTCCCGATCGCAAGATCGGCAAGCGCATCGGCGTTTTCTTTTCGGCGACGAAAGTATTCGGCGAATGCGCGCTCGCGGTTCTCGGGAAATTCTTCAAGGCACTCGTCCAGCACGACGCAATCTTCGAAGGCAGCATTCATCCCCTGGCCATAAAATGGGACGACCGCGTGAGCGGCATCGCCAACGAGGCAAGCCTTGTCCCGGTAAAACCACGGCGCGCAGCGAATGGTCACGAGCGAACCCGTTGGATTATTCCGAAAATCGTCGAGCAAGCCTGGCATGAGCGACACGGCATCTGGGAACTCTTCCTCAAAAAATCGGCGCACATCGTCACCGGTCTTCATCGTGGCGAAACTGCGTGGCCCTTCAAACTCCCAAAACAGTGTGCAGGTGAATGACCCGTCGGGGTTAGGCAGCGCGATCATCATGAAACTCTTCCGTGGCCAGATATGAAGCGCGTTCTTTTCCATTCGCCATGAACCATCCGGGCCGGGCGGAATGGTCAATTCCTTGTAGCCGTGGGCGAGATAACTTTCGTCGTATTGAAAGTTAGCGATCTGGCTCTGCATCGATTTGCGCACTGCGGAGAACGCGCCATCGACGCCGATCACCGCGTCGCCTCGTGCGGTAACGGCGCCCTCTGCTGTTTCAAACCGGGCGCTGGCTGACTCGAGATAGACCTCGGTGCATTTATGGTTGAAATGCACGCGGACGTTTGGATAACACTGTGCCGCTTCAATAACCGTGGTGTTGAGCGCTGCGCGTCCGATCGAATTAATACATTTTTTCGGATCGACATCGTATGGGCTAAAATGCAGCTCGCCGGATCTATCGTGAATCATCCGACCGCGCATCGGGATGGCGTGTTGCAAGACTTCATCGGCGATCCCCATCTGTTCGAGCGCGTGAATCCCGCGTGTCGAAATCGCCAGATTGATCGAGCGTCCGCCGATGATGTTCCCTTCCCGGGGGTCAGCGCGCCGCTCGTAAAGATCTACGTCGTATCCGCGCCGTCCGAGATATGCCGCGAGCAATCCCCCCGCCAATCCGCTGCCGATCAAAACAAGTTTTGCCACTCTCCAAGAATCTACGAATCAGGTACACAGGAAAGCAGGAAAGATTGCGAAACGCATGCCCGTCTGTTTCGCAGTCTTTAGTATAGACGCCCTACAGTTCCTTGAACGCGTCGCCCAGGTGATTGAGAACGTCGCGCGGCAACAGCGATTGCTCGCTCTGGTTGCCATTAAAAATTGCGATCTCCGCTGCGCGGCCGCAGAGCCATGCACCGACTCGCGCAGCATCGTAAAGCGAGAGGCCTTGCCCCAGCAAACCGGCGCAAACTCCGGTGAGAACGTCGCCCATTCCGCCGGTGGCCATTCCGGGATTGCCCGTCGTGTTGTAGCTCAGAGGCCGACCGCGTTCAGCGACGATGGTGCGACTGCCTTTGAGCAAAAGTGTGATCGGAAAACGATCACAGAATTTCGTCGCTGTTTTGGCGCGCGACTGTTGGTCTTCGGGAAAAAGCCGTTTCATCTCGCCGGGGTGGGGGGTCAGCAGCCGTTTGCCTTTGGAGCGCCGGAGCACCGAAGTTTTTTCGGACACGATGTTCAGCGCATCGGCGTCGAGCACCATGGGTTGCTTCACTTTTTCAACGAACTCAAGGATCTCGGCAGCGCGCGATTTGCCAAGACCAGGACCCACAACCCAGACGTCGGCTTTCTCCTTGAGCAAGTGACGGTACGACGCGACGGGCTTCACCATCGCTTCCATGAAAGCCGCGCCGGCGACGATGTCGTAAATTTCTTCGGGAACAAAAACTTCTACCAACCCTGCGCCGGCCCTGAGCGCACCTTGTGATGCCATCAGCGCAGCGCCGACGAATCCCTTGGAGCCGGCTACCACGCCGATACGACCAAATTGATTCTTATATGAGTCATGTTTGCGTCTGGGAAACAAACCGCGAAAAGCTGCCGGGCTGGCGATAATTTCTTTCGGTTTCGTTTCCGGCGGCCGCAATTCGTCGAGCGGCACAAGCTCGAGCCGGCCTACATGATTCAGCGCGCCGTCAGCGACGAGGCCTGGCTTCGCGTAACCAATTGCAACGGTAAAATCGGCGACTACGCAGTCTCGATCTGCCTTGCCTGAATCAGTATCGAGACCGGTGGGAAGATCCACCGCAAAGACGTAAGCGTCTTTTGTTGTCCGCAGTTGATTGATAGCGCGACAGGCAGCGCGGATGGGCTCGCGAAGCGGTGGTTTTGCGCCGACGCCAAGCAAACCATCGAGAATGGCGAGCGGAGTAGCAATGCCCGAACACGCTTCTGTGGCGGTTGAATTCTGCGTCGTGGCTATCCGGCCTGTGGCGCCCGGCGAGAGTTCGATAAGCGTGGCGACCAGATCTGCATCCGCCGTTTTCGATGGCACAGCGCCCAGAATCTCAGGCGGTCTCCGGCACAGGTCCGCGAGCTTCTTGCGCATGAGATAACTGCAATCAGCTTCTTTGAAAGCGAGACGCACCTCGATTTTCCATCCGCGCTGCTCTAAACATTGCGCGGCGAATAAGGCATCACCTGCGTTATGTCCTTTCCCGGCGAATACGATGCATCGACCGGGTTTCTGGAAAAA
>JBBQRI010000109.1:0-8058 GCA_038214915.1 Chthoniobacterales bacterium
CTCTGCGTTTCCGGTGGCGGCATTCGCAGCGCGACATTTGGACTGGGAGTTTTGCAGGGCCTCGCGCGCTGCGGTTTGCTCGACAAGTTCCACTATCTCTCCACCGTCTCGGGCGGCGGATACATCGGCAGTTGGCTGAGCGCTTGGATTAACCGTGCGGGCCTAACAAGTGTTACCACTCAACTCGCGCGTCAGAGCGAGCACACGAGACCAAATCCAGAACCACTCGAGATTTAGAATCTGCGCAGCTACAGCAATTATCTAAGCCCGCGGCTCGGGTTTTTCTCGGCGGATAGTTGGACGCTGGTTGGCACATATTTGCGCAACCTGTTGTTGAACTGGTGCGTGATCATTCCATTGCTCGCCGCGTTTCTCGCGCTGCCGTGGATTTTCAGCTCAATCGTGATGATGGATCCGCCGCTGCGAACCGACGCGCTATTCTGGAGCGGAGCGGCACTGGTTGTGATTGGAGTCGCTTACATGGGACTCAATTTGCCGTGTGGCCGCAATCTGCGATGGAATCAAAAGCGGTTCCTGCTGTTCTGTCTTCTGCCGCTTTTCCTCGCGTCGGTCCTCATGACCATTTACTGGGCTTGGTTCAATTATTATGGGCGTTCGCTGTTTGCCTGGCCATTGTTCGGCTTCGGACAACCGCAGACTTGGGTGCCGTTCCTCTATCTTGGAATAGCTCTGCATATCGTCTCGTGGCTGACGTCATTACTTCCCGCCCATGGATTTCGAACATTGGAATTTCTCGCCGTAATCGTCTCTGGCGCCATTGGTGGCGTGGTTCTGTGGTTAGGCGCGCAAAAATTGTTTCCGCATCCTGTGATGCAAATGGAGTTGTACATCTGCGTCGCTGTTCCCGGTTTCATGGCGCTGTTTTTTGTGGCGATCATGGTATTCGCCGGAATTTCCAGCCGCTGGACCGACGACTCGGATCGCGAATGGTGGGGACGCGCAACCGGCTGGTTGCTTGCAGTAGCTCTCGGATGGCTGCTCATCAGCGGACTGGTCGTTTTCGGGCCACTTTCGCTCAAGTGGACGTGGTCGTTCATCACTACCGGAGGTCTGGCCGCACTTATCACCGTTCTGGGCGGTCGCAGCCCGATGGTTGCGGCGAGCCAAAAAGAGCGGGCGACTGCGAGTCCGCTCGGTCTTATTTTGTCCAAGTCATCCACGATCGCGGCGGTGGTCTTTGCGGCGGTCCTGTTAATTCTCATCACCGATGCAACCACATCGGTGGTGAAGAAGGTCATTCAGGCCTACTACATTAAATTGAGTTACCAGGCGACGTTGGACTCCAAGTCGGGGCTGCTCGGTCGTCCTGAGGAATATCTTAACGTGATTTTTTATACGCCATGGTGGCTGGTGATTCCGTTCGCGGCGCTACTTTTTCTCGCGGGCGTCGTGATGGCGCGCCTGATCAATGCAAACAAGTTTTCATTGCACGGGATGTATCGTGAACGGTTGATTCGCGCTTACCTCGGCGCTTCGAATTCGGACCGGGAAGAAAATCCATTCACGGGATTCGACGAGAACGATAACATCAAAATGCGCGATCTTTGGCCGCAGGAAAAATTCAAGGGCAAACTGATGCACGTTGTAAACATCGCGCTCAATCTGGTGTCAGGCGAAAAGCTTGGCTGGCAGGAGCGCAAGGCGCAGAGCTTCACGGTAAGCCCGTTGCACTGCGGATCGTCAGCGATGCACCCGGGCTATCGTTCTGCAACCGGCGCGGATGGGACCGTGTATGGCGGCCCTCAAGGTATCTCGCTCGGATCGGCGATTACGATTTCCGGCGCCGCGGCCAGTCCTAACATGGGCTATCACTCATCGCCTTTCGTCACCTTCATCCTGACATTGCTCAATGTGCGACTCGGCGCGTGGCTTGGAAACCCCGGCCAGGCAGGCGATCACACGTTTCAACTCGGTTATCCGGAGAGCAGCGTGCGGCCGATTGTTGATGAAGCCTTGGGCCTAACGAACGAAAAAAGCCCATACGTGTATCTCTCCGATGGCGGCCATTTCGAAAACCTCGGTCTTTACGAGATGGTGCTGCGCCGCTGCCATTTTATCGTAGTCAGCGACGCGGGCTCGGATCCCGAATGTTCCTTCGCCGACCTCGGTGAATCGGTGCGAAAGATTCGGTTGGATTTTGGGATTCCGATCGACTTCGATCAGATGAATATTTATCCCCGCAGCCAAATCGGCGCAGCGAAACAGCAGGGCCATAACTGTGCCATTGGCCGGATCCGTTATTCAGCAGTCGACGGTTCCACCGCTCCTGATGGCATCCTCGTTTACATCAAGCCGGCGTGTTACGGCGATGAGCCCCGGGACATCTACGAATATTTCAAGAGGAGCGAAACGTTCCCGCACGAAAGCACCGCTGACCAATTTTTCTCTGAGTCGCAGTTCGAAAGCTATCGGATGCTCGGCGCGCACACGATGCAGACACTCTGCGCGGACTGCGCCGGCGATTTTCGACAGTTCACTGGTGAGATCCTGAGGACGCACCTGCAGATTCAACCGCCCGATTGGCTGGCAACATTAATCGAAACGTCTCCGAGCGGACCTGACGCTAAAGGCGCTTGCATGAGACTTTCGTAACTCCAGCACAACTGCCGGCGTTACCACGCTTCGGTTTGCGCTCGTTGCTCGATCTGCTCTAGACTGGGATCAGTGTTGCTGATCCAATTCCGCGCCTGATTTATCTCCGTCGGATTCACTGGAATCGCGCGCGGAATTTCTTCGCCTCTCGCCACTAGCGCGCCTTCATATTTCACCGGTTTGGCGCGTTTGATGGGAAATTTCCAATGATGCCCGAATTTGTAGAGAGCGTAATACATGGTCTTGGATTCGGTCGCGCCAACTCCGCTGCAACGCATGGCGTAATAAAACATCCGGTCGCAATCCTCCCATGGCCGCCTGTGCTCGCCGTACGCGACATCGTGCAGCACCGAAGCGTTCCGATATTTGCCTTCAAACGGCCCGCCCATGACCGACCAAAGATACCGCGGAATGGATGCGCCATCGACGAGCGAACCGACCGGCGCGACCCAGACTTCCCCGTGCGGATCAGTGTAGCGCAACTCAGTTAAGAGCGTCATCGTGCGCCCGTCCGGATTCCACTTCGTCACTGGTTCGCCGTTGTAGTGACCCCATTTGGTTGCCCCTGGAATCATTTGGTCGATACCAGACGTTCCACCCGCTTTGTTGCTTGAGGCGCACCCAGCCAAAATGACTGCGAACAGAAGAATGAGGGCCAGTTGTTGAATTTCCTTGCCGGTTCCCATAGGCGGAGAACGTTCATCGCTCAACATTCAAGATCAACTCTCAGTTCGATGACGTGCGATGGAATCAATACCGACAGTCGCGGTTGATGGCGCTCAACTCGTTTTTCGCCCAATCGGAGGCGGCCGACCGCTTCTGGTCTTGAATGGCTTCGGTGCGACGAGTGCAGACTGGGATCCGTCTTTCATTGATCGACTCGCATCGTCGAACGAACTCATCCTGCTCAACAACCGCGGCATTGGCGGTTCTACTGATGACGGACAGCCATTCGACATTGCGAAGCTCGCCGATGATGCCGCGCACGTAATTGAGGCGTTGGGTTTCGAACATGTAAGCCTTCTAGGATGGTCAATGGGCGGATTCATCGCGCAGACGCTCGCGGTTCAGCACCGAGCGCCCGTTGGCAAGCTCGTGCTGTTGTCGACGGACCCCGGAGGAATTGAAGCGGATCTCGCTTCACCTGACGTGTGGTCTGAACTTATTGACACGACCGAAACGCCTAACGAGCAGGCGCGGCGTTTGCTGTTCCTGCTTTTCCCAAATGACGTGGCCGAATCTTTTTATCGGCAATTCGGCGACATTGTAGCAGCGGCGCGCGCGCAATTACCGGTTCAACTCCTGAACCGGCAGTCAGCGGCGATGGACGCATGGCATCGCAATGGCGTTGCGAGTCAGTTGCAAGAGATACGTGTGCCGGTGCTAATTGCTACTGGAACGGAGGACATCGTGATTCCTGCTTCAAATGCCCTGAAACTCGTGAAGGCAATTCCTGGCGCCTGGCTTGCTCAGTTCCCTCACGGCGGCCATTCCTTCGTGGCGCGGTATCCACGAGCGCTCGCAGATCTAATCAACAATTTTCTCGCAGCTGCGAGATCCGCGTAGCAGCCAGTCTAATAAGGTTTTGCAGACGCCGGTCTGTAGCCGGTCCATTCCCCTGTACACTTTGGGAACGGCCCACAGGGCCGTGGCTACAACGCTGCGTATGTGTTTGTAGCCGCCTCGCTATGTCGAGGCGTTCACAGCGCCCGGCACGGCGACACAGCGCCGTGGCTACACCTAAATCTGACCACCGCTCAGCGAGTCCACGCTCTCCAGCGCTTTCGGATGGGTTTTGCATAGCCTTCCACGTCCATTTTCTTCAACCGCTTAACGCCGTTACGCATAACGTCCTCCGATTTTTCCCGCGCCGATTTGAACAGCGGCCAGAGAAATGGCAGCGAAAGAACGCTCCAGTTGAATTTCCCCCACGGCGACTCCAACACGATTTCGCGTTTGCGTTCGCTGGGAGCGGCGTAGCGGATGGCCAGGCCAATGGCAATTCCGATGCCGAGTGCGCTGAGAATCGTTGGCATAGGATTTTCGCGCACGAAATGCTCGGTACGCTCGAGTGCCCGGCTCGCCTTCTCTTTCGTTTGGTCCCACGTCTGGCTCATTTCCGTGGAAGCTTTTTGTGTTGCTCGACGAAACTGCTCACGCGCAGTTGAGCCAATGTCTTCTTCGCGTGGCTGAAATTGCTGCGCTGGAAGCGGTTCGTCCCTAGTAAGATCGTTTTCGTTCGGATTCATCATACAACATTGAATCGTTTGCCGAGGCGCGATTGCGTCTCTTTTGTAGCCGTTTTGCTGCGCGAAACGCAGCGTTTATGCACATGTCACGCTTCGCACAGCGCAGCGACTACAGCAGTTGCCGGTACACGTCGTAAACATCTTCGCCCCAAACAACGAAAATCACTTTCTGGGTTTCATCGCTCACGGCGAGAAAATCGCGCGCAATGTGCGCGGCTTCTTCAATCGGATAACCGTAAGCGCCGCAACTGATCGCCGGAAACCCTATCGTTCCGATTTTATTTTCCACCGCAAGCTTAAGCGAATTGCCGTAGCAATTTATCAGTATCCGCGCTTCGTCGTGTTTCCCGCCGCGCCAGATCGGTCCGACGGTGTGAATGACAAAACGCGCGGTTAAGTCATAGCCGCGGCTAATCTTCGCCTGGCCGGGTTCACAACCTCCGAGCGTGCGGCATTCCGCAAGCAGTTCGGGGCCCGCCGCGCGGTGAATCGCGCCGTCGACACCGCCACCGCCGAGGAGCGTAGTGTTTGCCGCGTTCACAATCGCATCGACCTCTAACGTGGTGATGTCGCCGCGGACCGCTTCGATGTTGCCAAGTGTCATGTTGGCGAAGCGCTGCACGAAATGCGAGCTGAGGCCAGGCTTTCAACATCTCGGATTTAATTACAGCCCCGACAAAAAAAACTGAGATTGAAAGCCTGGCCTCGCGGACTTCGTTCGCCGCGTTGCAGCTTGGCTCCGCTCAGAATGACACTCAAACCGGTAACGCGGCGAAATCCGGAGCTCACGGCGCGAGCCGATCAATTTGCCACGATTCGTTCGCCAGTCGCGTGTACCGAAACCGGTCGTGCAAACGGTTGGGGCGACCCTGCCAAAATTCCATCATGTCTGGTTTCAACCGGTAACCGCCCCAGTGCGCGGGTAATGGAATCCGTTTTTTACGAAAGCGCTCGGTCATTTCTGCCATCCGCGCATCGAGCACACGACGCGCGTCGACGATTTCGCTTTGGCGCGAGGCCCATGCGCCCAACTGGCTTCCCACAGGACGCGAATAAAAATAAGCTCGCGACTCTTCACGCGAGGTCTTTTCCACTTTTCCGCTGATACGAATTTGCCGGTCGAGTTCAATCCAGTAGAAACCAAGGGCTGCGTAGGGATTGGAGTCGAGTTGTTTCCCTTTGGCGCTTTCGTAATTCGTAAAAAAGACGAAGCCGTCTTGATCGAAACTCTTCAGGAGAACAATTCGCACCGACGGTCTCGCGTCGCGACCCGCCGTCGCAAGGCTCATCGCGTTGACATCACGAATGCTGGCCTCTATCGCGGCGGTAAACCAATTCGCAAATTGCCTGATCGGATTCGGATCCAGGTCGATCCGGCGCAGACCTCTCCCGACGTGATCGTAACCTGAAACCGCAGGATCGCCTGGAACCTCCATATCCTGAACAAACTCGGCACAACAACCTCTCGCAACGAAATTGTCGAAATGGGAATCGTACCGCGATGCCCGATATTACCGAGTAATCACAGCAACTTTCGCGCTGGAACTGTCCATTTGCACCTGCGCAGTGACTTTCTGAAGTTGTGCTGCGAGATCGGCAACGGCCGCTTCCAATTTCTCGACCTTCTTGTGCTCTTTTAGAAACTCGTTCAGCAACATCGCGTTCACCGCGTCGTAGCGCACCGTGTAAATCTCGCCATCTGAATTGCGAACGACGAGGTTGGGATTCACCTCAGCAACCTGCTCAGCGATTAACCCAAACTGCGGCTGGCTTGTCTTATCGTTCTTGTACTGGAAACTCACCGGCTTCAGTCCGAGGACCGCTTCGCTTGCATTGTCCATCGGCTTTATCTCTTTCTTGAACCGTTTCGAAGAGCTGACCGTCCCCAGTTGGCTGGCGGAATCTATCACCACGGGAATGGCGTCGCCGACGCCCGTCGTGACGTCGCGGATGCCAGCAATGTAGCACTTTGTGTGAGTTGCCCGCCCGATGCGGATTGTGGCGTCGTCGCCCGCAAGACCGCGGTTACCTATGATGATGTTGCCGCTGCCGGTGGTGACGTCGACTCCGGCCAAATCGCCGAGCGCGATATTGCCGCCACCAGTGGCAATGTAAAGAGCGGCATAACCGATGGCAGTATTAGCGCCACCAGTCACGTTTTGGCCCAGGGCAAACGCGCCAATTGCAGTGTTGGCGCCACTACTGTTGGCACCCGCGGTGGTGCTGTTCGAGAGCGCAGAAAACCCGACAGCAGTATTTTGGACACCGGTAGTGTTGCTGAACAGAGCAAGCGTTCCATTCGCTGTATTCTCGTTGGCGGTGTTGTTCAACAGCGCGCCGACGCCGGTTGCGGTGTTACTATCTCCGGTGTTCGCGAAAAGGCTGCCAGCGCCGATACCGGTATTGAAGCTACCAGTCGTATCGCTCCTGAGCGAGAACCAGCCTACTGCCGTGTTCGCAGAGCCGGTGGTCAGGCTAAAAAGAGCGTTCTGGCCTTCTGCCGTGTTGAACCCCGGATAGCCTCCGTCCGGCGGCGGGACTACCGCTTCTGCTTTGGGGCCGGCAACCGACAGCCAGATGAACGAGAGAACCGTGAGAAATAATGGAATGCTTGTTTTCATAGATCCGAAGTTTCGGAAGAATCTCGGCAGCTTGTCGAGATTGAAATGCGCGCTGTCGAGTACGCGTGTGCTCGGGGCCTGCGTCAGCGATTCCGGCTACAGCATTCGGGCTCTCTATCTGCTTTACTGATTACTCACAACGACTTGCGCGGCAGAATGGTTCATTTCCACCTGCGCTGTAACTTTCTGCAGTTGTGCTGCCAGAGTCGCAACTGTCGCTTCCAATTTCTCATCCTGCTCATCAAGGCGCGCAGTGAGAACTTGAATCTGCGCGCGTTGTTTTGCGCCAGCCTCCTCGAAATTGTCCTGTTGCCGGGCGATCTTTGCTTCTAATTCCTGCACTTTGCGATGCTCTTTAAGAAACTCATTGAGCAACATCGCGTTCACCGCTTCGTAGCGGACCGTGGAGAGCTGTCCCTTGGCATCGTGGATCACGAGGTCAGGAGAGACCTGGGCCACTTCTTCGGCAATGAGACCAAACTGCGGCGTGCCTGATTTATCGAACTCAGGCTTATAGCGAAAAGTGACCGGTTTCAGCGAGAAAAGCGCCGTGCTTGCGGCATCCATGCAGTGGA
>JBBQRI010000110.1:0-8054 GCA_038214915.1 Chthoniobacterales bacterium
TTAGCCATCGCTTTCGCGCGCGGCGAAATCATGTTGGGGGAAATTTGCCGCCGCGCTCCAGCGCTACTTCCGCTTCGAGATTCTCGCGATCACGCCCGACGCTCGCGATAGCACTGAGTTTACCGTCAGAGCTAAAAATCACCGAGCCAGCTTTGGCTTTCAAATCACCGGACACACTTGCCTGATCGCCGCCGCTGCCATGACCGACGTAATGGATGTGCAGATCGAAATGATTGCTCCAGAAGAATGGCGGAATCGTGAAAGGTTCGCGTGCGCCGAGAATATTGCGCGCCGCAGTCTGCCCCTGGCGCTGAGCCACAACCCAGTGTTCAACGCGGACCCGGCCGGCGCGCGGATCGGGCCAGCGCGCAATGTCGCCTGCGGCGAAAATTCCGGGAATGTTCGTTTCCAAAAACTCGTTTACCAACACACCATTGTCAGTCGCGATGCCTGATTGCTCAGCAAGATGTATGTTTGGGCGAACGCCGATTCCGACCACGACTAAATCGCAGTCCAATTTCGTTCCGTCATCGAGCTGCACATAACCGTCGTGAATTGCTGCAGGTGTTCGACCGAAATGAAATTTCACACCATGCGCTTCGTGCGTTTCGCGAACCAGATTTCCCATTTCGGTTCCTACAACTTTCGCGAGCGGCACCGAATCTCTTCCGACGACTGCGACCTCTAGCTTGCGCTCACGTAACGACCACGCCACTTCCAGCCCGATGAAGCTAGAGCCGATTACGACAGCGCGCCTTGCGTTTTTCGCCTTTTCAATGATCCGCCGACTGTCCGTCAGTGTTCGCAGATAAAAAACGTGCGGCAAATCAGCACCTGGAATCGTAAGCTGGACAGGTTGAGCACCGGTCGCCAGCAATAGCGCACCGTAGCCTAACGAACGGCCGTCGGACAACGTCACCTGTTTGGCTTTCGGATCGATGCCTGTAACGGTCGTATTCGTAAGTGCATCAATCTTCTGGTCGCGATAGAATTCCGGCGGCCGTAACGGAATCCATTCTTCTGGCGCGTTGCCGGCGAGATAATCTTTCGAAAGATTCGGCCGATCGTACGGCAGGGATTCATCTGCGCCGATCAAAGTAACCGGCCCACTATAGCCTTCGCGACGTAACGTCTCGGCCGCGGCGCCGCCCGCGGCACCCGCGCCGATAATTACGACGCTAGTCGGAGATGATTTTGGTCTGCGGTCCGCTTTTTTATCGATCTTGCCGGTTACGAAGAATCGGTCGGCGCGCTTCTCGATTTTGTAGCACGCAACGTCATTTAAGGCAGGAGCTGCAATCGCCTCGCCAGTGCGCAAATCGAAACGCGCATGATGCCACGGACAGTGCACCGTGCAATCGACCATCAGACCTTTCGCCAGCGGGCCACCGTAGTGCGTGCATGTTGCGCCGATGGCGAAAAGGTCATCACCGCGTCTCGCGACTAGAACCGGTTCGCCAAACACGTGACCCAAAAGCATTTCTCCCTCGCGCACGTTTTCGATCTCATAGCCTTTTTCAAAATCAGGTCCCTCAAGTTCGCTGGACACTTCAGCCATAGGAAAATCTCTCCTCTCTGTACTACATGAATCGCACGGAACCAATCCAGCAACCGTCTTGGAACCTTTCAATATTCCGAATGGAAGAGGGCTAACCTCTCCGGGAGCGCGAAAAATACGTGCGGGTCCCTAACAATATCCGAGAAATGGGAAGGAGCCTTGTTGTCGGCTCACTTTTCCAAGCAATGGCATTTGAAGAACTCTACAGACCTCTAGGTGTCCTAACGAAATGAAATTCGCGCGGTTCATCCTAGTTGTTTGATGCATTCCACTGTCATCGCCTCAGAAGAAGCCGATTTCAATCTACGTCCAGTCTTCGCTCAGCAACGCGCGCGTCTCTTCCATGCCTGCCTGCCAGATCTTCATCATTTCTTCGTCGTCTCGTTGGTAGAGCCCGCCATAATTGCCGTCCTTAAGATGTTCCCGCACTGATTTCGAATCGAGACGGCGAAGTTTCTCCGGATCGCTCATCGGCTTCTGATGTGAAGGCATCTTGACGTTCGCCAGGCGCGTCCACGGAAAATTTTCCATCCACGACGCGTGAGAAGCGACGGGATCGATTGCTTGCACTTGTGCCCAGACTTTGGGGGCGTTCCACCAGTTGTGGAACTTGATGCGGACGCCGGGGTGATCTGCGATCCATTCGCCGACGGATCCTTGCGCGGGCGTGTTGCCGCCGTGGCCGTTGAGAATCAGGATGCGTTTGAACCCATGCTCGGCCATCGCGTCGAGAATGTCACACACCACCGACATGTAGGTTCCCACCCGAAGAGTGATCGTTCCCGGAAACGCACGGAAATACGGCGTGATGCCGTAGGCCAGGACAGGAAATACAGGAACGCCTAATGGCTCGGCCGCTTCGACAGCTAGGCGGTCGGCTAAAATGCTGTCCGTGCTCAAGCTCAGGTAAGCGTGTTGCTCTGTGCAGCCCAGCGGCAACACTGCGCGGTCATCGCGCCCAAGGTATTCTTCAACCATCATCCAATTCATTTCGCTAATTCGCATACACCGAAATTGACCTATGGATCTCAGGAGTCCACGCGGATTTGATCGAGCATTCGAGCAACTGGTTTAAATTCCCAAGCCATAGTCGCTCATTTGCGAAACAGTCGACACGATGTGCTTGCGGGGACGTATCACCTGAAAGTGACGCCGCGAACCGATGCGTGTAATAGTGCGGCTGCGGGGCAGCAGCCGTTGATCGAGCCGAAACGTGCCAGGTCAGGGTCCGCGTCTACCCTGAACCAGGTTAATAATCAGGACGATGACAGCAATTACGAGCAGTAAATGGATCAAACTTCCGCCAACGTGGCCGAGCAAGCCAAGCAGCCAAAGCACGAGCAAAATGACAATTATAGTCCACAGCATGGGTCAATTCCTTTCCGGTTTAGTTAATGTCGACCGCTATTTATCCTGAGGATTATCTATTCGCCAAGCTTTTTCGGAACACAATTCGAATAATTGTCGTTCCGCGGCGGTTCATGAGATGCACGCGTTAGCTAATGCGAACAACGCGCCGATCGTCAGGCCCGCGCGAAACGAACTCGGGAAATCCAGTCGGGTGCAAAATTCCGGCGAGAATTTCGAGACTGTCGACAATGCGAGGACCAGGGCGCGCGAAGTATGCGCTCGCATTTACAACATACACCTGACCGCTTTCCGCAGCGGGAATCGAACCAAAACCAGGAAATCGCCTGAGCAATTCGTAATCGCGGCGCGCTCGATGAATGTCGTATCCGCAAAGCGCAAGTACGATAATCTCTGGGCGCACATCCAACACTTGCTGCCATTCGATTTGCGCCGATGGCTGATGCTTTCGGCCTAACGAATCTTGGCCACCAGCGATCTCGACCAGCTCCGGCCCCCAATGACCGCAACAAAATGGCGGATCCACCCATTCCATCAGAAAACAACGTCGGCGATCCTGAATTGTTGCGGCGCGTTCGCGCACGTTTTCAACGCGTTCCAACAAATTTACGATCAATTTCTCCGCCCGTTCGCCCGCATCGCACGCATCAGCGACGTGCCGTATATCACCGAAAATATCGGCCAGACTTGTTGGCTCGAGGTTCACTACTCGAGGCGGACCAGGCAAGGTTTGCGCGAGCTTCGCCACAGTGCCGTAACCCATTGCGCAGACATCGCACAATTTTTGGGTCAGAAGTATGTCCGGCTGCAGTTTTCGCAGAAGCGGTTCATCGAGGGTGTAAATGGTGCCGTTCTCATGCAGGGCGCGGCGCACCCATTCATCCACGTCCCGGCTCGTCAGGCCGGCATTGTGCAGGGGGCAGTGCTTGATACGTGGACGCCGATTAGCTTCATCAGGAAAATCGCATTCGTGCGAAACGCCAACGACTTGGTCCATAAGCCCAAGCGCACTCGCGATCTCGGTCGCGGCAGGTAACAGCGAAACGATGCGATGCACTCGCAAGCATACACGCTGTTTGGTTCGCATTAATCGCGACCGTGCACCGCACTGCCGTGTGCTGCAGGTTACAACGAATTGGCTTGTGCTGTTGAAACAACGCAAGGTGCTGCTGAAAGAGTTTTGTGCTGTTGGGCGAGATTCCTTTCTAGGGCGCCTGCGTCAAACGCCACTCCAATCAGCATACGTCTTGACCCGGGCTGCTTCGCGCTGTTAAGCCCATGCGGTGAAACGGCTGCTTTGGATCGACATTTCAAAGGGCCTGGCGATTCTGTTCGTCGCTTACTTTCATTTTTTCAGCACCTATTTCCAGCATGGCGTGCTTCCGCCGCCTGACTGGAGCAATGTCGCCGCGAGCGCGCTTACCCTTCTAAGACTGGCCTGGTTAAAAATATCAGGCCTCGGTTTCCACGCCGTCGGTGTCTTCATCATTCTGAGCGGTTGGACACTCATGCAATCGACCGTGCGTCGCGCCGAAAAGGGGGAAATTGCCTGGGGCCCATGGTATTGGGCGCGGTTCGTACGGCTATACCCGATGTATTGGGTCGCGCACCTGGTGTATCTCGTGTCGCCTTTTGTTGCCCGCCTCGAACCGGTGGACGACCGCATCATCCTAAGCCTGCTCGGCCTGCGGTTCATCAATATCGAGATGAACTTCATGTATCTAAACGCCGCGTGGTGGTACTTCTCCATGCTGATCCAGTTCTATGCGATCTTTCCCCTGCTCTTCTCGATAGCGCGGCGTGTTGGACCATGGTGGTTTTTGCTTATTGGATGTGCAGTGGGATTTTTTGCGCGCTACGTCTTGCTCGTGCTCTGGCCCCAAAACGGATTGTGGGTCCTCGGGGGTTTCGCCATTTGTCGATTGCCGGAGTTTGCGCTCGGGATATCGCTTGCAATGTGGTACACACAATCGCCCGCCCGCTTGGAATGGTTCCTTCTTCGCGGCGCGGGATTCGCAGCCGGCTTGATCCTTTACCCCGCGGCACTGCAACTCTATCATGGATTTTACGATTACATCTTTGTCGATTTCGCCACAGGCGCGTGTTGCATGTTGGAAATTGTTGGCATCGCTGGATTGATTTTGCTGTTTAACTCACCCGCGAAATTGTTCGGTCTGGTTGGGCTGTATTCATACGGCCTCTACCTCACGCACCAGCCGTATGTCATCTGGCTGGGACTTCGTATTCGGGAAGTGCCGATCTGGGGGTTTTTATTGATTTGCATTCCTACCCTCGCTGTCCTCAGTGCGTGGGGAATGCTCCTGGAAAAGGGAACAAACGCGCTAGTGAACAAACTCGCGTTGCTGAAACGCAATGTTGAATAGTTTGAGAAGTATGAGACGCAATCTTTGCCTGCTCCTTCTCCTTTTGGCTTTACCGGCTTCTGCTGCGGATCGAGCTGAAGAAGTGCGCGCCAACGAGATCGCATTCGCCAAAGCGTTCGCAGACCGCGACGCGAAAAAGTTTTTTTTGTACCTCGCCGACGACGCTCAGTTTCTCGGACGGCGCAACGCTATGCACGGGAAGCAAGAAGTGATCGCGGGCTGGTCAGAATTCTTCAAACCCGCGGTCGCACCTTTCCGCTGGCAGCCCGAGCGCGTCGTAACAAACGCCGCCGGCGACCTCGGATTCTCCAGCGGTCCCGTGTTCGATGAAGCAGGAGCGCAGATCGGAACGTTTACTTCCACATGGGTAAGACAGGCGGATGGCTCGTGGAAAATCCTCTTCGACGGAGGCTCTGCTTGTCCGACCACGAAGCAATCGGCGCAGTAGCGGGTATCCCGTCGATCGAACGGTCGAGAAACCTTCTAATTCGGCAGAGTGAACGAAACGATCGTGTCTTTCGCGCGGTAATTCGACCAGAACGTTTCGCCGTCGAAAGTCAGTGAGCGAGACGCGAACGGGACAGCAGCAATATCTTCATTGGCCGGGGTTTCCTCTTGCGGATTCAGTCGTGCAATTCGCCAATCCTCGTTTGGCTTTTCCTGTCCACGCAAAATGTAAAGCGAGCCATTTGCGAAAACGTGACCGCATATCTCGGCGCCCACATCAATTTCGCGGATGACATTTCCTTTATCGTCGAACTTTAACACTCGTTTCTCGTACCACTGGCTCATGTACAGATTCTTCCCGTCAAAGCTGAGATATGATCCGGTAAACTCCGGGCACGCGAACATTTTCGAAAATCCGGCTTCAGGTGTGTAGCGGTAAATATAACGATCGTCGTCCGCGCCTTCGCCGATAGTGAAACGGAGTTCGCCATTTACCGCGACGGCAGCCCAGGGAATTCCCGGCGCTTCCTGTTGTTTCAAGACGGTTCCATTCTCCGCATCGATCGCATAGATTCGGCTCAGATCGCGTGAACCCATCCACAACGTTTTGTTACGACTGTCCCAGGCCAGCGCCTGCGGCGTTGTCGCTGGCGAAGGAACACGGCGTTTCTCAATGATTTGTTCTTTCATATTTCAAACTCCATCATCGAAATGAAAGTTCGTTTGATTTGTGACCCCTGCAATAGAGCGCTGCAATAAGCTTGATCGGGAATTCATAGCTTGCCAGACTCGGTGCCGACGAGGCTTATGAAAACACGAAGCTTGTTAGGCTTTACGTTTGCCCAGTGCATCGTTTTCGCTGCGTCAATTGCTACGTCAGGGACCGACAGTGATAAGAATGTTACGGCCGCTCAAGTCAACGGCACCTGGAAAACCAAAGGCGGCGAATTCAAAATCTGGGCGCTCGGTAAACAGCGTCTTCAAGTGGAATTTTCCGGCGTTTACGAATACAAAACGTCGCAGGGTCCAATGGCCAACGAGGGCGAAGGCAGCGGCATTGCGACGATCGAAGGCGACACTGCCATCTTCAAACCCGAAGGCGCGGAAGAGGAATGCCAGATCACGCTAAAATTCACCGGCGGCAAACTGGTCGCCACGCAAACCGGTATTTGCGGCTTCGGCCACAATGTGAACGCCGAAGGCACCTACAAAAAAGTTTCGTCTAAGAAGCCAAAGTTCGGATCGGATTGAAGTTACGCCAGCTGCTCGCGCCATTGCTGTAGCTACCGGTTTGCCGCAGGACGAATCCGGCCGGTGTGCGGACCTATGGGCGGTTCCAAGAAGTTCGCAACTTGTGGAGCGCCCACGGGGCCGTGGCTACAACTCGCGCTCTGATGTATTCTCAACATTATGCCGCGTTGTGCCTGGGCCACGACTGAACCGGCCATTACTTATCATGATAAGGAATGGGGGGTTTCTGTACACGACGATCGCGTACTCTTCGAGTTTCTAATTCTGGAAGGCGCACAGGCCGGACTGAGCTGGAATACGATTTTGAAGAAACGCGAGAACTACCGAAAAGCGTTCGATGGATTTCGCCCGGAAAAGATCGCGCGCTACAGTAAGCGCGACGTTCAGCGGTTGCTCCGCAACGATGGAATCGTGCGGAATCGCTTGAAAATCGCAGCTACAATCGAGAACGCGAAAAACTTCCTCGCTGTTCGAAAAGAATTCGGAAGTTTCGACACTTATCTCCGGAGCTTTGTTGGCGGCAACCCGATACAGAATCGTTGTCGAACGCTAGCTGACGTACCCACGCGCACTGCTGAATCCGATGCCATGAGCCGCGATCTGTTGCGACACGGATTCAAATTCGTCGGCTCGACGATCTGCTACGCCTTCATGCAAGCGACGGGCATGGTCAACGATCATCTCGTTACCTGTCCGCGATACATCGCGCTCGGTGGCTTAAGTCACCGCAGGTCGAAGCAGCGCTAACGAATCTGTGTTAATCTGCGCACTCTGCGGATTTAGAGTCCGGCCCTTATGAAAAGCGACAAAGACAAGTTAGACATCAGCGCGGTCGAGGATCATGCCGGAATTCTAACGATTCGCGGTGGCGGCGCGCGACGCGATTGGAATGGCATCCATTACAAACAGGGCATGTCAGGCAAGAACGTGGGAACGACAAGCCTGTCCGCCAACATCGCCACCATTCCGCCGGGAGGCGTCGCCTACGCCCACATCCATGTCGGCTTCGAAGTGATTCTCTATATCATAGAAGGAAAAGTGCGGCA
>JBBQRI010000111.1:0-7949 GCA_038214915.1 Chthoniobacterales bacterium
TTCCGTAACATCTGGTTTGTCGGAGGCGGTGTCGTCTCTGGCGAATGCCTTCGCCTCGGGCTAGCCGACGAAGTTCGTTATTCGATCCTGCCGATCTTGATTGGTGATGGGATCCCATTCTTCGAGAAGCTCGACAGAGACGTCGCCCTCCACCTGGCGGAGGTCAAAGCCTACAAAAGCGGCATGGTCGCGCTTCGTTACGAGGTGCGAGGAGTGGCGGCGTAGGCAGGCGAAAAATTGTTCCTAACTCAACTCAGGATTTTGTGTGACATATAGTTTTTTAGGAATTTTGAATTCCGCCTTTTACCGGATGCCGGAGGGTTGTAAAAGAAGACTATGTTTTTCGATAAGTTACCGCTGGAAATTACATGCTTTAAATGTGGCAAGCAGATCAAGGAGACCGTCAAATGGCTCAAGGCTGAGAGCCAGAAATGTCCCTTTTGCGGCACGCTCAACGACACGACAGAGTTTCGACGGGGAATTGATGAGGCTACGAATCGCACTCATGAAATGCTTCAGAACCTTCAGGACAGCCTTGGGAGTATCAAGATAAAGATTCAGCTCTAATCACCGTAGTCGACCGGCAATAACCCTACCTTTCATTCGACATATACAAAGTACTGATTTTTGTCGCGTACATATTTAGTCTGGACGTAGTCGCACATTCTTCGCGATGTGTTCAACCGTCGACGGACGGAATTCGCCATCGGCGGCGAATTGACAGCAATTTCACTCGGGAGACGTTTCCGTCGATGCATCGGGCAAATTTTACTGCGCAGCAAATATGAAGGGACAGACTTCGAAGAATTGGCGCTCGGTATTGGTTTCCATCCTGTGGACCAGACTGACGCTGGAAAACTGGCGCGCGAAGTTGGTCTCTGTCGTACTCGCGATCATGGTCTGGTACCTGATCAAACAAAACGTAGCCACGACGTCCTCGCCATCTGAAAAGCCTTCTCCGACGCCCGCTATGGAAACTCGCTAAGGGCACACCACGGGGAATGGCAAATCGAAAGAGGCCTCCTCACGCAGAGCTTCATGTGACATATACAGGTGCTGATTTTGTCGGACATGGCTTTTGCTCGACGTTGGGAGCAATTATCTCACTCTTGAAACAAACCGCATTAATCAAGCTTCGCGGCGAAATCCCGCAAACACCGCTACGACGGAACCAAAACGAATTTTGTCGCCATCCTTTAACTCAACTTCGCTAACTGGAACACCATTGACCTGTGTGCCGTTTGTTGAATGTAAATCTTGCAGCCGATAGGAGTCGACTGATCTCGCGATGATCGCGTGCTGCGCTGATACCGCCGGATCATCAATGACTATGTGGTTCAGTGGAGCACGGCCAATTGTGGTAATGTTCCCTAACTTATGGGTGACGAGATCATCTCCGTCGCAGATCAGAACCAGGCGAGCCATTCTTACTCCAATTTCGCGGAAAGGCTGCCTCCTTGTCGATTCTGAATAGCTTTTAAGACGATGATTTAGTTCGTCGCCATCAGACGGGACGCATCACAAATCAATTTTGGCTGGAATCCGCAGAACGAACGGCATTTCTATTTGCCATCGGCGGCGAATTCAGACCAATTTTTACTCGAACGCTAGCGAAAAATCGCTTGTCACTCGAACTAATCGAGGAGGAATCGTCACGATGTGGAGTACTACGCGAGGCGCCTGAACTTTCGTCCCATCAGGCCCAATCCGAACATCCCAATCGCCAGAAAAACGATGGTTGATCCCGAATCCGGCACCCCGGACACCCGGTTGAGGTTCACGTTGTCCAGAATGAGCCCGATGTTGTCGCCGCCTTCATTATGGAAGCTTAGATTAATCGTCGTTGGCGCCAGGACCGTGAACGACATCGTCTCAATTGTCAGCGGTGTGTCTGAGTTGAGGGAATAAGTCGACGAGGCCAGCCCGCCGCTGACATCCACGTGAACCGTATTGAAGTCGCGGCGCTGACTGCCAGCGAGGAGAAACGAAAGGATATAACTGCCAGGGGTGATCGGAATCCCTATACTGGTCAAAGTTCCGGCCAGGAAGGAAGTGCCATCCAGATCCACATACAATCCGTTTTGCGGGAAAAAATCGAAGAAACCGGGGCTGCCGATCAGGTCCACGGTCCCCCCGTTGACCGACCAGTTGGCGAAGGAGTTGTAGTTGAGAACGCCAACGCCGCCGTTTTCCGCGTTGAAATTATCCGAAAAAATTATTGTCGCCTTCAATTGGCCCATCATCGCGAACGCCAGAACGCCCCCTATCAATACAAGTCGTTTCATAACTTCCTAAAATAACAGCATGTTGAGTGCCACGGATGGGTTTCAAATTGGCTTCGGTGAAATACTCCCGTAATCGTTTCGTTGCAATCACTTCTGAAAAGCAACACGCGCGAAACAAAAATAAACGGCCGAATCCGACGCGCATCCGCTCGCAGAATCTGTAAAGCTCACCGACGAAAATTTCGCTTCTCGATTTTTGTCTTGTCGCGCCCGCGCGAACGAACGCAAGCGAGTTTGTACACGGGCGGTAAGATCTCATCCACCTCGTAATCAACATTTGTGTTTTTCGCGATGATGACGGTCACATACGATGCTGCGATTCGTGCGCAGGGGCGGTCACGCACCAGCAGTGTAGATATTCTCGGTGTTTTAGGCGCGCTCGTGATCGGGCGTTGGGAATTGAAGTTGAGTTGCTCCCTCTTTCCGTTGGCGCGACCTCTAAATGCTTCAGCGGATTAAATGGACCGGGCGGTGTATTCGGTTTTTATGCGCCCGGCACACCGCCCTAGCCACTTCAAGGTTTGTCTTCGGTTTTCCTGAAGTGTTTGTCCGATACCAGCATTAGTTAATTTTCTTCAGAGGTGTCAATAAAAATCGCGTCCGACAGCGTTCGCTTTCTACGGGAATGGTGGAACAAAGTTGTGCGAAAACTGCGATCGCGACATGAGGGTTAGTTCAATCGCTGTTTATACCGCGATTCGCTGCCGGTGTTTGACTATAGGAATTGCGGCTGAAAAACAGTCTTGCAGGGTTTGTGAATAACTGTTAATAACTTGCGATAAATCCAGAGGAACCGGAAAAATGGGCTCGCGTGTGAGAGACTTGGATGTTCGTAGTCCCTACGACAAGGTGGGTGACTTGTTTTATTTCGGCCGAATGCTGGACAAAATCCGTAGCCATGCCAAAGGAGAATTGCCTCTCGAATATCACGTGAACCTTGGAAAAGGTTTCGACAAAAAATGCGCAACCTTTCTCCGAGTTAGATACGAGCTGGTAGTCGAGTACGTGAATTACGGCCTCAGCGACGAGGCGATTTTGGAGTCGTGTTTTGGAATGGGACGCCGACCGTCTGAGGGTGAGATTTATATGTGGAATGAATTCATGCGAAAACGAGGCTGGAATGACGAACTTTCCGAGACGCTAGAAAACGAGAAAAAAAAAGAAGCCATGCCTTCCAGGTCGGAGATCCAGACAATGTTTCAATTCATTGATGCCGATGAAGGGCGCTTGGTAAACGATAAACATATAAAGTGCTATTCGCGCCCAAAGCAGGGCAGGACAGGTGGATTGCCTTCCGGCCAGAGGGGAGAGACCGCTCCTGCGGTTTAAAAGCATGGTAACCCTTGCGATGACACGTGCGACGGGTGCCGACTTTCAACTATGCTCGGCCTGAACGATAATCCGAAGCAGTCGCGGATTTGTTCTGACATATACAAATACTGATTTTGTCGGGCTTGGGTTTTGTTCCGGAATCGCGGTTGACGTCCTGCAGTGTTTTCCGACAAACTGGGTCTATGGAGGCAGAAATAGATTGCAGGTTGCAGTCTAATTCTAGTTAGGGCTGCGTATGAAGGTACTCTTGGCCGCATTAGCGCTAATCACCGCGGGCCCAGTTGCCGCTGATTGCCCGAAGGCTGCAGATTGGGCCCGCGCCTTCTACTCCGAGCACTATTCGTTTTATGCCGACCCATCAGATCGTGTCTTGCAGTTCACCACGCCAGAGTTTGGAGCGTTGCTTAAGAGGGAATGGGAATATTCGAATGGAGAGATCGGGCATCTGGATTACGACCCCTGGCTTGGAGGCCAGGACGGAGAAATTGGCAAGCCGGTTCGCTTCTCCGTCGAAACGGAGTCGCCGGATACAGCAATTGTCTCCATGTCATATCCGTTCGTGCTTGACTACAAGCACCGGCCCGAACGGCACACAGTGCACTTGGTATTGCGCAAGCAAGAACACCAGTGCTGGCAGCTTCAAGATTTCATCACTCCGCGCGGCGACTCGCTGGCCTATGTGTACTCACTTCCGCAGCCCTAACCAATCGCTCCAGCCGAGGGCTACCCGCTGCGCGTTCAGCTTTTTTTATGACGAAAACCGTTTCAGAGATTATCAGACTCGTTCCCGGTAGCCGCGGCTGAGCTCCGTCTAGTTGGGCAGCAGCCTAACCAGTAAGGGCGGAAGTGCCGTACGATGGAAAGCCGTGCGTTCATTGTTGGCCTGATTGTGGGTATCCTTGCCACCGTCACCATGGACGTCGTGGCCGTGATCGCTCTCCGGCTCGGCATCGCCGGCCGGGGGCCGCGCCGAACGGGTCCTGATTTGATCGGACGCTGGATCGGCTACCTCTTGCGAGGCAAGTTCAGGCACACGGACATCCTGCAGACGCCGCCCTTGCGAGGAGAACTGGTCTTGGAATTAGCCGCGCACTATTCGATCGGCATCGTGCCGACCCTTGTGTACATTGGCCTATTGGTTGTGGCGCAGGCGACGCCGACCGCCCTCAGCGCCAGCCTCTACGGAACGGCCACCACGTCTTCCGCTGGTTTCTCATGTTCCCATCACAGGGGTTGGGCTGGCTGGGGTGGGATGCGCCGGGTGATGCTCATCTGGCTCGGGTAAGCCTGTTCAATCACATCATCTTCGGCCTGGGTATAGCCTTGTGGGTGGCAGTGATGAGGCCCATCTAAAATTCAGCTGCTGCCCAACCCTGGCTTGCAGCCGACGGTGATTCCAAAACTGCCTCTATGGAGGCAGAAATAGATTGCACATTGCAGTCTAATTCTCGTTAGATGCTAATTCGCGTCGTTGCCGTCATGTTATTGCTGTCCGCGGGCATCGCTGTGAGCGGACATACCTGCGCTCGGGGAACGGCACACCCCACTTATTACTGTCGGGGTGATAAAAGAGGTTGCCGTCCTGCAGCGTTTCCGGCAAACTGCCTCTATGGAGGCAGAAATAGATTGCAGGTTGCAGTCTAATTCTAGTTAGATGCTAATGCGCGTCGTTGCCGTCATGTTATTGCTGTCCGCGGGCATCGCTGCTGAGGCGATGTCATACTCGTTTGTTTCTAAGGCGAGCGGGCGATTGGGCGGGCCGATCCGCTTCGAGTTTTACCGTGATTCGACCACACGTCCGAAGACCGATATCGAGTCATTCACCGTTTCTATGCGGACCGCCGATGACCGGTGGAAGGCGATGTGGTCCATCTTGAGCGGCCGTGGTCTGACACAGCCGATCCAGTACGGAGTTACGCCTCCTGGTTTTACCACGATGATTCAACCGCAGAAGCTCGTTCCCGGTCGCGTTTACGCCGGGTTCGCTTCCGATGGACACGGAGGCTCATCTGGCGTGACTTTCGGATTCGATAAAAACGGGAGGATGACCTTCCCGGATTCATTCGATTGATGAGTGGCGAATGAAAGCACCTAACCAATCGATGAAGACAGGCTATGACTGGTGCCAAGGGTTCTAAGCAGCATTTTTGAGGTTGTAGTGAGACTGGTAGGGTTTGCCTGAGCGCAGGACTGCGACCAGTCGGAATGCCCGTGTGCGGTCGCTATGGGCGCGCTGAGTGGTTAGATGGATCATTTGGAACACCACTAGGCTATGGGCGAGGAGCGGGTGTTGGGCGCGGTCTAGCTACCGGCGCTGACCTTGGTGTCGGCGTCGGCCTTGGTGTGGGTGTTGGACCTCCAGTCACATCCAGGAACGCCGCACTGATCGGCCCCCAGGTCTGGAAGCCCTGGAAGTCGCTCACGCCGCGTCCGCGCACGAAGATAAGGTGGCGGCCTACCGACAGGCTGGCAGTGCTTATGGTTGCGTTGACGGCCACGGTAGGCGAATTGAACGTGCCGTTCAATGGGATGGCCGTGCCGCCAGCCCAGGGAGGCGTGTCAATGTAATATTCTGCTGCGCCCACGTTCTGGTTGAATGCGTTGTTTGACCAGGCGAAGTTAATGCTGGCGGTTAGCTGTGATGGCACGCCTTGCGGCACTGATGCCGGGTTGGTGACAACGGTGTTCGCATCTGGTCCGTGCGAAGTCAGATAAGGCGTGCGCGCTATCTTCGCCAGGTAAAGAAGCATCTGCCGATTCTCAGGCCAGATACCCTGCGACGAGCCGCAACCTGGATTATCGATGCACGAGTAGGAGGGGAGAAAGTCCTGGCCGCTCAACTCAGTGGAGAAGGCCGCTATGCCTAGCTCACCGTATGCCCAGTCAATCGAGCCTCCATCTACCGGATACAACTGTTCGATGATCGAGCCATATGGGTAACCGTTACCGCCCGCGTTCGGCGCGGCCATGTGCGCGGCGATGTTGCGCGTCTCAGCGTAGTTAGGCATCTGCGTGGCACTCCAGCCCCACGTAAAGAGGTTGACTGGCACAACTGTGTGAATGTTCTGGTAAACGCCTGTGGCAGTGAGAGGCGCCGGGTCGGTGTCGCCGGGGCCGCGCTGGTCGGGCACGAGAGTACGAATCTTGTTAACGATAGCCATGTCTTCCGGCTCCGATCCCGCCGACGTCCCTCGATAGGTCTGGTCGCACACAAAACCGCTCGAGCCATTGCAGCAGCCCCACTTGAAGGGGAAGTTGCGGTTGTTGTCTACGCCGAAGTGGTCAAATGCTGTGGGAGGCCAGGAGCACCCGCCGCCTCCGGAGTTGTTGCCGTTCTTGCGGTAGTAGTACGGGCTGTTGCCGCCGCCTCCCGCCTCGACGATGTGGTGGCCGTCGGGGTTGACTTCGGGCATAAGCCAGATGTCGTGATGGTCCAGGAGCCAGTGAACGTCGGCATCGGTATCGTAGTTATTGAGCAGGTAGTCAATCATGCGCATGACGACTTCTGGCGTCGCGATCTCGCGGGCGTGTATATCGCCGTCCGCCCAGAAGACCGGTTTGGGGCCTGGTATGTTGCGGTTCGTGATGTGTAGCACAAACAGGTCGTAGCCGTTCCAAGGGCTGGGTAGGACGCACGCGCCTGGATTGGACTTGCACCAGGAGTCGCCGATGTCGATCTTCTCGACCAGATTGGGGAATTGTGCCACCTTCTGGTCGAGGAAGGCGTATATTTCTTCCACCGTCTTGTACCCGCCGTAGAAAGTTTCGCGCAGGATTTGAGGGTCGCTGAGGTTGCGACTGCTGTTCTCGTCTATCTCCACACGGAGGCCGCGCGCCGTCAGGCCATAGTAGAGGTCGCGATCGCGGATTATGGTGAGATAGCCTCCTGTTGTGGGCACTTCTTCGGCGTTGAGTTCGTGGGCCAGCCGGTCGCGCTCGGCGCGGTCGCGGAAGTAGACGCGCATTACGAGCGTGTCGTACTTCTCGGCTATTGGATTCTTGCCGCTTCTTGCCTGGGAGTGGACAGAGGCGGTTGTAGTGCGAAACCCGATGTCACTCATCGCGATACCGTGATTGTTTGAAGCGTCAGGATTCTCCGCAAAAATCTGCGATTTGCTGCTTCGGGCACTCGGGTGCTCGAGGCCAGCCGCCAAAGCGACACCGGCCAGAGTCACTGCCGCGACTACGCCCAAGGCGCGAAAGACGCGCCTCGCTCGCGCCGATGATTTCGTCGTCGTATTTCCTGTGTGAAGATAGTTGTTTTTCATTTTGGATTCTCCTTTAAAAGAAATGTGCCAGCTCCGGTCTTGTATTCTCGTGCAGCCCGACCGG
>JBBQRI010000112.1:0-7819 GCA_038214915.1 Chthoniobacterales bacterium
AAAATGGTGAATTAGTTCGTGCGCACGAACGTGACGGCGTTTGGAAAATCGACGGCGTTTATGACTGAGGGAGACGGCAATGAGCTACTGCGAATTGCATTGCTGCAGCGCGTTCAGCTTTTTGCGCGGCGGATCTTTCCCCGAGCAATTAGCGGAGGTCGCAGCGGAACTGGAAATGCCGGCGATCGCGTTGCTCGATCGCAATGGCGTGTACGGCGCACAACGATTTTCCGTCGCTGCGCGTGAGCACGGCGTCCGGCCAATCATTGGCGCTGAATTGTCAATGGAAGACGGCAGCATTCTGCCGGTGCTGGTGGAAAATCGCACCGGCTACAAAAACTTGTGCGAACTGCTGACGCAGGCTCATCTGCGCAGCGAAAAAGGCAAATGCGCGGTGCGCTGGGAGGACGTGGCGGAATTCGCCAACGGGTTGGTGGCATTTCTGGGGAGCGCACGCTTGCAGCGTGCTGGTTTCGGCATTCTGCCGAAACGAACTTTCCAAGAAAGCAGATTCACAACACAGGTTGAATCCGAGCAAAGTTCGCGAATGCAGAATGCATTCGCCAGCACGCTACAAGCGTGCGCTCCCCAGAAATCAGCAGATCGCGCTCAATTGTTAATCGATGCATTCGGCCCCGATAATGTTTTCGTTGAACTTCAGCGACATTTCATTCGCGGCGAGGAACGCATTAATCGAGAACTGATCGATCTGGCGCGCGCACATCGATTGGCACTCATTGCTACAAACGGTGTGCAATACGCCAAGCCGTACGGACGCGAAGTCCTGGATGTTTTCACCTGTATTCGCGAACACACGCATCTGGACACCGCTGGAAAATTGATCGCGCGAAATGCCGAACGCCATCTGAAGAGCGATCGGGAAATGCGCGCAATTTTCGCGGATTTGCCGGAAGCAATTGAGAACACATCGCGCCTGGCTGAGCGGCTCACATTTTCTCTTGAAAATATCGAATACAAATTCCCCGAATACCCGGTGCCGGTTGGACACAGCATGGATTCATTTTTGCGCACCATCGTCTGGTTCGGTGCGCAACAGCGTTACGCCGCGATCAGTCCGAAAGTTAAGCGTCAGATCGAAGAAGAGCTTGCGCTGATAAGCAAGCTCGGTTTCCCCGGCTATTTCCTGATCGCTTGGGACATCATCAATTTCTGCCGTGAACACAACATCATGGTCCAGGGCCGCGGCAGCGCCGCCAATAGCGCCGTGTGTTATTGCCTCGGAATAACGCCCGTTGATCCGGTGGAAAATCATCTCGTATTCGAACGATTCCTGAACGAGAGCCGCAAAGGCTGGCCGGATATCGATCTTGATCTTCCCAGTGGCGATCGGCGGGAAGCAGTGATCCAGGAAATTTATCGGCGTTACGGCAAACACGGCGCAGCCATGACTGCGAACGTGATCACGTATCGTGGGCGCAGTGCGGCGCGTGAGATCGGCAAAGCGCTCAATTTTTCGCCGAGCATTATCGACCGGTTCTCGCACCTGTTTGCCAGCGGCGATTTCCCGCACACGATGGAATTGGAAGCGCAAATCGAAGCTGCCGGTCTCCCGAAACATCATCCACGGATGCCGGCATTCATCCGGCTGTATCGCGCGATTTACGGTTTGCCGCGCCATCTTGGCCAGCATTCCGGCGGCATGATCATTTGTCAGAACAAACTCAGCTCGTTCGTGCCGCTGGAAAATGCGTCAATGCCGGGCCGTGTCGTCGCGCAATGGGACAAGGACGATTGCGAAGATCTCGGCATCGTCAAGGTGGACTTGTTAGGCCTCGGCATGATGTCGGTGATGCAGGATGCGTTTGAATTGTGCCGCGAGCGCGGGCGACCACTCGATCTGGCTCATATTCCGAAAAACGACAAGAAGACGTTCGACATCATGCAGCACGCCGACACCATCGGCGTTTTTCAAATCGAGAGCCGCGCGCAAATGGCCACGTTGCCGCGGATGAAACCGAAATGTTTTTACGACGTAGTGATCGAAGTCGCAATCATCCGGCCCGGACCAATCCAGGGCGACATGGTGCATCCATATCTGGCGCGCCGCGCTGGTAAAGAGCCGGTGACTTATTTCGACGATCGCCTGAAGCCAGTGCTCGAGCGCACACTCGGTGTGCCGTTGTTCCAGGAACAAATGCTCAAGATCGCCATGATCGTGGCCGATTTTTCCGGTAACGAAGCGGAGGAATTACGGCGGGCGTTGAGCTTTCATCGATCCGAAGAACGGATGCGCAAAGTGAGCGTGAAACTCCGCGCGGCCATGGAACGCAAAGGCATCGCTCCCGACAAGATCGACAAAATCATTCAGTCCATCTCGTCGTTTGCGCTTTACGGCTTTCCCGAATCGCATGCGATCAGCTTCGCAATTCTGGCTTATGGCAGCGCGTATTTAAAAGTGCATCGCGCGCCGGAATTTTACGCAAGCCTGTTGAACAATCAGCCGATGGGCTTTTATACGCCGGCAACGATTGTGAAGGATGCGCAGCGGCACGGTGTAAACATCAAACCGGTTTGTGTGTTGCAATCCGATTGGCATTGCACGGTTGTCGACGACAACACGGTGCGTCTCGGATTTCGCGTCGTAAACGGATTGCGCCAGGAACACGCTGAAGAGCTCGTGAGGCGACGGCAAGATAGATCCTTTAAATCGCTGGACGATTTGAAGCGGCATGTGCCGTTCGCAAAGAACGAATTGCGCGCCTTGGCTGAACTGGGCGCGCTCAATTGTTTTGCCGAACATCGCCGCGCTGCGATGTGGAAGGTGGAAGAGACGTTGCACGACGATCTTCTGAACGATCTGGGGAGCGCATGCTTGCAGCGTGCTGGTTTCGGCATTCTGCCGAAACAATCTTTTCAAAGTTCGCGCACGCAGGATGCGTTCGCCAGCACGCCAAAGGCGTGCGCTCCCCAAACTTTTGAATCGCCCCTTGCGCCAATGACATTACCCGAGCGCGTGAAAGCGGATTACGAAACCATGAATCTGTCTACCGGACCGCATCCCATGAAACTATTGCGGGAAAACTTGCCAAATATTTGGCGTGCGACCGACCTCTTTCAGGCGCGGCACGGTTCGACGATTCAGATCGCCGGCAACGTCATTTGCCGTCAGCGTCCCGGCACCGCAAAAGGATTTGTTTTTATCAGTCTCGAAGACGAGACCGGCGTTTCCAACGCAATTGTCGACCCAGATTTGTTCGAACGCTTCCGGCTGGTGATCACTGAAGAAGCCTTTCTTCTCGTCGAAGGCGAGGTGCAGAATTCAGACGGCGTTGTCTTGATCAAAGCGCGAGATATTAAACCGCTCGTTCACGAAAGACTCGTCGGGAGTGAATCGCATGATTTCCACTAAGCTGGGATGGCGTCTGACACAGACGCCCTACAGTGCAGGATTACTTCGGAGGTTTTTCGGCTTGCCGTGGTTTCACCGGCACCTCTTCCTCCGGCGCAATTTCGTATTCCGATTTCGGAACTCCCATCAGCCAGTGGTCAAACCAGCCGACAATGTGCTGCAACCGCTCGACGCGATGCCACGGCTGGCCGGAGCGGGAAAGCTCGTGGGACTCGTTAGGGAAACGCACCATCACCGTGGGAATTTTGCGGAACTTCAGTGCGCGAAACATCTGTTCGCCCCCGGCACCGGGCGGCGTGCGATAGTCTGCCTCGCCAAGAATCAACATCAGCGGTGTCTTGACGTTGTTGATGTAACTGATAGGTGACCGCGCCCGATACTCATCCGGATCTTCAAATGGCGGCGCTCGAAACCAATTCGGCTGGAAGAGCGTGAAGTCTCCTGTGTACCACCAGTTTTCCCAGCTGGCGATATCGCGCTGCGAGACGGCTGCAGCAAAGCGCCCAGTTTGTCCAACCACCCAGTTCGTCAGCAATCCACCGCCGCTTCCGCCGGTGACACCAAGTTTTTTGTCATCGATATAGCCGCGTTTTATCACCTCATCGACGCCCGCCATCAGATCTTTGTAATCGTCGCCTGGATAACGATATTGGATGACATTGCCAAATTCCTGGCCGTAACTCGTACTGCCGCGCGGATTCGGGTAGAGCACCACGTAACCCTTCGCCGCCATCCACTGAAATTCATGAACGAAAATGTCGCCGTAGGCAACGTGCGGCCCGCCGTGAATGTTTAGAATCAGCGGATACTTCTTGTGTGCGTCGAAACCAGGCGGCTTTTGCAACCACGCCTGTACGCGTTTGCCATCGAAACTGTCGTACCAAATCTCTTCCGGCTCGGTGAGATTCAATTTCGAGAACAGCTCGTCATTCACGTTCGTTAACTGCTTCGGTGTTGCACCAGGAGTTGCGCGATCGAGGACAAACAAATCGTTAACGCGAGTCGGCGTCGATATGACATAGACCAGCTTCGAAGTATCTGGCGTGGCGCGAAAACTCATCACGCCGTGATTTCCGGAAGTTAAATCAGCGACGCTTGCGGTTGCCGCGTCAAACAGCCCGAGATTTCGTTTTCCTTCCTTGGAATACACCGCGATGAGCCCTTTTCCGTCTGCCGTCCAGATCGGTTTGTTTAATCCGCCGGCTCGCGGGGACGCACTGTCGCCAATTACGAAGCCATCGATATCGAAATCAAAACCGGCGGTGACATTCCGTGGTTTTGCATTCGGCGTGAGATCGAGGATCCACAGATCCGGCTCTGTGTATGAGTTGATCGGCTGATTGGTCGCAGCGACGAATGCGACCTGTTTGCCGTCGGGACTGAGGGACAACGCGCCCCCGCCGGGGCCGAACTGCGTGTTCAGATCGATCGTAGTGATCTTGATGGGTTTACCGCCGGCTGCCGGCACGGAGTAAAGATCTGTTCTCGGCAGTTCGTAATACGGTTCGTCGATCCGGCTCGAGGTGAAATAAATTTGCGAGCCGTCGTTCGACCAAATCGCATTGTCTTCATCGAAGAGGCCGGTAGTGAGCTGGCGCGGTTTCACTTTCTCTTCGGCGCTTCGTGGCGTGGTCACGATCCAGATATGAGTCGGATGCTTTGGATCGATGTAACCTTCGTTGTCTTGTCGATATACTGCGTGCGTAATCACGCGCACATCGCTCTCGTGCTCGTCTGTAGCCGGGGGCGTTGACCCCGGCTGGGCTGCGACGGCTTTTTGCGGGCCGGGATCACCGATCCCGGCTATAGTTTTTTTTGATTGTTCCTCGCCTTTCTTCTTTTCCTGTTTTGCAAGGTCCTCCGCATTCGTATCGCTTGTAAACGCGATGTTTTTTCCGTCTGGCGCCCAGACGGGATTGCCAGCGCCTTTCGGCAAATCGGTAAAAACAAAGGAATCGCCGCCGGCCATCGGCAGCATTGCCAGTTGTGGCGGTTCAGGCTTGCCCTCTTTTTCGGTCGAGCGCAGGAACAGCAGGAATTTTCCGTCCAGTGACCAGCGCGGCGTGGTGTCGTGATTACCTTTTGTTAGTTGACGCGGCGCGTCGCCTCCGGCCACGGGCACTGACCAAATGGAAGTGTTATAGCCTTCCTTCTTCTCGTTGACGGTGACGCGCACAAATGCAACGCGCGAGCCATCTGGCGACACCTGCGGATCACCGATCCACACAAAATCCCAAAGATCTTTCTCTGTTATGTTGCGCTTCTGCGCGTAAACGGTGCTAAGCCCGAGCGCGACGAAAGCAATGAATATCCAATGCCGCATGATCAAGGAATGACGAGGGACGAAATAGGAAAGGCGCGATCCACATCGTTTTGTCATTTGATCATTTTGCATAGTTTTAAATTCGACATTCGGATTTCGTAATTTTGCTTGCCCGTGAGCGATCACATGTGCTTGATCACGTTGTCCCCGAATTGCGAGCATTTGATCTCCGTCGCGCCGTCCATCAAGCGTGCGAAGTCGTACGTGACGCGTTTGCTTTCGATCGCGCCACTCAATCCTTTGAGAATCAGGTCGGCAGCTTCCGTCCAGCCCATGTAACGGAACATCATTTCACCGGAAAGAATTACCGAGCCCGGATTCACCTTGTCCTGGTTCGCGTATTTGGGCGCGGTGCCATGCGTCGCTTCGAAAACTGCGTGGCCTGTGATGTAATTGATATTTCCTCCGGGTGCGATGCCGATTCCGCCCACTTGCGCGGCAAGCGCGTCGCTCAGGTAATCGCCATTCAAATTTAGTGTAGCGATAACGTCGAAATCCTCCGGTCGCGTTAACACCTGTTGGAGCGTAATGTCGGCAATAGCGTCCTTGATCACAATTCCCGCACCCGGCTTTCCCATCGGAATCCTGCACCACGGTCCGCCATCGAATTCTTCCGCGCCAAAATATTTTTTTGCGATTTCAAAACCCCAATCGCGGAATGCGCCCTCGGTAAATTTCATGATATTGCCCTTGTGCACGAGCGTTATGCTCTTGCGCCGGTTTTGAATTGCGTACGAAATCGCGCTGTGAATCAGTCGCACACTGCCTGAATAACTGACCGGTTTGATCCCGATTCCCACACACACGTCATCCTTCTCCGGCGCACCGACCATTTTCCAAAACGTCCTCGCCTTCTCTTTTGTGCCGAAAGGGATTTTGTCGAACTGCTTTGGAAATTCCTTTTGCAGAAAATCGAGAATCTTCTGCGCCTCCGGCGTGCCGGCGGCGTACTCGATTCCGGCATAAATGTCTTCCGTGTTTTCGCGGAAGATCACCATGTTCACTTTTTCCGGATGTTTGACGGGCGAGGGGACGCCTTTGAAGTACTGAATTGGCCGGAGGCAAACGAAAAGATCCAGCAACTGCCGCAGCGCAACGTTGAGCGAGCGAATGCCGCCACCCACGGGCGTGGTCAGCGGTCCTTTGATGCCGACCACGTACTCGCGGAACGCTTCCACGGTGTCGTCCGGCAGCCATTCATCGAACTTGTCCTTCGCCGTTTGACCGGCGAAGACTTCGAACCACGCGATTTTCTTCCTGCCGCCGTATGCCTTTTGGACTGCCGCATCGAACACGCGCACACTCGCCGCCCAAATATCCGGGCCTGTCCCGTCTCCGCGGATGAAAGGAATGATCGGTTGATCAGGCACATTCAATCTGTCGGTTCTGACAATTTTTTCGCCCGCGGGCGGAGCAACATCTTTGTAAGCCATGAGGCGGAAACTGTAGCGGCAGGCGTGTCGCCTGCAATCACGTAGCGATTGCCAATACTGGCGTCAGGGGTTCGCGACCGAAGCTCAGTCTTGCACGAATCTTTTCAACCAATGGCGACCTCTGGAAATTCGTGCAGGATCTGCGATCAACAGTCAACAGACCGAACTCCGTTCGCATGCGCCAACGCGACGAATTCACAGTCATAAGCCGAGCATTTCGATCTCGAAACGAGTTGAAGAACCGCCGAGGTCGAAACAGTGAACTCCTTTCGATCCAGCATGGCCTCGGCGAGATTCGCGATGGCGCTTGCCTCTACAGCGGCTATCGAGCGCCGTCGTATCGATCCGGCCAGCGCGTTCCGGAACTCCGAACGCCACAGAATCGGCACGATCCAATCAGGATCCTTCGCCCAAGCCGCGTCGGCGGCCGCCGAAAGCGGCGAAAGCCATGTAGCGGTAACAGATGATATTTGTGTCGACGCAAATCACATTTGCGCCCGGGTGTTACAATCGACCTTCGCGTTTCCACCGATCGATCTCTCGTGCAGTGAGCGGGCGGCGAAACAGAGACCTGGCCTGACGAACGGATTCTTCCAGCTTTGTCGGGTCAAACGGGATAGGTCCGCCGGTCGCGCTCTTTAAAGTCGCGATTATTTCCCTGTTCAGGCTGCGATGATGTTCCTCCGCGCGTTT
>JBBQRI010000113.1:0-7755 GCA_038214915.1 Chthoniobacterales bacterium
CGATCCACAACTCCGCGGCTGCGTCGCTCCGTTAATTTGCGACACAGCATAATTTTCCGATCCGACCATGGCGCGGATTGCGCCCGTTGCGTTGTCGACCACAACAACCGCGGCCTGCGTGATGTCGTGACGGTTTAGCGCCGACAAATGCGAGAGGACCAAACGTTCGACCGTCGCTTGCAGATCAAGATCGAGCGTCGTTCTGACTGTGCCGCGGAGTCCGGGGTTTCGCGCCACAATTGCATCCACAAAATGTGGCGAAAAGCGCGGGGGATCGCTGCGCAGGATTTTCGGCGGCTCTGCAAGCAGCGATTGTTGGTCGCGCGTGATAACTCCCAGATCGGCAAGCCGCCCCAGCGATCGCGCGTATTTACGATTTGCTTCCTGTGGATGGCGCCAGGGATTGAAGCGAGTTGGCGCCTGCGGCAGACCGGCTATGAAAATTGCTTCGCTCAAGGTGAGATCGCGAGCCGGTTTGCCGGAATACGCGCGAGCAGCGGCCTCGGGACCGAGTCGCCGATTCCCGTAGCTGCTGCGATTCAAGTATTCAGATAGAATTCGCTGTTTGCTCCAGCGCCGTTCCAATTTCCAAGCGGCGATTGCCTCGTACAGTTTGCCACTCCAACTGCGTCGGTCACGACTGCTCGCGAGTTTCACGAGTTGCTGCGTGATCGTGGATGCGCCCGAAACAATATGCCGCGATCGCAAATTCCGTGCGGACGCGGCAACGGTCGCGCGCCAGTCAACGCCGCGGTGTTGGTAAAACCGCCGGTCCTCCAGCGCTACGGTCACGCGTGGCAGCCACGGTCCCATTTGCTCGAACGCGACTGGGAATTGGGTGCGCGCTTCCGGCGACGCGAGTTCGGCAATTGCGCGGCCGCGACAATCGAGCAGTGTCAATGTTCCACTGGGCGATTTTTGCAGTTCGTTAGGCAATGGAAGCCGCCAAACCCACGTGACCAACATCATCAAGAAAACCAGCGATAACAGAACCGCACGAGTTATTCCGCCTCTCCCCTTTCGAAAAGGGGAGAAGACGGAGGTGAGGGGTTTTCCTGCGTTTGTGCGGTCATGCTGCGGAACCCTCACCCTACCCTTTCCCTTGGGAAGGGAGAGGCGAATCGATGCGAAATCGATTCTGGAAATTAATCGGCGGAGATGACGCATACGCTTGAGGGCGACAGGCCGGAGAAACGGCTGTCGTACATCGGTGCGACTTGCGTGGCTGGCCAACGGAAGGTCCCCGGGGCTGTTGCGCGCGCCAGAATCGAGTACGTGCCTGAGCCGGGATCGACAGTGTCAAAATAAAGAAGGGCTGAGCGATCGCGCATCTCGGAGTACGATAAGCCGAGTAAACGGTCCTTTGGATCAGGCGGCGGCAGCTGATAGAATTTTCCAACGAGCGCAAGGTTAGGATTCACCACTTCCACGCCTGCCGGCAACGCATCCTCTAGCGCCACAAAATTCTGAAGCTTCCGCGTATTCAGCCGATACGTGATAAGCAGTTGATCCCCCAATTTTAACGGCGCATTCGGTGTGCCTACGCGCGTTGCGTCAGTGAGATTTTTTACGACACGCTCGATTCGGAATCCGCGATCCACCCGGTCGGTATCAATTTCGCTGGTTGAATATTCCGCCTGCATCAGAAACGTGAGCGCGCTCTGGTTCAGGCCTTTAATCACAAGATCATTCTCCAGTTTGCGATCGACCCACGCAGCCGCGCGGCCATTTTTTGAAACCACGGTTGCCGCCGGCTGCGCTGCGTGCAGTTCTGGCGTTGTTTCGGAGCCGATCATTGATGTGAACGCCAGCAGGAGCCAAAGATTTTCCTGTGTTGAAAGCGAGCCCGCGTTGTCCATCAACTTCGACATGCGGTCGCGCGTCTGCTGTTTCCGCTGCTTCGTCCACGTCGGCGGCGCGATCATGTTGAAGGCGAACGCGCGCATCGCCTCAGCGCGAGTCATTGAGCTAAAGGTGGCTGGATTAAAGGCGCGCTCTTTGATGGGCTTATCGATTTCGCGAAGAAGTTGCTGCTGTTCGCTCGGCATGATTTTTTGCTCATGCAATGCGATCGCGAGCAAAGCGCGATCTTCGTCGCTGCCTTCGTTGCGGTGGAGATACAATTCCTGCGATTCGTTGCGGTAATCGTCGCCTTTTTCGGATTGGGTCAGCACGAAAAGCGCGAAGCATTTTTCAAATCGGGACGCCGGCACCTGGCCTTTGACCATTTTTTTTACGGCGCCTGCAAGTTTCTCTTGTAAATCGGAGGGCGGCTCAAGATCGGCATCGATAGATTCGTTGACAGACCAAAGCACCTGGCATGTGACAAAACCGTTGCCTGTATCGCGGCCGGGCCAGTAGGGGAGCATGCCGTCCTCCAGAATCGAGTCGGCATACTGTTTCATGCCGCGCTCAAGCGTGGCGCGATATTCGGCATCGCGTTGCTGAAAATCCGGCAGGTAAGCAAGAAGATTTGCGAGCAAACTGTACCCCAGCAGCTTCGTCGAAATTTGTTCAAAGCAACCGTGCGGATATTGCAGAATCACCGGAAGTCCCGAGATCTGTGGCAACCACGGCGAAGTTGAAATCGTTGTGGTGAATTGGCCACGGCCACGCCTCCACGCTTCGGGCATCGCGCGGCGAGCATCGAACTGCGGACCATTGAACGAAGCGGCCACGCTTTCTTTGCGCACAATCGTCGGCGCTTGCACCGGAATCGTGATCTCTACCGCGTCGGACATTTGTTTGTTCGAGTTCGAGACCGCTTCGAAACGGACCTTTGTCGCCGCGAGATCCGGGTCGGTGACTTTTGCCTTGAAACGAAATACCGTCGGCGCGTCGCGTTGCGCCGACTGAGTTGTCACATCGCCACCGAGTAACTTAACGTGCACGTCCGTCACACACCGCGTAGTGACTTCGTCGCTGTCGGCGAAGTTTTGCCGGACAACGGCGCGCAATTCGACCTCATCGCCCTGGCGCAAAAAACGCGACAACGCCAGATCGATCAGAAGCGGTTTCGATATTTTTACAGTTTGTGTTGCGTCGCCGCCGAATTGATTCGCCTTGGTCTGGCCGACCGCGACGATGCGATATGTGGTCAGGTTGTCCGGCGCGACAAATTCGAACGCGACCTTACCGTCAGCGCCAGTTTTCAAACTGCCCTGCCAAAACGCGAGCGTGCGAAATTCTTTGCGAACATTTTTGACGTTCGAGATTGCTTCTTCTCCGCCGTCGCCAATGACGAAACCTTTTTGGGTCAGACTCAATTTGGCGAGGTTCTCAATGTAACCGTGGAGCGCCTCGTAAGTGCGCACGGAGAAAACATTCCTTGGATAAAAACGCGCGCCGATGTTCGGCAGTTTCCAATCGCCGAGAGTGAGAACAGCATCGTCGACTGCGAACACGAGCAGATCGGCATCGGCAACCGGTTTGTCTTGCGATGTCACGAGCACTTCACCGCGCACCGCGTCGCCCGGCTTCGCGGTCGTGTTGGCGAGATGCGGCTCAACTTTTAATTCGCGGTCAGGCCGGCGAACATCGATCTCAGTGTAAGCGAAACGTTCGAGGGGAAGCTCGTTTTCGCCGCCCGGCTTCACCAGATAGATCGATACCGTCGCGTTCGGTGCGTAATTTTCTTTGATAGGCACTTCGATCCGGCCGGCGTTGCCTTTTACCGGAACGAGCAACGTGTCGAGCACCTCATCCGTCTCGACCGATACCCAAGCGACGCCACCGAATGGCGCCTGTGTGGTGAACGCGGCTTTCTCGCCCGGTAGAAACGGCTCGGCGCGACGATCGATCTTGAACGTGGTCTCGTTGACCACCGGCAGTTGGGCCGCTGCTTCACCGGTCACAGTGGTTTCATCGCTGACCACTGGCGCTTTGACTTTTGTGGCGTTGACCGCAACAACGTAACGGCCGGTCTCAGTTGTTGGGAAAACAAGTTGGGCCGGCGTTTTCGACTCCTGCGATGCGACTTTCGCGAACTGGTCAGTGTTACGATAGCGATAAACAAACGGCGCGATCTGTTCTTTGACCGTCTTTGTGGTGACGTGGAAGAGGTCGGCGCGAACAAGAACGCCGTCCTGTTTCTTGTCCTCGGGATTGAGCGCGTCGATCTCGACTTTTACTCCGGCGGGTTCTGTAGTCTGCTCTTCGACGCGGACCCCGAGACGCGTCTCTGTCGCGAAAAGCGTGGCCATCTCGCCGCCGCTGAGGGTTTGTCCGTCGATTGAAGTGACGTCTGCGCGCCAGATAATGTTCATGCGGCTAACGGCTGGATTGTCTTTGAACGGCGATTCGCAGGCGATCGTCGCGAAACCATGCGCGTCGAGCTGCGTGTCGCCTTCGACAGTTTTGATGTCCTCACCGTCCACATCAAAGCGCGGACCGACTTCGGAATAAGAATTGAAACGCTTCCGATATGGTTCTCCAGAGTCGCTGGCGAAGTCCGCCGACGTTGTCCAACTCGCTTTCCAGTGCACCCGCGCCCCTGCGTTCGGTGCTCCGTGAAAATAGGCAGAGGAGATCTTTGCATGCGCGGTTGTACCGACCTCTGGTGTCGTTGCCTCGACCATGACCGAAAACAACGGAACGCGGTACTCTTGAACGCTGATCACAGTCACACCTGCGTAATCGCGGCCACCCACAGCGCACCGAACCTCGTAACTCCCGAGCTTTGCTTTTTCCGGTACATTCCACTCCGCTTCCCATCCGCCATAAGCCGATAGCGTCGTGTCCCCTTCACCAACAACCCGGCTTCCATCGCTTTCGCTTATGCTCCAGTGCACGGCGGCCCCGGACGGGATCATGAGGCCGCTAAAGACGGTAACATCGCGCGCCAGCCCCTTCATCTTCACCGTATGGCCCGGACGATACAGATTTCGATCTGTTACGATCTCGGCCTGCGGTCTGTTCGGCGAGGGAGCGGAATCAAAGCCGGAGGGAAAGGCAGTCGCGTCGGCAAATTGCAGCGCTGGGCCGCTCGCAGTGTCCGCGATGAACAGATGCGTATTCTTCGCGTTGGAATCATTTGTTTTCGGGAAAACTTTATCCCTTGCGAATTCTGCGATGCCGTTCTTCTCAGTGACTGCGCGAGCCAGTTCAATGTTGTCTTCCGTGACGGCGCGAATCGTCACGCCGGCCACGGAGCTCGCGTCGGACATTTTTGCGAGACGCATGATCACCGTGGTCGGCGTTCGTTTCTGCGTGAGCAGGTAATCGTTAACGCAAATGATCGATCGATTCCCAACGATCCGGCCGTCAGGCAGAGTTGCACTCGCTTCGAAAAGATACGGACCGGCGAAGGCTTCGTTTGCTGATGGAACGCCCGCCTTCGCCGAGGCTACGGCGGGTGAACAACGGACATCGCGCCGCGTTTCGGTATCGCTGCTGGTGGCCTCAAAGGTGCCGCTACTTGCCACCGACAGTTGAAACGCGTCGACGAGCAATTCAGTCTGAAATTCTTTCGCGAATCCTGTGCGCGGATCGATTACCACCTTACCTGTGACAGGATCCCTGGCGTCCTTTTCAAATTCTTTCACGCGCGCGGTGACTGCCGACAGCTTCTCCGCGGGAATGCGCGCAAGTTTCCATGTCCCCCGTGGCGTGTTCACTTGGAAGAACGCAAAGCGCAATTCCTGGCGGGCACGGGCAAATACCTGCGTGGATGGGAATATCAGGCATGATTCCTTCGGTCGGAACGTTGCGCCCCAGCGCGATTCAGACTGGAGTCCATAGCCGCGATCGCCCTTTAGTTCCGGCGAAATGGTGACTTTGTAGCGCTGCTTAAGATCGAACTCGCCTGTGATTGCAATCTCGTCGGCGCTCGCAAGGAGTTTCATTTTCTCTACCGCAGGCTCGACACGGATTCGTTCCGGCGTCGCTTCCACGGGATCGATCAAGTCGTCGAATTTGATTCGAATCGTAGGGTCCTCTAGCGGATGATTGAACGCGCCGAGCCATTGCACCTCGAGCGGTTCGGTTTTACCCGCCGGCATCACTTGCAAATACGGAAGCGGCCGTCGGCTTTTCGCGTCGAGCAAGCCATTCACGATGAGGTCGAATGTGCGTCCGACTGGAAGTGCGGCGCGCGGCATGACTCGAAACCCGGTCGCTTCCAAGGAACCCGCAGTTTTGTCTTCAGACGTTTGAATTACTTCGACTGGAAAACGCCCGCGCGACTCGCGGTCTTGAAAGTAAATGTGCTGCGCGGCTTCATCGAGGCGAACTGCATAAGTGGATTCGAGATATATTTGCGGGCGCGCCGCCAACTGTTTGCGCTCGCTAAATTCTGTGGTGATCGCAAATTTCGGAGTTCTGAATTGGGCGCTCCAATCTTTCACCACGAACGGTTTGCCAGTCGCGTCTTTCAGTCCCGGGGCCAGCGTCAGCCGATGTCGCGCTTCGGCCACGACGCCGCTCACCGTGAAAACGCCTTCGGTCTGACTTTTCCAGAGAAACGTCCCGTCGAGCTTCGGCTCGCTGACAAACGGGCTTGATTGATCACCAACATCGATGAGGTCGGCGGCGACCATCGAGACGGGAAACGTGATTGTGATCGTGTCGCCCTCGGCAATTTTTCCGCTCGACGGCTCGATCACAATGCCGCCGACATCGGGTTTTGCATTCGATGCTTCTTCTTCCTGTTCTTCGTCCTGCGCGAAACTCGCGCCGGTCATGGCAATCGCCAGCACGCAAACGAGAAAAGGCATGAAACGGCGAAATGGCGAATGGGGGAGTCGGCGAATTCGACGTTGCCCCGTTTTTTCGCTTCGTCGGGTCACGCTCATCATTTTTGTGGTGCCAGTGCTTGGATCCGGCGCAGATCGGCATCAGCTTCGGCTGTCTTTCCGGTGCGGCGTTCGCATTGCTCGCGTTCGCTTAATGCGACCAGTGACTCACTAATTTTAATTGAGCGCGTTTGCGACGCGACGGCTTCCGCGAAGTCTGCGCGCTGCCGTTCGAGCACGCCGCGGAAGAACCACATGTTTGGATTGTGAGGATCCAACTCCGTCGCGATGCGAGCATGCAACAGCGCCTCCTTTTGCCGGCCCAGATCGTCCAGGTCTTGCGCCGCTTGGAAGTGTGCCTCTGCCGATTTATCATTGATCGCCAGAGCGGCATTCGCGTCTACGAGGGCGAGCGTGAATTGGCGGAGGTCTCTCAAAATCCTAGCGCGCGCAACCAGCGCGTCAGCATCCTTGGGATTCGCTGATAAACGAGCGTCCAGCGTTCCGAGTTCCCGCAATGCCTCATCGCTAACGTGCTTGTCCTCTCCACGACGCAGATACCTGTCGACGTCCAACTTTGCTGCGTTCTCGGGTTGGCCTGCATCCAGCAGTGCTTCGGCTAGTTCAATGCGCGCGCGCATCGAGGTGGGCTGAAGCTTGAATGCGCGCTCGCCGTCATCGATCGCCAGCAATGGGCGCCCAGCCAGAATAAAAACGCGGGCACGTTCAAGCAACAGCGCGACGTCATTTGGTGATTTTGCGATCTGCGCATCGAGCGATTCGATCTGCGGCAGGAATTTTTGCAATCGCTCGAATTCCGGGAGCCACTCCTTCACTTGTGGATCGGTGGCATCCATTTTGTTCGCTTTCGCCATATCGGCATAAGCGGCGCCCCAGTTATGCAGGCGCAGAAAAGCGACCGCACGCAACACGCGCCGCGCGGCTGTGTCCTGCGCCGCGATTGCCTTCGTACGGTATGCCGCGTGGTCTGCCCAACGCGCCTGCTCTGCGCATAATTCCGCCA
>JBBQRI010000114.1:0-7719 GCA_038214915.1 Chthoniobacterales bacterium
GGCGGAGGCTGGTCGTCCGGTGGGGGCAGTGGAGGCGGATTCAGCGGGTTCGGCGGTGGCGGCGGCAGTTTCGGCGGAGGCGGCGCGGGATCGAGCTGGTGATCAAATGCGAACGCGAGAATTCCTTGGCAAACTCGAGCATGACCGGATTGTTCAAGAGATTGGGGAAGCTGAATCGAAAACGTCGGGTGAGATTCGCGTTTTGATCGAGCGCGGCAAATTAAAGAGTGATCCCCTCGAAGCTGCACAGAGCAAGTTTCATCGGCTCGGTATGCACAAGACGCGCCAGCGCAATGCGGTGCTCATTTTTGTCGCGCCGCGCGTTCATAAACTTGCGATCGTTGGGGACAACGCGATTCATGAAAAATGCGGCGATGAATTCTGGCAACGCGTCGTGGAAAGAATGCGGCGGCATTTTCAAAATGAGAAGTTCAGTGATGCGTTGGTAGAAGCGATCAAGGAAGTCGGGAGCGTACTGGCCAGGCACTTTCCGAAGACGGTGAGAGACACAAATGAACTGCCGGATGACGTGATCGAGAGCTAACGTTTTTCATTAACACCTGTCTTCAGGCAGGTGTCACCTTGGCTCGGTAGGACCAGCCGTTTTAACGGCTTTTACTTCGCGCTGGCTTTTCCCACCACCTGAAGATGAGAACTGCTGGTTGAGAGGTGCGCACCCAACAGATGCTTGCAAAGTGCTCGATACACGCTTTATTCTGACCTCGCAGCGAGTTTTTGAAATTACGCCGTTGGTCCCTGGGTCTCCGTCGCTGGATGTGAGATCGCGCTCGCCAGGGGGAACCCGGCGATAGAAGGAATTCCGATTTAAGATTTCCGAATTCGGTTGTCCCGTCTTTGCCGGTGTTCAATCGCAAATCGCAAATCGACATTCGAAAATTAAAAGATGCCTATCCGTTACGGTCGTTTTGAAATGCCGAAGACTCTCACAAAAGACGAGAGCACGGCCACAGATACCTATGCAAAATTCATCGCTGAGCCGTTTGAAGCCGGCTACGGCCACACTGTTGGGAACTCTCTCCGGCGCGTTCTGCTTTCCTCGCTCGAAGGAGCCTCCATTACCGCGGTAAAAATCGCCGGAGCGCAGCACGAGTTCGCCACATTGCCAGGCGTGGTTGAGGACCTGACCGATATCGTCCTGAATCTTAAGAAAGTGAAATTTAAACTGGACGGTCAGGACCACGAGCCGAAGAAACTGTCGCTTATCGTGAACAAAGAAGGCGAAGTCACTGCCGGCGACATTCAGACGATTCAAGGTTTTGAAGTGCTGAATCCGAAGCAACTGATTTGCACCCTAGATCGAAAACACAAATTCGACGCGGAACTCGAGGTGCGCGTCGGCCGCGGATTTGCTACCGGCGAGGAAAATAAGCGGCCCGATCAGCCGATCGGCCTCATTCCCATCGACTCCATCTTTTCACCAGTCACGCGCGTGAAGTATGCGGTGGAAAACACGCGGGTCGGTCAGCGTACCGATTATGACAAACTCATTTTGGAGGTCTGGACCGACGGCCGACTAACTCCCGATGACGCGCTGCTCCAGGCTTCCGCGATTATTCGGCATCACCTCGACGTGTTCGTCCACTACAACGAGGAAGTGATCGAATTCGATCAAACGCCAGCTGGCGTGAGCGAAGAAAATATCAAGCTGAAGAAGCTCCTCAACATGAGTGTCAACGAGATCGAGCTCAGCGTGCGTGCGGCGAATTGCTTGAACAATGCGAACATCACCACCGTCGGGCAGCTTGCCCAGAAGACCGAGGCTGAAATGCTGAAGTATCGCAACTTCGGCAAGAAATCGCTCAATGAGATTAAGGACAAACTGCAACACCTTGGGTTGAGTCTGGGCATGAAGTTCGAGACGGGCTTGATCGATCTGCCGGTAAGCGCCGATGGCGCTGCGCCAGTGGCTGCACCGGCTGCTGGCCAACAGTAAGCGTCTGTGCGAAAATCGCGTTTCTTCGGGTATGAGACATCAAAAGAAGACGATCAAGCTTGGGCGCACCGCTGACCACCGTCGGGCGTTACTCGCCAATCAGGTTTGCGCTTTAATCCAACATCAGCGAATCAAGACAACCTTGGCCAAGGCCAAAGCGGTTCGTCCTCTTGCCGAACGGATGGTGACGCTCGGTAAGAATGGCTCGATTCACGCGCGCCGCAGGGCCCTGGCTGTGTTACGGCAGAAAAACGTCGTGAAAAAATTATTCGACGACATCGCGCAACGATCCGCCGAACGGAACGGCGGTTATACCCGAATCGTCAAACTCGGTGCACGGAAGAGCGATTCTGCGCGTATGGCTTTTATCGAGTGGGTCGATGTAGATCACATCGCTGAGGAAAAACCGAAAAAAGAAAAGGCGAAACGCAAAGAGCCAGAGGCAAAACCACAGCAGGCTGAACCCGAGCAGGCCGCTCAAGAAGAGACAAAGGCCGAAGCTCCCGCTCCGAGACACGAGGAACCCACCGCGCCACCTACCGAAGAACCAAAGCCGAAAAAGCGGCGTTGGTTCGGACGAAAATCAGACGACAGCTAAAACTAGCTGTTGCGGCGTTCGTGCAGTTCTAGCCGACGCGGCTGTTATCCCGCTGCGAGGCGTTGCCGGTCAGTTCTTTGTAAAAATCGCGGTCCGCTTTCTCAGCAGAAAAGCTGCGAAATTTTCTCGCTGTTTTCTTCACGTCGTAACTATAAGCTTGGCAGTGACCACTTCCGGGCGAATTTGATCGCAGACTGGATGAATCCGCATCCCTATTTCTTCATCATCATTTTCATTGGCGTGGCGCTGGTGTTTCCACTGGTTCCATTGGCGCTGGCCTGGCTGTGGCGGCGATTTTTTCAACCGCCAAAGCCCGGTCCGGACAAGACTTCTACCTACGAATGCGGCGTCGAATCGATCGGCGACGCGCAAATTCAGTTCCATGCGCAGTATTATCTCTATGCCATAATCTTTTTGATCTTCGACGTTGAGGCCGTGTTTCTCGTGCCGTTTGCGGTCGCATTCACCGGTTTGCCGATCGGAGCGTTTATCGCGATCCTTATTTTTCTTTTGCTCCTCATCGAAGGGCTTGTCTGGGCGTGGGGCAAGGGATGTTTGGAATGGCAGCGCTAGCGCGCTCACCCGCTGGTTAAAGAAGCTAAAAGAGTTACATTGTTACAAGCTGCGAGCTTCCTGGCTGCAACGTAACGTTTGTAACGAGAACCCATGAGCCAAATCGACGAACAATTACGCACCGAGCTGCAAAGGCAGGGAGTCTGGGTGACTTCAATGCAGGACCTGTACAACTGGGGACGCAAGAACTCGATATGGCCGCTGCAGTTCGGACTGGCCTGTTGCGCCATTGAAATGATCGCCACTGCGGCATCCCGCTATGACATCGCGCGTTTCGGTGGCGAAGTGTTCCGTCCGTCACCGCGGCAGGCGGATTTGATGATCGTTGCCGGAACGGTCACAAAAAAAATGGCGCCGCAAATCGTGCGCCTTTACAACCAGATGGCTGACCCGAAGTACGTGATCGCCATGGGTGCATGCGCGATTTCAGGTGGACCATTCAAGCAAGGTTACAATGTGCTCAAAGGCATCGACCGTTATATTCCTGTCGATGTTTACATCCCCGGTTGCCCTCCGCGCCCGGAAGCATTGCTTCACGCATTCATGGAACTGCAGCGCAAGATCGACAGCCAGAAACTTACCGGCGCAGATAAGGCCGAGTTTCTCAAGCCAGACCAACCAAGCGAGTTCCCCTTGCCGAGATTTGGCAAGCACGACCTGGAACCGCCGGCGAATCCGAATGTGTTTCAGCCGCCGTTGATCGAAAGGCAAAGCTAAAACGCCACACGTAACGGCAAGTGGAACTTCTCGAGCAAATCAAAACGCGCATTGAAGCCGCGGTGCCCGGCGCGAAGATCGAGATCGTGCAAAACGGCAGCCCCTCGCAGCAGCACTCACTGCTGATCGATAACGAGCACGCGGTCGCGATAGCAAGATTTTTGCGCGTCGATCCCGCGCTGCGCCTGGATTTTTGCTCCAATGTCACGGGTGTCGATTGGCTCGATCGGGTGGTGAAGAAAACAACGAAGGTAAAGAAGGTCGTCGATGGTCAGGAAAAAGAGATCGTCGAGACCACTGAGGAGAAAATTCCCGGGTATCTCGAGGCGGTTTATCACCTTTATTCAATGACCCATAAACACGGCCCGGTAATAGTTCGCATGCGCACGGCTGATCGCGCAGACGGCACCAGGCTGCCCTCGCTCACGCCGATCTGGCGCAGTGCCGAGTTCCAGGAGCGCGAAATCTTCGATCTCTATGGCATCCGGTTCGATGGTCATCCCGATTTGCGCCGGATTTTGATGTGGGACGAGTTCGAAGACTATCCGATGCGCAAAGATTATCGGGAGCCGGATGATTACGAATGGGAACCCACGCCACATGATGAGGTCCTCGCGAGAGCGAAGCAGCATTACTCGCCGCGACCAACTGAGGAGGAATTAAAACCTTCCTGACGTGTCATGTTGAGCGAAGCGCTGCAACGAAATGCGAAGCATGAGGCCAGGCTTTCAAACATCCCTGGCCGTTTCTGAATGCAAGAGCGCAGGAACAATCAGGGATCCTTCATTGTCTTCGCGACTCAGGATGACAATTTGAAATGAGCGCAAGTGTTCAAACACTAGAAGCAATGGAGCGGCCACCGGTAACGATGGCTTCGCGGTTCGAGGGCGAATTGCTCGAAGTCTCGATGGGACCGCAGCATCCATCCACGCACGGTGTGTTTCGGATGAATGTGGCGCTCGATGGAGAGGTCGTTCGCAAGCTCAAACCCGTGTTCGGTTATTTGCATCGAAATCACGAGAAAATCGGCGAGAACACCAGTTACCTCGGCTCGATGCCGTACACCGACCGGCTCGATTATTTCTGCTCGATGACAAACAACTGGGCCTACGCCCTTAGTGTGGAGAAACTCGCCGGAATCGAAGTCCCCGAGCGCGCTGAATATCTGCGCGTTATTCTCGCCGAGCTGACGCGGTTGCAAAATCACGCCTCGCTGCTGGGCTTTTTGCTCAGTGACATGGGCGCGTGGGGGACGCCCCTTATGTACGCGTTCCGCGAGCGCGAAAAAATTCTCGATCTTTTTGAGTCGTTATCCGGTTCGCGAATGATGTGCGATTACATGCGTTTCGGCGGCTGCCGCGTGGACGCTGACGATGAGTGGCTCGCCCGAGCGAAACAGATTGTCGATCGCTTCCCGAAGTTTCTCGACGAATTCGAGGACCTCATTCTCGGGAACGAGATCGTCATCGGCCGCACCCAAAACGTCGGCAAACTCTCCGCCGAACTGGCGATCAGCGCCGGCATTACGGGTCCGATGTTGCGCGCGTGCGGTGTGAATTACGACATTCGCAAAGTAGACGGCTACGGGTTTTATCCGCGTTTCAAATTCCGCATCCCGCTCGGGGAGCACGGCGATACGTACGATCGCCTAATGATGCGGGCGTTGGAGATCCGCGAGAGCGTGGAGATCCTGAAACAAGCGTTTGCGCAAGTTGCACCCGGCCCCATTGTGAATCCAAAAGTAAAAGTGCGCGCATTTCGTCCGCCAGTTGGCGAAGCGTATGGTCGAATCGAAGGACCAAAGGGTGAGCTCGGATTTTATTTGATCAGCGACGGCACCCCAAACCCATATCGTTACCGCGTTCGCCCACCAAGCTTCATTAATCTCACCCTGCTCGAGGACCTGTGCCTCGGTCACACGGTCGCTGATGTAATGGTAATCCTCGGCAGCGTCGATATCGTAATGGGAGAAGTGGATCGATGATTGGGACAGGCATACTCAAGGGAATGGCCGTCACGGCGCGGAACTTTGTCGGAAGTTATTTCGAGAAGGAGCGCCTGACCACGGTGCAGTACCCGGAGGAGCGCAGTCCACTTCCGGAAAACTACCGCAATTTTCCGTTCCTGATTTTCGATGGCAACGATCCGCACGCGGGTTTGCGCTGCGTGGCATGCAAAATTTGCGAGAAGGAATGTCCGCCGCAGTGCATTTATATCGTCAAGAGTGAGGACAAAAAGCCCGATTACATGGGCAAACCGCAGTTTTACGCCAAGGTGTTCGACATCGACATCTCGGTCTGCATGAGTTGCCAGATTTGCGTCGAGGTCTGTCCATTCGAGGCGATCAAGATGGACAAGGAATTCGAGCTAAGTCAGCGCGAGCGGTTCGATCACTTGCTTTGGCGCAAAGAGCAACTTTCCAAATCGAACGGGTATTATCACAAGATTCATCCCGTCGAAGCAGAGGCGGTTGACAAGAGTCTCGGGGACGCTGCAGCCGCCGCGGAGGCGAAGAAGAAAGCTGCAGCTGCCGCCGAGGCGAAACCAGCAGCAGGCGCGACGTCCTCATCGCCTGTGTCTTCCTAAACAGCCCGCGCCGCGCGAGCAGAATTACCGCGCTGGGATGTTCTCGCGCGCGTACCGGAGCGCGCGCGCCATCCAAACAAGTTCGTTTAGGAATTTCTCCACGCGACGGGTGTAAGCTGGATCGGTGATCTTGCCGGTCGCTGGATCGAAGAGCTTTCCTGCCGTGCCGAAATAGACATCCGAGAAAATCGTGACCATGCCTAGCTCGCGTAGCACCGGGAGCAAATTCTGGATCATCCGCGCGCCGCCGAATGGACCAGCCGACACGCCACAGACGCCAACCGCTTTGTGAATGTATTCCTCCAGGTTTGTGTCGAGCACATGCTTTAACAGTCCTGGGAAACTGTGATTGTATTCCGGGGCTACGATGATCAGGCCGTCGGCGCGCTCGACCGTGGCGCAGAACTGGCTGTCCTTTAGCGCTTCGCCGGCGTCGTCCATGCGGATGGGAATTTTCCTGATGTCGATCAATTCCGTTTCGATGTCGCTGCGTTTCGAGACTTCACCGAAAACGAAATTGGCCGCGGGTTCGGTTAGGCGGCCTTGTCGCGGGGTGCCGATAATGATCGGAAGGAAAACGGGTCGGACGAGCTCTTGCGCAGGCATCCTTCAATTTGTCGCAAGAACCCAAGGAAGCTTACAAGCGCAATTTGCCGGCAGCGGCCAACACAGCGAGGTTCGTCAGCATCGCAATTGCCGGGGTGGCGGAATTGGCAGACGCGCCAGACTTAGGATCTGGTGGAGAAATCCGTAGGGGTTCGAGTCCCCTCCCTGGCACAGCGCAATCGGCCTCAGCGACACGATGGTTCTCACATAAATGAGGCTTCTCCCGATGAGGGAGGCCACGTGTAATCAGGGGTGCTGTGGAAAGACTTTTCTACCCGAACGCGTGCATTGGTGGTGTCGTTTACGCTGGAACAGCCACAGCCATATCGGGACTAATTTCTGCACCCGAATGTCTTTCGCTCTTATCCGACAAAGCGTTCTCCCAGAAGTTAGCTTTTCTGAAGCGGTGAGATTCGCTGAAGATGAAGCGCGCTTCCGTCTCTTTTGAAGCCGCGGGCGTTCAGCCAGTAGTGTGGAACGCAAACGGTGTTGATGCCGTTTTTGACCGGCATCTATTGATGATCGGGTTGTGGGTATTCGCTGGAACTCGGCAAGAATTTCCAATTGGATTTTTAAGTGAAAATTGTGTATTCCAAGACGGGTTCCTGAACACAAATGCCAACCTCTTCGAGTGATTTGGTCGCGATCGAGCGTCCGAAGACAAATTCCAGCATCTTTGCGCACA
>JBBQRI010000115.1:0-7675 GCA_038214915.1 Chthoniobacterales bacterium
ACTCAAGCCGTCCGATTCAGCGGCTGGCGATCGAGCGGGAGACGCCGACCAATCTAGCGGCCGCAGTTAAGTCGGGAACGTTTACCAAGGTGCAGGGGAACAAACTCCTGATCGGCGCTCCCCAGAAGCTCACGAAGGCACTAGCTACGGCGAAACCGCCAGCTGTGAAGGCGAAGGTTGCGCAGCCAAAGATCGAGCACGGCTGGAAGGGTGTGGCTAACAGGGCGGAACTGGAACAAAAAATCAAGACCGAAAATCCACAGAATGTTCCGCCGCCAACTCGTGCTGCCGCGCGCGAGGCGGGCATCCCGGCGCCGGCTCCAGGGACAAGTCCTGCGGGCGCGGATCGCGTGCCTGCAGCTATGCCTGGCCCTCGCGGCAAAGCCGGTCGCGTGACTCGGGCCCCGGGAGCTACCCAGGGACCATCCTCAGGCGTTTCGCCGTCACCATTTGAGCGCGGAAAAGGCAGGCCGGGCGCGCGGCCACGGCCCGGAGCGACAGCAATGCCCGGCGAAGGCGGAGGGCGCTTGTCGCCTTCACCGCTTGAAGGCGGTAGATCCGGCGGACGAGCTCGTGCGGGCATAACACCACTGCCGTCGGGACCGCGCGAAGGTCTCTCGCCCTCGCCGTTTGAACGCGGCAGAGGCCGGGACAAACAAGGTGAGCGCTCGCCAGAGCATGGTGGAGGACATGGTCCAGCCCGAGCAGCGAGAGCGACGCCGCCTTCATCTTTCGAGGGTACACCGTCGCAGCAGGAACAGCAGGGTCGCCAGCCAGCGCGACGACCAGGGGAGGAGGCAAGTCCCGGGCAGGATGGGGCAGGACAAGTTCCGCTGCAGGGTCACGGGGTAGAACCTCAGCGTCAGCGATTCGGCACGCCGCCGCCTACTGGCGCAGTTGAACATGAGCCGCGTGGCGGAGGTCAGCCGTCCGGATTTCGTCCACAGGTGACGCCTCCGTCTGGCGGAGGACCTGCAGATGAAGCGCGCGGCCAACGAGAAAGAATGCAGGGCGCGGGCGCACAGGTTCAGCCGCAGCAACCTCAGCAGCAACCTCAGCAGCAGCAGCAGCAGCAGCAGCAGCAGCAGCAGCAGCAGCAGCAGCAGCCCCAGCAACCCCAGCAGCAGCAAGGCCGCGTACCTGCCGGCCAGGGACAGGGGCAGCCGGAAGGTGGGAAAAAGAGGCAACCAAAAGAAACGCCACCGCCGCCAGGGCCGCAATAATTTTTTCGCAATAACACCAGCGGCTCCGGAACGAGAAACCCCGGAGCCGCTTTGTTGTGAGGGCGTTTGATTCGTTCGCGCCCGCTCAACTCACCTTTCAGGCTTCCCGTCTAATCTCCGGCGTCCCGCTTGGAGCTTTGTGTTAGACGCCAACTAGATTTGTGTTAATGGTTGGGCGTTTCACAGAATGGAGCGGGCGGGCGCCGAGCGACATGGACGGGCAGGCCGGAGGCCGAGCAAAGCGGGAGCGGGCGAGTCAAACGTCCTACAACGATTCGGCGATCTGAACCGCGTTCAACGCCGCGCCTTTGAGTAGTTGATCGCCTGATACCCAAAACGACAACCCGTTCTCCAGTGCGCAATCCAGACGCAGTCGGCCGACCTGACAATTATCTTTCTCAGCCACATTGAGCGGAGTCGGGTAACGGTTCTTGTGCGGTTCGTCCACGAGCTCCAATCCCGGTGCTTTCGAGAGAACTTCGCGCGCTCGTTCTACCGCAATGGGTCGCTCGAATTCAGCTGTGACGGCAACAGAATGCGCGCGGTAAACCGGCACGCGCACGCACGTCGCTGAAACGCGCAGCTCCGGCAAGTGCATGATCTTGCGCGTTTCATCCTGCATTTTTACTTCTTCCTTGGTGTAACCGCTCTCCAGGAAAGAATCGACATGTGGCAGCAAGTTGAAGGCGATCGGGTGCGGAAAAACTGTAGCCCCTTCGCTGTGCGAAGCGCGGGCTTGATCTTCGCGCGCTCCGGCCTCGTCGCCCACAGGGCGACGGCTACAAGGGTTCTGATTCAGCTCCCAGTCCTTTGTTTGCCGGGTCAACTCTTCAACTCCTCTGGTGCCGCTTCCGGAGACAGCTTGATAGCTTGCAACAAACACCCGACTTACGCGGAAAATCTTATGTAATGGGTAAAGTGCCATGAGCATCACGGTTGTTGTGCAATTTGGATTCGCGATAACTCCGCGATGGAGTTTCACGTCCTCTGGGTTGATCTCAGGAATGACGAGCGGCACATGTGGATCCATTCGGAATGCTGAAGACTTGTCGATCGCAATGGCATCTGCCTGGCACGCGATTGGGACATACTTTCGGGAAACGTCACCGCCCGCGCTGAAGAAAGCGATGTCGATTTTTTCGAACGATCCGGCATCGAGTTTTTCTACCGGGATCGAGTCACCGCAGAATTGCACGGATTTCCCGACTGAACGCGCCGAACCAATCGGACGCAGACGTGCGACCGGAAAACTTCTTCGTTCCAGTACGCGCAACAATTCAGTACCGGCGGCGCCGGTCGCGCCCACGACGGCGATGTGATAACCTCCCATGAGCATGTCGATTGTAACGCTGTAAGAGAAATTTGTCGCTAGCAGAAAAATTCAAATGAAGAGCATTCACGTTTCAATTCGAGACCAGCAACTCACCGTCAAAGAAAACGAACAGCCGATCCGGACGTACCCGGTCTCCACTTCGCAGTTCGGTATTGGGACGGAGGAGGGAAGCTTCAAAACGCCGATCGGCCGTTTTTGCGTGGCGAAGAAGATCGGAAGCGATATGCCGAACGGAACCGTTTTTGTGGGCCGTATTCCGCTTCAGGCCGACGAAGGGCTTCCTCCCACAGAGGACGTGGTGATGTCGCGTATCTTGTGGCTCGACGGATTGGACGAGCAGAATGCGAATACGCGCGACCGCTTCGTTTACATTCATGGCACCCAACACGAGGACAAAATCGGTACGGCCGCGAGTCATGGCTGCGTGAGAATGCGTAACGAGGACGTGATCGAATTGTTCGAAATGGTGAACGAGGGTACGCCGGTGGTAATCGAGGCGTGATTTTAAAGCATCTGCGTCGACCTGATGAGATCCTGAGTGGCGCGAACTTGGGGGTTTGGATTGAATCGCCTGCCAATACATCCAAAAAACTTGACAAATACGTTGTTGTCCGTGTGATCCTACACGGGCAGTGCAGCTTGCAACGAAAGGAGGCGATATAGATTGAAACAACTTCTAAAGGCGATCGTGATCGTGGCCGTTTTGGCCACTGCTTTGAGCTTTGGTGCTTGCGCTCAAAGGAAAGAGACTGTGACCACAAGCGCGGGGACAACCGGCTACTCGAAATAAAGCCGTCGGCCACAGGGCTCAAAAAACTTAAGAAAAGCATTGCTTCCCCGTTGTTCCTTGCCTAAACAGACCGGAGCAACCTGCTGCGAAAGGAGGCGAGATAGATTGAAACTATTGAAAACGATTATGGTCGTGGCTCTTTTGGTCACTGCTGTGGGACTTGGGGCTTGTGCGCAACACAAGGAGGTCGTCACTCCACCGATGGGGAAAACCAGCAGCAAGTAGCTCTGGGACGCGGCAATTTATGGGCGGTTTCGCCCAGAAGGCCAGGTCGTTTTTTCGGCCTGGCCTTTTTTTGGGGACGAATGAGTTCTGTTGCTACTGACCAGTTGCATTCACGGGCGAGGACATGCCACCGATGATTTGCCACGTGCCGTGAGTTCGAGTCCACGTGTGCGTAATCCGCAATCTGTCCGTCCTAACTTCGGCGCCTGTGCTGTTCGCCCACGTTGCATTAATTCGATAGTAATTGATCGCGATGTCGCCCGTTACCTGAATCGTGAGCTGCTCGATCGAGTAGGACTGGAGCTTGATTCCTTTGGACGTGTTCGAAGTAATCCAATCGGTGATGTGATCCTTTCGTAAGGGTGCGGGGCTGACAAATGGCCAGCCAACAAAATTATCGTGCCACAGCGCCCGATACTTCTCCAGGTCGTTGGCTTTCACGTCTTCCCAGTACGCCTTTTCCAACCCCCAGATCTGTGCTTCATCCTTCGCTGAATTTTGTCCAAAAGCAGTCGCAGTTAACGCGAGAAACAAAGTGATGGTTCGCAACATGTGCCGATGATATTTGATGAATCCAGAGGGCGGCAAGATCTCAACGCAGATCAATGACGACGTGGCGAATCACCGATGAAACTGAGCGGCACTTGGACTGGTGACGGCCGCAGCAAGCGCGCGTCACTAAACACTCGCGCCGAGTGATAGCTCGCGCTTCATTGAGAGTCGAATCAGGAGAGGGGAGTGCGAGCTGGCGAGGAAGAAATGTGCAGAATATGAGGCCAATCACCTGGATGGCGCGATTAATTCCCATCAGCTGTTATCAATAGACTTTCTGAGATCGGCTTTTTCAGAATGAAACATCTTGCTTTGATTCTTTCGATTCCCCTGTTGCTGGTACCGTACGCTAACGGTGCACCGGTTGTCTTTATTGTTCGTCACGCAGAGAAGGCGAGCACTGGCGGTAAAGATCCTGATTTATCTGTCCAGGGACAAAAACGCGCGGATGCGTTAGCGCATATTCTGAAAGATTCAGAGATTACGTCCGTGTTCGTTACCGAATTCAAGCGCACGCAGGAAACTGCGGCACCAACATCGAGAGCTGCGCACGTCAGTCCCACAGTGATTCCTGCAAATGATATGGGCGCACTTGTCGAGAAGTTACGTGCATTGAAGAGCAACGCACTCGTCGTCGGACATGGCAACACGATCCCGGACCTGCTCAAAGCGCTTGGGATCGCAACGCCGGTCAGCATTCCTGAGGACGATTATACCGAAATCTTTGCTGTGTCGGTTGGCGATGCACCGCAGTTGCTGCGGTTGCATTATCCATTTTGATAAGGACGCCAAAAGGTAATGTGCAGCGAAATTTTGCTTCTCTTAGACCCCGATCCTGACGGAAAATCTCACCTTCACATTGAACGCTGAAAAGCTAATCAACCGTTTTAGTCGTTCGCGCTGGATTTTGTTGCCAGTGGCCGCGCTGTTCCTTTTAAGCGCAGGGTGCGTAAACGCCGAACCGGTCGGAGACTTTTTCAAGAAAGTCGGCCAGTCCGTTTCGAAGGCTTTCCAGCCTCGCCCTACGCCCAATCCAACCGAGAAGAAGACGAAACGTGCCGCGCGTCGCCCGAGGTCGCGAAACTTAACTACTACCGACGCGTCGCCGGCTCCAGTCGAAGAGCCCACAGTCGTTGTAAAAGAGGAGAAGGTTATTCCCACTGTCGTTGTACTGCGCGCTGCAGCTGTCCCTCCAGAGAAAGCAAAGGGAGATATGCCCTATGGAATTCCGGTACCAGGTCATAAAGGAATGGTCACAAGTCCTTATTCACCCGAGGCAAACTACATTGACGTCAGCGCCTTTGCGCCAGGGTCTGCGGTGAGAGATCCATACACAGGAAAAATCTTGTTGGTGCCGTGAGGCCGCATGAATCCTGCGTCGCAAATTTCCCGCATCACCTCGGTGCGCTTCGCCAGCGGATGCTGCATCCGACTGATTACGAACCGGCCGTCAATGATTTTCTTGAAGAGTTCGCCGGCGACATGGCGTTGTAGTAGCGTGGCAGCGCCGAGACGTTGCACTACTTCACAGGTCGTTATTCGCGAACAGCGTCGCGGGTGCGAGGAAGCGTGACCGCAGGCAGGTATTCGGCCACAAACGTGCGCGTCCACCAACCGCGCTCACCTGGATTCGTGAAGCGGTAGCGATACCAATCTGCGCGAATAAATTTTGGCGGCGCATCGGAGAATGGGGTGTGTGCAAAGAGCCGAACAATTCGCTTTTCGTTTTCGAGCAGTCGTTGGACAAGCGCCAGGAACCACGGGTGCAAGTCAGGCGGCGGCATGGCGGCGAACCACATTTGCCAGTCGAGCTTCCAATGGTACGGCGAGACGATGCAAGGCGGACGGTTCACGTCGCCGGGTTTTCCCTTGAACTCGTATTCGCGCCATTGAGCTGAAGCATCAGCAACTTCTGCGTCAGTCCCTTTAATCACGACTTCGAGTCGCTCGCGCGTCACGGCGCCGAACGCGCCGTAGGTGTTGACCAGGTGCAACGGCTCGAAGCTGGCGTTCATGAATTGCCGACGCGAGAACAAATTCCGCGCCGGTCGCCAACTGAGCGCCAGCACAATCGCGGTGACGAAGCCGACCGCGATTGTGTGCGGCACGTTTAGGTGATCGGACACAGAGTGGGGGATCGAGAGCAAGCGCGAGAGGAAGCGGTCGTCGAAACACGGAATGCAAAGCACGATCGTGATATAGTTGAGCCACGAGAGATTGCCGCTCAGGATCAGCGTGATTTGAAACGCGATGGTAATTGCGCCGGCCCAGTAGCAGAGCGGCGCGGGCACGAAGTAGAACCACGGCACGATGAGCTCAGTGAAGTGATTGAACAACACGCCGGCTTTGTGAAACCAGCGTGGCGCATGATGCAAATACCAACTCAGCGGGTTCGGCAGCGGCTGCGTTTCGTAATGATAAAAAAGGCAAGTGAGATCGCGCCAGCACGGGTCCGCTCGCACCTTGATCATGCCCGCTCCGAACATCGTGCGGAAAAGCACCCACACGATCAGCCACATCACAACGACGGGCGGCTGCGTGTCTGACGAGCCGAGAAAAATTGCCAGGAAACCCGTCTCGGTCAGCATCGTTTCCCAACCGAATGCGTAAAACGTCTGGCCCACATTCACGAGTGAGAGGTAGATGATCCAGAGCAACGCCCAGGTGAGCATCGACACGCCGAGTCCGAACGATTCCGAGAAGCCCGTGAGGGTGAAAATCGACAACCCAACGCCGCACCAAATCGTTGCAGTGATGAACTGGTCCGAACACTTAATGTAAAACAAACTCGGTGCGCGGCGAAACGGAACGTGGCGCACGAAAAGTCGCACCGGTTGCAGCCCGCGGGCGCCCAGCAGCGGGATGAACTGATTAGCAGCGATCAGAAACGCGATGAGGTAAATGCCTCCGAGCGCGTGCTGAAAGCAAAACCGGGTCAACCAGAATTCGGTCGCGAAATGCATTCACGAACCCCGACACCAATATAGCGCACCTCCCGGGGACCGCACGTGTTAGGAGACACTTGTGTGCTTTTACGCAGGCAGGTACACAGCGTAGCCGCGCGGTGGCGCCCAGAGATCGACCCAACCGGAATCGCTAGTCCATTTGTCCTGCGGCGCGCCGAGATCATCACGGCCGCGCCACGCTGCAGGAACCAAACGCGTATTATTCCATCGCGTCTGAACCCATTTCCCGTTCCAACTGCCGCGGTTATTCAGAGCAAAGATCAGCCCTCTTTGGTCGCCGGCACCTGGGCGTTGCATGACATATAGATCGTCATCTGCATACAGAACTTGCGTTGGGCCAGCAGCATTTTGTTCGTGGACTTTGATCAGCGCGTCGATGCCGCTCTGATTTTCCGGCTGAGCGAGGTTCCAATTGAAGTAATCTTGCCAAAAGACGCAGGGATAACCTTCGTGAGTGAGGATGAACGCGTATGCCAGCAGCTTGTCGTTGATGATCGGACTGTCGCGGACCACGTCGTGATTCTCGACGAAAGTCACGGCGGCCTCGGGGCGACCCCACATCAAAACTCCGCGTTCGGCGAGAGTT
>JBBQRI010000116.1:0-7578 GCA_038214915.1 Chthoniobacterales bacterium
GGCGAGTGTTTTCCTCGTTGGGTTCGGACTCTGGATCAGGCGAGGCGTCGCAGAGACGCCGGTCTATCAAGAACTGCATCGGAGCCAGCTCAAGTCACAAGCACCAATCAGCGAGGTGGTGAAACTACATTGGCGCGATTTGTTGCGCGTAATTGGTGTGCGTCTCGGCCCGGATGTTTGGTTCTCACTGGTGGTGGTTTTTTCACTGAGTTACTTGGCAACAGTGCTCGGCTTACCCAAGCCACTTGCGTTGATTTCGTTGTCAATCGGTCTCGTTTTCAACGTGCTCTCGGAGGTGTTCTTCGGTGCTTTGTCGGACAGGCTCGGACGCCGTGCCGTGTACGGCGCAGGAGTAGTCTTAACTATGATGTGGGTGTTCGCGTTCTTTGTGCTGCTCGACACGCGTCAACCGCTGCTGATTACGCTTGCCATAGTCGTCGCGTTGATTGCTCACGCAATGATGTACGGCCCTCAGGCCGCTTTCATCACCGAGCAGTTTCCAATCCGTGTGCGATTTGCGGGTTCTTCGATGGCTTACACGCTGGCTGGACTCGTCGGCGGTGGAATCGCGCCCGCAATTTTCGCGACTCTGTTACGTGAGTTCAAGACACCCTTCTCCATCGCGCTGTATGCGGCGGGCGCGCTGACGATCACGGGGATTGCGCTGTGGTTCTCCCGTGAGACCCCTCATGCCTCTCATTTTTCATCAAAAGACTGAAATGATTTGATTCCCGATCCAAGCTACCCAAGCACCACGCGCACCAGCGTCGCGATGATGCGCGTCCCGGCAACGAACGTGCCACGCAGCGTCCCTGAAACCTTCGATTCGCCACCTGCGCGGCGGCGATGGTCGACCGGGATTTCGAGGACCCGTAGTCCCGCGCGCGCCGCTTTCATCTGCATCTCCAAATTCCAACCGTAAGTTTCCTCACGCATCCCAAGTTTCTCCAGCGCGTCGCGGCGGATAGCGCGAAACGGACACATGTCGCTGTAACGAACGCCGTAAAGCGGGCGGAGAATCCATCCGGCAATTCGCCCTGACAAAATTTGCTGGAAATTCATACTGCCGGGCTCGCGTTTTCCGCGGGTCCGCGAGCCGATGACGAAGTCGAGCGTTCCGCGCGCGATCGGTTCCACCATCTGCGGTATGAACACTGGAACGTCACTTCCATCGCCATCGAGAAACACTACGATGTCACATTCCGCCGAAACCGCGCGCGCGCCTGCCGCGCACGCTCGTCCGTAACCCCGCGGCGCAGTTATGACGCGCGCTCCAGCTTCACGCGCCCGCTCGGCTGTCCGATCGGTGCTGCCGTTATCAACGACAATCACTTCGTCGGGCACGCCGGTTGCAAGGCATTCGCGAACCACGCCGGCGATCGGTTCCTCCTCGTTTAGCGCGGGGATAACAATGGACGCCTTGCTCATCGCAAAACGAGCCACGCGCTTGTGAAATAAATCACCAGCGCAATGAAGTCGGCCAACGCGAGCGTGACAGGGCCTGCGGCAATTTTGGGATCGAGGTTGAACCGATGCAGAAGGGAAGGCACAGCCAGGCCCAGCGCGCATGCCGTGACTAGCGAGAGCGCAATGCTTCCGCCGATAACAATTGCCGCACGCAGATCGTCGCGCCACACCCAGGCGATGACGCAGACGACGAACCCACAGGAAACGCCGAGAAGCACTGCCGTTCCCAGTTCACGCCGGAACGCAGAGGCGAGCCAATCCCAAGTCACGTTGACTGAGCGCAACGCGTGAATCGTCACGCTCATCGATTGTATGCTCACGCTTTCGTTTAGACCCAGCACCATCGTCAGAAAAAATGCAATGATCAGTGTGCCAGCCAGTGTTGTCTCGAAAAAGCCCGCCAGAATGGCCGAGAGCGTTCCGCCTGTCACCGTGACGAGCAGCCAAGGGAAGCGGAATCGAAAGGCGCGCCACGCCGATGCACCACGGATTTGTTCGAGGCGAAAACCGAGCGCCGCAAAAAACTCCGGACCGACCGGGACAGCCTCGCGACTGCGGGACTGATCCTCAGTATCGCCTGCTTCCAAAATTTCCTCGGCAAACAGGTTCGCATCGATGATTCCAACCACACGGCGTTGCTCGTCCACCACCGGGAATGCGAGGAATTTGTAAAGCACGAAAAACTCGCACGCGTCGAGCACCGTTGCCTTCGCCGGAACAGCCACGACGCGCCGCACCATCACGTCGCGCAGTGCGGTTTCCAGTGGCGCGGTCAGCAGGCGCCGGGTCGGCACGACGCCGATGAGTCGCTTCTCTTCATCGATCGCATAAAAATAAATCACGCGCTCGCCTACGCCCTCGCGCCGGATCCGCTCCAGCGCTTCGCCAACCGTCATATCCGCGTCCAGTAGCGGAAAATCCTTCCGCGCATGCTCGACGACCGGTGTGTCAAAATCGGGAATGCTGCTGGCAAGCTTCATCTGGCCACGCGATGAACAATGCCTTTGTTCTTCAAGATGTCGCTTGCTTCGCTGAAGTAATCGCGAATGTCCGACTGCTTTCTGATCCAGTCGATATAACGCGAGATGCCTTCGCTGAGATCGAGGGTTGGTTTGTAACCGGCGGATCGCGCTAGCGTGGTATCACTGGTGAGATGGCGCATTTCGCCGGGGCGAAATTCACCGTTGATCTCAGGCGCGATATCGATCCTTAGAATGTCGGCAAGTTGTTCCGCGATTTCGCGAATCGGTGCGCCATGTGCGCTGCCGATGTTTACAGGTAAGCCATCGAGCTTGTCCGTTTGTGCCGCGAGCAAATTCGCGCGCGCGATATCTTCAACGAAGGAAAAGTCACGCGTTTGCTCGCCGTCTTCGTAAAGCACGGGCGGCAGATTATTCAGCAGACGCGTGCAAAAAATCGCAATCACGCCCGTGTATGGATTGAAGATCGATTGGCGCGGACCGTACGTGCACGAGTAACGCAGCGCGACTGTGGGAATAGCGGTCTGCTTTCCCCAGAGCAGCACGAGCCGCTCCTGGTCAACTTTCGTCAGCCCGTAAACGGTTTCGCCACCGACCGGCGCGTTCTCCGGTGTGGGAACGCTTTTTGTGATCGCGCCGCAAATCGGGCAATGCACCTGCCAATCGCCACGACGCAATTGCTCGACCGGTCGGACGCTCGGAAAGACCAATCCGTGCTTCGGACATTCGCCCGCGCCTTCGCTATAAACGGCCTGCGAGCTGGCAACGACGATCTTTTTGATCGGCAAATTTTTCTCTCGAATGACTTCTAGCATCTGTGCCGTGCCCAGCGAATTTACGTGCACAAATTTCGCGATCTCCGGCATGTAACCGCCGTACGCGGCCTGGTGAAAAACAACCTCGATCCCATCGAGCGCAGCAGTAATCGCATCGCGATTCCGCATGTCGCCCTCGATGAATTCCGCCTTGGGATTTATCCATGCCGGCTTTCCGCGGCGATGCGTTTGCGGCTCGAGATTATCCAGCGCACGCACCTGCCAACCTTCGCGCACGAGAAGATCGACAACGTGCGAGCCGATCAGACCCGCGGCACCAGTGACGAGTGCGCGTTTCATTCCATTCCATTTTGCCATTCGGCGCTCGCCGCGGCGAGCGCGGCTTCAACAATTCGTTCGGCAGAGGAGCGTCAGCCTTACAATTTCTTTCGCTCTACGAAGCTCGCGAGAAATTCCCGAGTGTGCGGCGCGATATCTGCCGAGGTCGTATCGGTCAGTAATTCGTTGCACAAACGGCGCAAACTCGCGTCGTCATCAATGTCATACCCGGTCGGTAGAAGTTTGACTTCTATTCCGATCTCGGTTGCGCGCTGGATTGTCTGGTTAAGCACGCGTTCGGTGCTCCAATCGATTTGCTCGAACAAGTGCCGGTGAGGTTTCTTCACTCCAATCAAGTAATACCCTCCGTCGTCGCTCGGACCGAGCACAACGCGATCCTCGCTCCTGCCTAGCAGTTCAACAGCTTTTTCAAAGTTTTCCGCGGGCACAGTTGGGCTGTCGGAATCAATCAGACACAACGAATCAAAACCGCATTTGAACAAATCCTCGACGGCGAAATACAGACGCTCACCGAATTCATCGCCGCGTTGCGGCAACAAGCTGAAATCGGCCAGCAGAACATCAGTGTAGGCCGACTCAGCGCCGACGGGTGTGTAAACTGCAATTCCGCATGCGCGCGCTGTAGCCGCTTCGCTGCGGGAAGCGTGGCGCTCAGGTGTTAATCGCGTTTTACTTCTGTCGCCCGCACGGCGACGGCTACAGGCGGTTGAAATTGCAGTTGCTGTGTCGCGCAGAAAACATCTGTTTAGTTCCGCGGCTTCCTCCGGGGTTAGCGGCGGGATCAATCGCGTTTTTACTCGACCGGCTTGCGGCGCTTTGGTCATGACAGCCAATGCACAAAGACCGCGCGCCATGCGACTAGGAAGATTTGGATCGAGAACACGAAACGGTTTCATCCGTTAGCGAGAAAGTTTTTCACACAACAAGAAGATGATTTGAATTTTCCTTTATATAATTTCTTCTTCTTAGCGACGTGAATAACACGGATCTGTCTCGGCGGCTGCCCTCGCAAATTTGGGGGCAAAAGAGCTGTTGATAATATCTGTGCGCTGCAACGAGAAGGTTCGTTGTCGAAAGCAGACCGGCAGTTATTCAAGGTTATTCAAACTTATTAGGGAATTGCTCGAAGATGCTTTAACAAAATCGGATATGCACAGAAATTTGCACGGCGTACTGATTTCGGTTTTCCTTGGTTCGCTCTGTCGGGCACCCGCCGCGGCGGGTGCCGAGTCGAATCGATCAGCGTCTGACACAGAGGCCCGGTCCTCGGAATTACATCAACTGATACGGATCGACATCCACTGCGACGGTGACGTCTTCGGGGAAAGGGAGCTTGTCGAGAGTTTCGCGGACGAGTCGGCTCAGGCGCATGATGGCTTCGCCGCGGATCAGGATGTGAAAACGAAATTGGCCTTGAAGTTTCTCCAATGGCGCGGGAGTTGCGTCGCCCAAAATGAATTCTTCGGGCAACGCTTCGCTTAAGCGACGCTTCAGGGTTTCGGCCGAAAGTTTGGCGCGGCCTTCGTGAGCAGAACGCACGGTGATCAGGATCGCGTGTTTGAATGGCGGGAAATCGCAGCGTTCACGGAATTCGAGCTCCTGCTGGAAATAGCCGGTGAAATCGTGATGCCGCGCGAACTGAATCGAGGGGCTGAACGGCGTGTAAGTTTGCACGAAAACTTGACCCGGTGTCTCGCCGCGGCCGGCGCGTCCCGCCACCTGTGTGAGAAGTTGGAAAGTGCGTTCGCCGGCGCGGAAATCGGGCAGATGCAGGGCGAGATCGGCGTTGATGATACCGACAAGCGTCACGTTCGGGAAATGCAGACCTTTAGCGATCATTTGTGTACCAACGAGAATGTCGATCTTCCCGGTTCGAAAGTTCCGCAAGGTTTCGCGATAGGCTTCCTTGCGGGTCATCGAATCCGCGTCCATTCGGCACACCACGGCTTTGGGGAAAAATTGGGCGACTGTTGATTCCACTTTCTCAGTGCCGAAGCCGTGATAAATCAACGCGTCTTGTCCGCATGCCGGACATTTTTTTGGAACAGCGGCGGTGTGCCCGCACAAATGACAGCTCAATCGTCCAGCGATTGCGGGCTGCCGGTGAAATGTGAGCGCGACACTGCAGTTCGGACAATTTCGCGCCTCGCCACAATTGCTGCACAGCAACGACGTGGAAAAACCGCGTCGGTTTAAAAACAAGATCGTCTGTTCTCGTTTCTCGAGGCGATCGGCGATGGCTTGCGACAATTTTTCGGACAGAATGGCGGCTTTTTTTCCCTTCCGTCGTTCCTGGCGCAGATCGACAACACGAATGAGCGGCATCTGCTTTTGATCCACGCGCTGCGTGAGTGTAACGAGTCGGTACTTTCCGATCGCGGCGTTGCGATAACTCTCCAGCGATGGCGTGGCGCTTCCCAGAACGACCACGCATTTTTCGATCTTCGCGCGCACGACTGCGACGTCCCGCGCGTGATACCGTGGGGCTTCCTCCTGTTTGTAAGTTGTTTCGTGTTCTTCATCGACAACGATTAGTCCGAGATTCTTCAGAGGCGCGAAGACAGCGCTGCGCGCGCCGATCACGATCCGGGCGCGGCCGGAATGAATTTTGTGCCATTCATCGTGGCGTTCGCCTTCGGACAAATGACTATGCAAAACAGCGACGTCGTCCTGCGCCTCCGCGAACCGGCCTTTGAAGCGTTCCACCGTTTGCGGCGTAAGCGAGATTTCGGGGACGAGAACAATTGCCGTGCGTCCGTGGTCGAGCGCCCCGCGGATGGCCTGCAGATAAATTTCCGTTTTGCCGGAACCCGTGACGCCATGGAGCAAAATCGGACGCGCGTTTTCAGGTGCGTCGAGTGCTTGCTCGACTTCATTTAATGCGTGCGTTTGCTCCTCGTTCAGAACCAGATTCGACGTTGCGATGAATTGTTCGTCGCCATGCGGATCGCGCACCACAGCTTCTTCGCGCAATTCGGCGAGACCGCGCTTTACGAGCGCGCGCAACGTCTGGTTATCAAGCGAGGTTTGCCGCAGGAGCTCCGCCGCGCGTATCGGTTTTTCCAGCTTCGAAATCGCCTGCAAGAGTTCCGCCTGCCGCGGTGCGCGTCTTCGCAGTTTTTCGATTTCGCCTTGGTCGAGGTTGCGCCCAGGTTGCACGAACAACTGTTTTTTCCAGCTGACTTCCGCGCGCCGGATCACTTGCGGAAGTATACTGCGCATCACCGTTTCGATCGGGCAGCAATAGTAAGTGCCGATCCACCTCGCCAGTTCAAGCACGTGCTCGCTCAAGGCCGGCGCTTCCCCGATTATGGCTTCGATTGGCCGAATGCCTTTAGCGTCACTGTGCTCGAGGATCGCAACGACTGTGGCCAGCGCCGATTTATCCCGGAACGGCACCCGCACGCGCGAGCCGACTCCGACGCGCCCAGCTAAATTTTCCGGCACCGAATAATCGAGCTCGCGATGAATTGCCCGATCAACGATGACCCGAATGTAGCGCGCCCCATGCTCATAATTCATGCTCGTGCTCGTGCCCGTAATTTTGTAATCGGCTATTGTAGCATGACTCGAATGATACAAATCCTTTTCAAATTGATTCTCTGCGTATTGCTGGCAATCGCTGCGGCCTTTGCTTATCTCGCGGTGAAATCAGGGGACCCGCTGTACGCATTTTACGAATGGATGAGCCCGGCCCGATTTCATCTGTACGACCCGCTCATCCGTACCGTTGCGTTAAAACATCATCTGGATCCGATGCTGGTGAAAGCCGTCGTCTGGCGTGAGAGCCGGTTCGATCCAAAAAAGCAAGGCAGCCATGGAGAGCGCGGCCTGATGCAGGTCACCGAACGAGCGGCCAACGAATGGGCGCGCGAAAATAAGATCGCCGGTTTCAATCCGGATCAACTTTTCGAACCAAAGACAAATCTTGAGGCCGGCACCTGGTATTTGCATCGCGCCATGGCCCACTGGGACCATCAGTCCGATCCAACTCCTTTCGCTTTGGCGGAGTACAA
>JBBQRI010000117.1:0-7507 GCA_038214915.1 Chthoniobacterales bacterium
AAAGCCGCCGCAACAATCTGGGGCCGGGTCCGCGCGCTTTATCCAAAAACAAAATGGCTCGACCCCGCAAAAGTTCTTACTACACCGGATGAGAAACTTCGCGCCGCTGGTCTTTCGCGTTCCAAAACCGCGGCAATAAAAGATCTCGCGGCGAAGACACTCGACGGCACCGTGCCATCCAGACGCGCGCTTCTCCGAATGAGCGATGACGAAATCATAGCGCGTCTTACGCAAGTGCGTGGCATAGGGCGGTGGACTGTGGAGATGCTTCTGCTGTTTGACCTTGGCCGTTTGGATGTTTGGCCAGTCGACGATTACGGAGTGCAGAAAGGCTTCGCCAAAACTTTTCGCAAACGGAAACTTCCCACGCCGAAAGAGCTGATGAAGCACGGCGAGAAGTGGCGTCCGTATCGCTCCGTTGCGGCATGGTATTTCTGGCGAGCGCTGGATCAGTCTGCTTAGCGCCGCGTGAATCATAATCAGAGATTGCCTCGCTCAGAATGACAACGCAGTTTTGTTTTGCCGACTTAACGTTTCAACGTTTCAGCGTGGTCGAAGCGCATTGACTTTACCGTCGCGCCTTAATACAACGACGCATTATGGCGATGATTCATGTTAATCGGGGCACAACGAGTTTGGGTGTTTTCTCCGAGCAGGAAGTTCGCGAAGGGTTGAGCGCTGGCCGCTTTGCGCCAACCGACATTGGCTGGCGCGAGGGTATGGCCACTTGGCAGCCGCTCTCGCAGTTCCAAGAGTTCGGAGGGGCCGCTGCACCTGTCGTCCCGCCTGTCCAGCCCGGCGCAGCTCCGACGTTAACAACTGTCGCGGGGCGGACCGGTCTGCCGTGGGAGCACCGGCAAGAGCGCGGCTTCTTCAACGCGTTCATCGAGACGCTGACAATGGTGCTTACTCGTCCAGCCGAAGCATTCAGTGTGATGAAGCGCGAAGGCGGCTTGGGCGAGCCGCTCATCTACGCGCTCATCGGTGGATCCGTGGGCGGGATTGTGGCGTTTCTGTTCTCGCTCGGCTTCCAATCCATCGGCCTATTTGCGGACCGGAATAACAGTCTTGCCGCGATGACCGGGATGGGAATCGGCTCGGTTGCAATGGTCATCTTGTTGCCTCTGTTCATCGTGATCTTTCTTTTCATCTGGAGTGCCCTCGCGCACGTCGGTTTGATGATAGTTGGCGGCGCTAACCACTCGTTTGAAACCACGTTCCGGGTCCTGGCATTTACTCAAGGCTCCGCTGGTCCTTTGCAGATCATACCCCTTTGCGGTGGATTGATTTCCCTCGTTTGGGCGCTCGTTTGCAACTGCATCGGCTTGGCGCGCGCTCATGAAACCGACACCGGCCGCGCCGTTCTGGCAGTTTTCCTTCCGCTGATAGTTTGTTGCGGCGGCGGATTACTTATCGCATTCATGTTTGGCGCGATGGGCGCCTGGACTGCGTCGCATCATTAACGGTCGGCAAATGCAGTTTTCTGTTCGGCGGCTTGCTCCGGGCGAACTTGACCCCGAGTTGATTTGGTTGAGCGCCTCGGTGCTATCGCTCGGCTTTGCAGCTGTCTGGTTGACGCTCGGGTTGCCGTGGCCGCACTGCGTGTTTCACGCCCTAACCAACCTGCCGTGCGTCACATGCGGAATGACGCGATGCGGTATCCAATTCTTTCACGGCAATTTTCTTGCGGCATGGCAATGGAACCCATTCGTGTTCGCAGTTCTTTGCGGTGTCATTGGGTTCGACGTATACGCGCTTGCAACAGTCGTAGCGCGTACTCCGCGACTGCGGATCCATCTTTCGACGCAGCGCGCAAAAACATTTTTGCGTGTCTCAGTCATCTCTGCGCTCGCGCTAAACTGGATTTATTTGCTACTGCACTGGCGCAACTTCTAGCAATCGAGGCGTGACGGCTTCCCGGCCGTTAACATTCGTCTCAAACAGACGCCCTACAATTTTCTTCGTGCACTTCGTGCCCTTCGTGGTTCAACTTCTTGCCTTATGCGAATCCTAGTCACAGGCGGTGCCGGCTTTATCGGGTCGCATCTGGTTGAGAAGCTGCTCGCTGGCGGGCATAAAGTCATCATCCTGGATGATTTCAATGATTTTTACGATCCGCAGATCAAGCACGCGAACATTGCTCATTTTGCAAAAGACGTAACCGTTTGCCACGTCGATCTTCGAGAGAACGACTCGGTGCGAACTGTGTTTGGCCGCGAAAAAGTAGACGCCATCGTGCACCTGGCTGCCCGCGCTGGCGTTCGACCGTCCATTCAATACCCGCGGCTTTATTACGACACGAACGTCATCGGGACATTGCATCTCCTCGAGGCAGCACGGGTGACGGGAGTTCAGCGATTTATCTTCGCCTCCAGTTCATCGGTGTACGGAGCTTCAAAGACGGTCCCATTTTCCGAGGAGGAACATCTCACGCAGACACTTAGCCCCTACGGCGCCACGAAAATTGCAGGCGAATTTCTTTGCGCGACGTATTCGCACCTTTACCAGATGCGGGTCGTAGCGCTGCGGTATTTCACTGTTTATGGCCCGCGGCAGCGTCCCGATCTGGCGATTCATCAATTCACCCGACGCATTTACGCCGGGCAACCGATCGATCAGTTTGGAGATGGCAGCACGCAGCGCGATTACACCTACATCGATGACACCATTCAAGGCACGATGGCCGCGTTCAATTACGATGGCCCGCTTTATGACGTCTTTAATCTCGGTGAGAGTCAGACGATTCAGCTGAAAGATCTCATTTTGGCGATTGAAAGAGCCGTCGAAAAAAAAGCGAAAATCAATCGCCTCGCGGAACAACCTGGCGATATGCCGCGTACATATGCCGACATTTCGAAGGCGAGAAAATTACTTGGCTACAGTCCGACAACGAAGTTGAGCGAAGGCTTGCCCAAGTTCGTTGAGTGGTTTCTGCGTACCCAAGGAACGGCGCGCACGGAGTGACGCGCCCTAGCGACAAAACCACGAAGTAGTCCTCTGCATCGTCTCATTTCGGGTGGGTGTGAATTATCATTTCGCCTGTTGCTGTTGTAATCTCGGCTAGTGATTTCCGAACTGCCGTTTGAGCAGCGCGCTTGTTTTATTGCCGGCCAGGCAAAATCGGGCACCACGCTTTTGGTGGCGTTGCTCGACAGTCATCCCGAACTGCTCGTGTTGCCCGAGGAAACAGCATATTTCCCCACGGTCCTGACCAAATATGCGCCGCGCGGCCGCCGGGCGCAGTTTGATTATCTGACCAAACAGTCGCTCTCCAACGTGCTGTTCGGCGGCCCGTGCAAGTGGGGCAAACGCAGTTACGCAACATTTCCTCGCGAGAAATTTCTCCAGACGTTTGAGCGCGCTGCATTCGATCCTGCGAACGCGCAGGAGGATTTGCTGGTGCTCATGGTGAAAGCGTACGCGGTGGCGCTTGGGCGCTCGCTTGATACGATCACGCGCTGGGTGGAGAAGACTCCGGCCAATCGTAATCACGTCAACGCGGTCCTCACTCGGTTTCAGCATGCAAAAATTCTGGTTACGCTACGGGACCCGCGCGCCATTCTCGCGGCGCAAATCGCGCTCGAAAAAACAAGGCAGACCGGACGGTTCTCTACTTACTACGTGATCGCGCATTGGCGGGTCGCTGCGAAACTGGCCAGGCGCGTCCGCGACGCGGAAGTTCCTGGACTGGTCGTCCAGTACGAGCGGCTGGTGCATGAACCAGCCAGAATGATGGAAGAAGTTTGCGGGTACCTCGAGATCGACTTTAATCCGGAGACAGTGTTGACGCCGACGAAAGTGGGTCAGTTCTGGAGCGGCAACTCCGCGGCGCGAATAAACTTTTCGCAAATCAGCACCGAACCCGTGACGCGCTGGGAACGCGAGCTTTCAAAGGATGAGATCGGCTGGGTAGAGTGGCATTGCCGCGATCTGATGTCCGAGTTTGGCTATGAACCGCGGCTGAGCCGACGCGAATTGCGCTACTTTGTTAGGCCCATTCGCGGCGAGCGCCCGCGAGAGTATCTAAAGTCGCGAGCGTATTCACTGCGCGATGATTGGATTCGAGGCGCAGTCCGACGCGTCTGACTTGCAATGTCGTGGTAACCAAGCCATAATGGGCGCGAGATGTCGGGAATCTTCTTCGATCTTCCGAGCGTCCGGTTCCTACGACGATTCAGATTTCTTGAACCGATGCTGCAAACGTTCGCGGCATTACTGTTTCGTTCGTTGAGAGCGCCGGCTTGCGCTTTGAGACAAGTCCATTCCCGGTATGACGAGGCGGAGTTTCCTTCGGCGTCGCAGAGTGCTTGGAACGAGTTTGATTCGGCTCTTTATGAGTCGCGCGCCACGGACGGTGTCCCGAGCCTTTTCGGGGCGCTCCGCCCTTTTGACAATTGGAAAACAGTTAAGGATCAACATGAACTCTTATTCATCAGGAAGACGCCCACGCCGCCCGCGCGGTGGGGGCCAACGCAGAGGAAATCAGGAACGCTTTCGGGGACCACAGGAACCGGCGAAGACGCAGAAAAAAACCTTTTGGCAGCGCGTTGCCGAATTTTTCGGAAACGGCGGCGAGAAAAAGAAAGCACCGGCACAGCCGCGCAATGGCGCGCAGCCATCGCGACCCGCGCGGAAGCCAGAACAGGTTGAAGTCACGTCGCCGCGTCTCTACGTTGGCAACTTGTCTTTCGACGCCACCGAGAGCGATCTCTTCGACTTGTTCAATGGCGTTGGTCACGTGCATAACGCAGAGGTCGTAAGCTATCGGCACAACCAGCGCTCGAAAGGTTTTGCGTTTGTGCAAATGCAAACCGTCGAGGAAGCGAAACGCGCCGTGGAGGAATTGCACGACAAGGAATTTCTTGGTCGCAGGCTCGTTGTGAGCGGCGCGAAATCCGATCAGCATCAGCCGCGTTAGCGCATTCGCTTAGAATCGTAGGTCGGCGCGCTGCGCCGCCTCCCGAAAGCCTTCGGGACACGACGGCGACCTTATCTCTTAATCTCCAGATAAGCGCGCGCTTCGACGTGATTCGTCCCCGGCTGGAGCTGTTCGACGCGCATTTGTTTCAAGAACCAACGGCCCTCGATCTTTTGCGCGGACACTACCTCAAAGCGTTTGATGAGTTGGGCATTCCAGTCGTAGCCCTCCATGCGCATCAGCGCGCCGCTCGCCTTGTCCACCCACAGCAACACGTTTGAATACGACGACTCGCGCGAGGGTGCGCGTAACTGCAGTTTCCAACATTTCCGGGTGCGGACATTTTCCTCGCCTAACACGCGCGCGGTGGGCCAGTAGAGAAATTTGAATGCAAGATCTCCGTACATCAAAATTGTGCCGCGAATTTTTTCCTGGAGCTTCGACGCGCCCACTTTTTCCGTTCCGGCATCGCTTACGAGCTCGAGGCGTGAGCTGTTTTCGCCGAGCCGCAACTCCAGAGTCTCATCCGGATTTGTGAACGTATAGCGGATCAGGGGCCCGTTCTGGACCAGGCGAAACAGAATGACCAAATCATCCTGACGAAGCTGTCCTTGCAGATCGATCTGCTGGCGCGACTCAATCATGCGAACTGAATCGAGAATATCTTTCGCGGACGGCGGAGGCTCGGCAAAGACCGAAAGTGCTGCGAGCATCACACAAATAACGAATGTCGAATGGCGGGTGACGAAGTAATGACGAAATGCACATGACGAGTGGCAAATCTCCGGTCGGATTTTTGTCATTTGAGCATTCGAGCTTGTTTCGACATTCCTCATTCGTGCTTCGTCATTTGCTCGCGTTTGTTTATTAGAAGGCTAGCGAGTAAAACTTAGATCCGGTTGATCTTTATTCGCATGGAGCAGTCCCTTTTTCACGCCATTAACCAACAATGGACGAGTCCGACCCTCGACTTGTTCATGGCGGGGTTGAGCGATTCTCAGATTTGGACGCCGTTCCTTGTCGCAATTGGAATTGCTGCGCTGGTTTTTGGCGGATTCAAATCGCGGGCGCTCGTCATCTGTCTGGTCATCTCTCTTGCAATCGCGGAACTAGTCACGAATACATTAAAATCTAGCGTAGCCCGTCACAGACCAAAACACGTCCAGACTGTTCGAATGGTTCAGTTACAAAAAGCCCGGCCAAAGTTTCTTACCCTTTTTAAGAGACCGGTCATTCGGTTTTCTGATTCCTCGGATCGCACTCGCTCGGGACCGTCGTTTCCGTCTGGACACACTGTGAACAACACGATCGCCGCAACGTACTTTACTTTGTTTTACCGGCGCCGCGGCTGGCTGTACTGGTTGGTCGCTCTGGCGGTTGGATATTCGCGAATTTACCTGGGCGCGCATTGGCCCAGCGACGTGGTGGCGACGCTCTTTCTCGGAATCGGTGAAGCATTGCTTCTGCTCAGCTTCTTTGAGTTAATCTGGAGAGTCGCAGCGCGGAAATGGACTCCAGATGTGTTTGCGCGCCATCCGAGTTTGATCGTTGGGCAACCTGGAAATTCGGCGCACGCAACATGAGCACCACGCGCGCAGTCTGGCTCTTTGTCGCTGTGCTCACGGCGATTCGTTTTTCACTTCTGGCAACGACAGATCTCTCCTTTGATGAAGCGCATTACTGGATGTGGTCGGAGCGGCTGGCGCCCGCCTACTTCAGCAAGGGACCTGGTATCGCTTTCGCCATACGCGCGAGCACCGCTGTTTTTGGTGCGACCGAGTTTGGTGTTCGCTTCTTCAGTCCTGTGCTCGCTGCGGCCACAAGCCTGCTCCTGTTCTATTTTGCGCGCCGCCTGTTCGGCGCAACCGCTGGTCTGTGGGCAGTCATTGGTTTGAATACCACACCAATTTTTAACATTGGCGCGGTCCTGATGACGATCGATGCGCCGTCAATTTTTTTCTGGATGGCAGCGATGTTTACCTTCTGGCTCGCGGTGGAAAACCCCGAACGCTTTCGGGGTTCGTGGTATTGGCCGGCTACAGGTCTGCTAATCGGGCTGGGGTTTCTCTGCAAATATACAAATGCGTTCGAATTGATCTCGGTGTTAGTCGTTCTGGCGCTCGTGCCGCGGCTACGACGGGAATTCAAACGCCCCGGCGTGTATTTGCTGATCGGGATGTTCGTTCTTTGCACGATTCCGCCGATTGTGTGGAACGCGCAGCATGCCTGGATCACACTGGCGCATTTGCGCTCGCGCGGGAATCTCGAGCGCGGCTTTGGCTTTCATCCGGCTGAGGTGCTCTCATTTCTCGGTCAACACTTCATCGTCTATTCGCCGCTGCTGTTTCTCGCGTTGGCGTGGGGTGTGATCGCAAGCTGGCGGCGCATCACTCAGCAATTCAAAGTCCTGTTCCTGATGTGGTTTGGTTTGCCGGTGTTTGTTTTTTACTTGCTTCTGTCGTTTAACAAGAGCGCCGCGCCGAATTGGGATGGGCTCGCGTTCTTTGGTTTCGGATTGGTCGCGACGTATTTCTGGTGGGAACGGCTTCAGACAAGCGTTCTTTTACGCATATGCGCCAGCGTCGCCGT
>JBBQRI010000118.1:0-7424 GCA_038214915.1 Chthoniobacterales bacterium
CGCTCCACTCAAGCCGCCTGCTTGATCCAGTTGTGTCGCAATCGAAGAGTGATCCAGCGTGGTGTTCGTGGCGATGATTCCCGAGACGCCGTTCTCTTCGCACACAGCGAGAATGGATTTCAGTTCAGTGCCTGACAGGTCGGGTGAAATTTTCACGACCAGCGGTTTTGGAGCTGTTCCTGCTTCATTGCCGATGGCATACAGTAACTCCGAAAGCTTTTCAGGCTCCTGCAACTCGCGCAAGCCGGGTGTGTTTGGCGAGCTGATATTCAACGTGATGTAATCAGCAAAATCCCGCAGCATGCGAAACGAGTACAGGTAATCGTCTGTCGCTTGTTCGAGCGGCGTTGTTCTCGACTTGCCGATATTGATTCCCACTGGAACGGCCGGCCATCGGCCGCTTACACGGAGCGCCGCCAATCGCTGCGCAATCGCGTCCGCGCCGTCGTTGTTGAAACCAAGGCGATTGATCAGCGCTTGTTGCTCGGGCAATCGAAAAATGCGCGGCTTTGGGTTTCCAGGCTGCGCCTTTGCCGTCACGGTCCCAATCTCGATAAAACCGAATCCGAGCGCCGCCCACGCAGGAACAGCAACACCGTTTTTGTCCAGCCCAGCCGCAACTCCAATAGGGTTTCGGAATTTCAGGCCAAATAAGGTGATCGGTTTCGGCCTCGGCTGAAAAAGCTTGAGCGCGCTCAACACGACATCGAACTGCGACGACTGGCCAAGCAATCGCATCGTCACATGATGCGCGGTTTCAGCATCCAAAGAAAACAGTAGCGGCCTAACGAATAGCTCGTAGCCGTTCCTCATTTGTGCTGATGTTTCAACTTATTGTCACTTCCCGATGCAAAATTGACTAAAAACAGAGTCGAGAATCTGTTCCACATCCACGACGCCAAGGACTTCGCCCACTGCGCGCAGCGCTTGATCAAGATCAACCGCAACGTACTCGCCGGATAATCCCTCGCCCAGCGCCGTGCGCGCGCGATCGCATGATTCCAAGGCGCGGCGAAGACAATCGCGATGACGAGTATTAATCGCGATCCCGCTTTCCGGTCTTAGATTTTGGTGGCGAATGCGTGCCAGAATTTCCTCTTTCAGTTGCGGCAGTCCGTCTTCGGTCACGCACGAAATTCGCAATGCCGGGAAATCCTTCCAGTCCTTGTCCTCCGGCAAATCGCTCTTATTCAAGACAACAATTTCGTTCGGATCGCTCATCGCGCCGTTGAAATGCGCGGGCTTCGGCGAATTGCGATCAGCGATGTGCAGCCGCAAATCAGCCAGTTGCAGCGATTTCTGTGTGCGCTCGATTCCGGTACGCTCCAGTTCGCTTTCCGAAGCGCGTAAGCCCGCCGTGTCGAGCAAGCGGATCGGCACACCCTCCAAATTGACCGTTTCCTCGATCGTATCGCGCGTCGTGCCGTGCGTCTCGCTAACGATCACGCGATCGTAGCCAAGCAGGCGATTGAGCAAACTCGATTTGCCGACGTTTGTCACACCGTAAATCACCACGCGCACGCCTTCGCGCAGGACACGACCCTGATCGGCAGTCGCGAGCAACACGGCGATTTCGTCTCGAACAGCATCGAGCCGGGCGCAGAGCGTTTCGTCTTCGTCGGGCTCAATGCCTTCCTCCGGAAAATCGATCGACGCGTTGATGTGCGCTAGCAGCGCGATCAATTCATCGCGGGTCTTCCTGATTTGATCGCCGAGTCTGCCTTCGAGTTGTTCTGTGGCCGAACGCAGCGCCAGATCAGTTCGGGCGCGGATCAAATCGATCACCGCCTCGGCCTGGGTGAGATCCATTTTGCCGTTGAGAAACGCGCGCTCGGTAAATTCGCCGGGCCGCGCTGCTCTGGCCCCTGCACGCAGACATGCTTCGAGAACTTTCGCGGAAACGAGGGTGCCGCCGTGACAACTGATCTCCACCAGATCTTCACCGGTGTAACTAGCCGGTGCACGGTGCACGGAAACTAGTACCTGATCGATCAACCGATTTTCCGCGCTGAAAATCTCGCCGAGATGCTGAACGTGTGACGCGAATTTCGACGGTTGTTCTTTGCCCCGAAAAATCTTGTCTGCTGTTTGAATCGCATTCGCGCCGGAAATCCGTACCAGCGCAATCGCGCCTTCACCTGGCGGAGTCGAGATAGCGGCGATGGTGTCAGAAGCGGTCATACGTTTGGACTCAAATTGTAGGGCAACCGCTTCGGTTGCCAAATACTGCGGAGGGCAAACTCGAAACCGGCGTTGCTGCTCCGCTTTGTGACTGAGATTTCGCTCCGCTCTAGTGCGAACGGATGATATCTCGCAACGCCGCGATCAACTGCCGATTTTCTTCCATTGTGCCCACGGAAATCCGGACCCATTCAGGCAAACCGTAGCCTTTGAGCGGGCGCACGATGATTTTCCGCTGCAGCAGCTTCTGGAACACTGCGCAACCGTCGCCGACGTTTACCATCACGAAATTTGCAGCGGCTGGCACGAACGGAATTTGCATGTCAGCAAATTGTTCCTGCAAATAAGCGCGGCCTTCGGCTGTGACCCGCTTGGTGTCGCGCAGGTGCGCTGCATCATCGAGCGCCGCGATCGCGCCGGCCTGTGCAACGCTGTTTACGTTAAATGGCTGTCTCGTCTTGTGAAGCACTTCGGTCATCTCTGGCGGTGCGATGGCATACCCGATGCGGAGTCCGGCAAGGCCGTGAATCTTCGAGAACGTGCGGAGCACAACGACATTTCGCCCCTCGCGAATAAATCGAAGTGTGTCCGGCGGATCATCGAGGAATTCGAAATACGCCTCGTCAAAAACGACAATGATGCTGCCCGGCACTCGCGATATGAAACTGTCGATCGCGGGCTGCGAGATCAAAGTGCCGGTGGGATTGTTTGGGTTCGGAATGAAAATGATCCGGGTTCTTGAAGTGATCGCGTCCAGTGTTGCACTCAGGTTCTGCTGATAATCCGGACTTGGCGTTTCAATCGTGCGCACACTGAAAGCGGTCGCGAGTAGTTTGTAGACGATAAAGGCGTACTGACACGTAATTACGTCATCGCCGGAATTCAGAAACGCGTGCCCGAGGAATTCGATCACCTCGTTTGATCCATTGCCGAGAATCACGTTCTCAGGCGCTACGCTGAGTTTCGCTGCGATTGTTTTGCGCAGGTAAAATCCGCTGCCGTCAGGATAAAGATGCGCATTCTCCAGCGCGGCGTGCATCGCGTGGAGTGCCTTGGGAGAAGGGCCCAGCGGATTTTCATTCGAGGCCAGCTTAATGATTGTGCTCGGATCGACGCCTAGTTCGCGCGCCGTTTCCTCGATCGGTTTCCCAGGCTCGTAAACGGCGAGATCACGCAATTGCGGGTTGGCCAGCTCCCACACCGACGTCATGCGCGAGAGATTAGATGCGAGTGCGGTAACTTTGCAATCCGCGGCGATAAACCAGCCTGAATAGTGGCGGTTTGATTTTAGCGCGATTTCGCGGGTTGGCCGTTCTCAGAAGGTGTTCGGCTGTCTTCAGCTTGTTTTCGCAATCCTTTAAACTGCTTCTCCAGTTTCTTGAGATCGTCATCAGAGAGGTTTTCCAAATCGACGAGTTGATTGCGCGCGCCTTTCACGGCGCGAATTAGCTCGTCCAATTTGAGGTGCATTGCTTTGGCGTCACGGTTCTGCGTGTTCTGAATCAAAAACACCATGAGGAAGGTGACGACTGTCGTGGCGGTGTTGATGATCAGTTGCCACGTGTCCGAGAAATGAAACGTCGGTCCGGTGACAAGCCAAACAACAATTACAAGCACAGCACCGCAAAACGCCCAGGCGCTTCCGAGCAATACGGACGCACGCTGCGCAAAACAGCGGAAAGCGTCCCTCGCGATGCAAAAAAAATCGCGCTTTTGCTCGCTTCTCTTCGCTTCTTTTGTCCGGGCATGATTCGCCATGTCACTTAGTCTTTCGCGCCTGACCGCACAGCTGCGCGCACGGACGTCCTGCTCTCGCTCCCATGTCAGGGCACAAGCGGATTGATTTCACCGCTGGTTTAGGGAAGACTTGACCCCGAATTCATGCAGCAGGTCCAAGGGTTTTCACGTCTGCAAACCGTTCCATCCGGGGCGGCGACTGCCATCAGGCCGCAGCTGTGGATACTCAGTTCCTGGCGGGATCTCATCTTGTACGTTGGGACACCGCTGCTGCTGATTCCCGCCTTCGCACTGGCGCAGGCGAAGTGGAGTCCGCAGGACATTTATCTCTTTGTCGCTGCCTTCGGTGCCATGGGTCATCACCTGCCGGGCATGATACGCGCCTATGGGGATCGTGCTTTGTTCGAACGCTTCAAGTGGCGCTTCATTTTGGCGCCGTTGTTTCTGCTCGTAACTTGTGTCGCTTTCTTTTGGTGGGACCTGAAGGGAATTCTTTTAGTGGTTTTCTTCTGGGGCGTTTGGCACGGATTGATGCAGACCTACGGGTTTTGCCGCATCTACGACGCCAAAACGGGAACGTTCGATACTCTCACTCGCCGGCTCGATTTCGCCATGTGCCTGATCTGGTTTGCGACTGCGGTGGTGCTTTCGCCATACCGGTTGAGCGACACGTTGGACACTTACTACATGTGTGGCGGGCCATTTATACAGCCCTCCATTGTAATCCTCGGCCAAAACATAATTCTCGGCGCAGCCATTTTTGTGTCGGTTTTGTTCGCCGCGCATTTTGTTCGAACCTGGATCGCGGGGCATCGGCCAAATCCGGTAAAACTTGGACTGCTGGTGACCAGCATCGCGTTTTGGTGGTACTGCAATAACCTCGTAGCAAACATTCTCGTTGGAATTGCGCTGTTCGAAGTTTTTCACGACGTGCAATACCTCTCGCTAGTCTGGATTTACAACCGCAACCGAGTTGAAAAAGACAGCAACATCGGCGGATTCATGCGTTTTGTGTTTCGCCGAAGCGGATCGCTTATCGGCCTCTATGTCGGACTCGTCTTAGCCTATGGCTCAGTCTCTTACATTAATGCGCATATCGGCATGGACACGGTTAAACGCATTCTCACCGGCGTGGTGACTGCTTCGACGCTGCTGCATTTTTATTACGATGGGTTTATCTGGAAAGTTCGAGAACGCTCTACCCGACAATCGCTGGGAATAGTTGGAGGAACGGCAGATGTAACGTTGGGCGGTGTGGTTCCCAGTTGGGCCTGGCATGGCCTAAAATGGGTGGCCATATTTGTGCTGCCCTTAGGCGCGCTCTGGTTTTGGCAAACACATGTCGCGATTCCCGAAGTGCAGCGCCAGGCGTGGGTGGTCGCCGATGTGCCGGCAGGCGCAAAACCGCATTTCGATTATGCCTCGGCATTGCAAAAAGAAGGGCAGTTGGAAAAAGCGGTCGAACAGTATGGGATCGCGCTCCAGTTCAATCCGAAAGATGCGAAGGCGCATACAAGCCTCGCTGTTGCCTTGACCGGACAATCCAAATTCGATTCAGCAGTCCCGCACATGGAGACGGCGTTACGTCTTGAGCCCAATAACGCTGACTTCCATCTTGTTTACGCTACTTTGCTGCAACGGATTGGACGCAATGAAGACGCTGCGGTTCATTTCGAAGCCGCGACCCGCCTCAAGCCGAATTCAGTAGAAGCGCATTACAGCTACGCGGCATTCCTTGCCGGAGTCGGTAAAAATGATGAGTACATCAGTGAGCTTCGGAGAGTTTTGCAACTCAGGCCGAATTACCCGTACGCTGAGCTTCGCCTTGCAGACGGACTTTTCGCGAATGGAAATCTGAAGGAGGCGGAAGGACATTACCTGGCGGCCCTTCGGAGTGACCCGGAATTAACAATTGCCTACAATAGTCTGGGCAGAGTGTACCTCGCCCAGGGACAGATTTCCCAGGCCGTCGTCCAGTTCAATGAAGCGCTGCGGCGCAACCCTGGTTACAAAGAAGCCGAGGAAAACCTGCGCGAGGCGAAGGCGGCTGATGCCGAGCTTTTCCCAGCCGCGCACCGGTGATCTTGAGCGACGATGCGCTTCATCTCAATCTCGATGAGGCGTGGCCTAACGAATCGATCGGCCTTTCTGTAGCCGATGCGCGGAGTTGGGGGCCGCACTTGCGTTTCTCCGTGCCGCCGCGGCTGATCGAACAATTTTATCGGGAGCAGAGGAGGGATCTCGCAACACCGTTCCTGCTCTACGGCTCCGGCGACTTTCACCACCTGACAGCGCTCCGATTGCGTTCTGTTCCCGAACCGATGGTCCTCGTATCCTTTGATAATCATCCCGATTGGGACATGCGGCCCCCGAAATGGGCCTGTGGCGGATGGGTAAATCGCGCGTTGGAACTTCCAAATGTACGGCTTGCGAGTATTTGGGGCTGCGGCAATTTCGAATGTTGGTGGCCACACCAGATTTTCGGCAATCGTCGCGCCGGAAATCTTGAAGTCCATCCGTGGGCAGACGATCGGCCGTTAAAAGATCGACAGCGGAAGGGCGCCATCCTGCGTGATAATTGGCGCGACCGTTTTGAAGAATTCGCGAAACGTCTCGCCGGCGAAAATGTCCACGTCACGATCGATCTCGACTGCCTCTGCGTGGAAGAGGCGGTGACGAACTGGGAGAGCGGTCGCTTCACGGTGGCCGATCTTGAGTGGGCGCTTGGAAAGCTCCGCCAATCTGCTCCGATCACTGGTGGCGACATTTGCGGCGCGTATTCGCCTCCGAAATATGCGCGTTGGAAGCAAGGTTTCGCTGCTGAGTTCGACCGCCCGAAGCTTGCGCCACCAAACCTGGAAAAAGCGCGCGCGACTAATTTGGCGACTCTGAAAAAACTCTGGCCGTTACTAGCCGGATCGTTGTAGGGCAAGCGTATCGCTTGCCAGCTCCGGACAACCGAACTGGTCGCGTCACAATTTAGCTCATCGAAACGAGCACGATTCCCGCGGTGATCAGGAGCGCGCCGATGGCGAGCCGCGCGCTTAGTTTTTCTTTCAACACCACCGCGGCGAGAATCGTGATAAAGATCACGCTCAAGCCTTGGAAAGGATAAAGATAACTCAGATCGAAGCGCTGTAGCAGTCCGAGAGTCAGGAAAAAGGAAACCGTCATTAGAACAACGCCGATCGCGACGCGCGACACGAAAAAGGAGTTGCGCATACCGTGCGTTGCCGAGAATTCCATCGCTTTCTTGAGGATGAGCTGCGCTGCCACAAAGGTGACCAGCGAAATAAGGATGAACAGGAAAGCGAGAAAAGTCACAGGCGTTCCTCCATTTTTGCGATCGGCTTGGCCACCAACGCCAAGCCGAAAACCACCAGGGCGATCCCGCACCAACGCAATGTAGAAATCAGTTCTCCGAGAAAAATCCAGCAGCCCAGCGGAACAAGAATATCGACCACGCGCGAGAGCGGATAAGCAATGTTGAGCGGGATGTAGCGAAG
>JBBQRI010000119.1:0-7418 GCA_038214915.1 Chthoniobacterales bacterium
CCGGGTTTGATGATGTGCTCGTAGATGTTCAGGAAAAAGGAGGTCGGCTGTGGCGGAAGACCGTGCCGCCTGCGCGTTTGAACATGGAGCCGATAAAAATCGCAAACTGCCTGGCGACTGCGGCTGACAAGCACCCTCACATTGCTGCGTTCTGCTTTGCGAATCGCGCGGCGGACTGGGCTGTCGAAGCGTTCGGACAGTTCATCAACGTGACGGCGCAAATCCAGTGTATGCCCGTAGAATGTCGCGGCTGAACTCAAAACAGGCTGAAAGAATTTGCTGCCGCGAATTTCAAGATGTTTCCATCCGCGTTCCTGCGCGAAACGCACGACTCGATCTCTTACCAAATCGACGGCGTCGCGATCAAAGATGAGTGGTTCGCATGTATCGCTGAATGGGAGGCAGACGCCGCGGCGGCCAGTGAACGCACTGCGCACTTCCATCAGCGGTACCAGCGCCGTCAACCTGCGGCCCCGGGAAAACCGGAGGTAAAAAGGGTGGTGGTTATATGTTTGCTGTAGCACCTTCGCCCAGGCGCTCGTGTGAAAGCAACCGGCGTCGCGATGCAAGGCAACCAGATGGTCCCAGCCTGGGTTGCGAACGGGATCGCAAATTCGCATTTCCAGCGATTCCTCGCCAGTCTGCCGCTGAACAACGGGATCGTCGCCAGAGAAAGGCGCGGCGTCCATGGTTTCTGACTTTGCTACTTGAAGAGTTTCCAAAGACTTTTCTCTAGGCGAGCGCTCCCACACCCACTGCTTCACTGACGCAGCAAGCGACATACTCGATCTGTTCTGCGGTTAATTCCGGGAACATCGGCAAAGAAAGAAATTCTTCGGCCAGTTTCTCGGCGATTGGAAATGCGCCCTCTTTGTAGCCGAGATTTCGGCAAGCCTCTTGGAGATGAACCGGAATAGGATAATGCACGGTGCACCCGACTCCCTTTTCCTGCAGATGTCGCCGGATTTCGTCGCGTTCCTGCACTCGAAGGGCATAGACGTGATAAACGTGCTGCGCGTAATTTGCCTCGACCGGTGTAATAAGTTCGTCGATTCCGGCGAAAGCTCGATTGTATCTCAACGCGTGTTCGCGTCTCAGGAGATTTGCTTGTACAAGATGACGCAATTTGATAGACAAAACCGCCGCTTGAATGCCATCCATTCGGCAGTTCCAGCCCATCACGGCGTGATAATATTTTCGTGACTGACCGTGGTCTCGCAGGACTTGGATTCGCTTCTGTAATTCGAGATCACTGGTCACGACCGCGCCAGCTTCGCCGAAGGCGCCAAGATTCTTTCCGGGATAAAAACTGAAGCAACCGGCGTCGCCCATCGTCCCTGCTTTTCGGCCTTTGTACTCCGCGCCGTGTGCCTGAGCAGCATCTTCAATGACAAAGAGCCCGCGTGTCCGTGCAAATTCCAAAATCGGATCCATATCCGCCGGCTGCCCGAAAAGGTGAACCGGGATGATCGCTTTGGTTCTCTCCGTCACGCTCTTCTCCAGTTCCGCCGGGTTCATGGTGAATGTGTCTTCATCGACATCCACAAACACTGGTCGAGCGTTGCAGTAAGTAATGGCCTCGGCCGTCGCAATAAATGTGTTCGGGACCGTGATCACTTCATCGCCTTCGCCAATTCCAAGGGCTAGGAGAGTAAGCCAAAGCGCGTCTGTCCCATTGCCGACGCCAATTGCGTGGGAGGACCCGCAGAATGCCGCGAACTCTTCCTCAAACCTTTCCACGAACGGGCCTCCGGCAAACGCGCTGCTCTCGATTACTTCGCGAATAGCGCGATCGAACTCTTCAATTAAAGGAGCGTGATGCGCCTTCAGGTCGAGAAAGGGAACTTTCATTTTGTGGTTTGGGTAAATTTGGGAGGTCGGAAGTTACAGCTAAAGCTTCATGCGCTGTGCCTTCAGCCGACGTTACGCTCGTGCGCCACTCATCCAGCGAATGCTTCGATCTCGAGAATCTTTTCCTCGTTGACTGAGGGAAGCGTTCGCGTTGCACTAATCGAATGAGAAAATGTCACGGGCGCACCGTTCATCTTGAGGGAAGCGCTAGACGCTTCGAGGATCCTGACCATCTCAAGCCCACGACGGCCATTGGTTAGCGGCTCCGAATTCGTTTTGATGGAGTCAATAAAATGCTGGCAGGCCGATTTCAACGGTTCCTCCTGATGGAGGTATGGAATGTAGCTGTCCCCGTAATGATACGAGTATTGAAATTCAGCAAACGTATCGTAGTGCGGCGGACGCTCAACCCGTGCATCGTAGATGCGGATTTTTTCGCGTGTCCGCAAATCGTCATATACGATCATCCGTCGCGTGCCGACGATGGTCATTTCGCGAATTTTGCGTGGCTCGAGCCAGCTGCTCTGGATGGTTGCGAAGCGTTTTCGCGAAAAGGACAGCGACATATTGGTCACGTCCTCAACCCCCGGCGTAATATGGGCATTTCCCTGGCAGTTAATCGTGGTGGGAAGTTCGCCAAGAATATGGAGAATGATCGAGATGTCGTGCGGCGCCAGATCCCAGGCAACATTGATGTCCTTTTGGAATAGACCCAGGTTGAGGCGGCGACAATTGATATAGCGGATCTCGCCCAGATCTCCCGCTTGAACAATTTCCGCAATTTTTTGCACTGGCGACGAATAGAGAAAAGTGTGATCGATCATCAAAATCAAACCGTTGCGCTCGGCGATCTCGATTAGTTCCTCGCACTCGGCGGAAGACGAGGCCATCGGCTTTTCGATGAACGTATGCTTGCCTGCAAGGAGGCTGGCCTTGGCCAAGGAATAGTGATGCTTCACGGGCGTAGCAATCACGACAGCGTCGAAGTTTGAGTCGTTGAACACCTGCTGCGGCTGCGTAATACCTTCGATATCCGGGTACAGTGTGTGGATATGTTTTAACCGTTCCGTGTTGGCGTCGCAGACAGCTTTGAGCTGGCAGTCCGCAAGACCTTTGAAGTTGCGAACCAGCAGTGGTCCCCAGTAACCGCATCCGATTATGCCGACTGTGATTTGTTTCTTCATTTGGAAGCTGATTCGGCGAAGTCGTGTAAGATCGTTGTTGGCGAGCGCGGGTTTTTTCGAGCCGATTCTACCAATGTTTGTAAGATCGGCGCCGGTGAGGAGAGGGTGGTGTCTTGCCGATTATGTTGTGCCGCGAGTCTGGACTCGACCAGTTGCCCGGCAATCACAGCGCAGGTCTTGAACATGATTTTCAGGTCGAGGAGAATCGATAGGTTCTTGAGATAGAACAGATCCATCACGATCATCTCGTTGAACGTCGTTTTATTCTTGCCGTTTATCTGCCAGTACCCCGTCAAGCCCGGCAGACCATTGACGCGGTCTCGTTGCCATGCCTCGTAATGAGAAAATTCAGTTGGCGTGCAGGGGCGCGGGCCAACCAGACTCATTTCGCCGCAAAGCACGTTGAAGATTTGGGGCAGTTCGTCCAGACCGCTGGCGCGCAGAATTCGCCCAAAAGGGGCTAGGCGGGGATCGCCGTGAGCATCCAGCTTGGTCATCGGACACTCGCTGCGCATCAGTTCTTGGACGTAGCGCTCGTGAGTTTGCGTCTCCGCGCTCAGCTTCATAGTTCGGAATTTCCAGATAAAAAAATGTCGCCCACCAAGGCCAACGCGTTTCTGCCGGTAGAAAACAGGACCCGGCGAAGCAATTCGCGTTAGTAGCATGAGCAACAACATCAGAGGCAGCCAAATCGGCAGCGAAAGCAGAATCCAAATGAGATCGAGACTGGATTTCCAGCTAGGCACTCTACACGTGCGCGCTGCTGGAAGTTCGCCCGAACGGTAAAGAATTTTGGTGCTCGAACTCAAAAGGACAAGCTGCCGCCCTTGGTCATCCGGCCAAGTCGCCGAGTAACCTCCTGCCTTGATATGATTGAACTTTTCCAACTGTCCTACCCCGCTAACTTCTGAGGGTGATAAGAAAAAGAGGAACCCGCATTTAGCTTTTCCCTCGCTAAATAAATGTAATGTGATTCGGGCGGCGGCTGCTGCGGTCGCTCGGGGAAAGCGCAATTTGGAATTCTTCCTCCATCGCAGTGTTCTACGGAAATTCCGGGACGGAGTTCTGGGGCTGCCGTGCTGACTGTGTCACCGAGTTTTTACCTAGGGCGATGCGAATCGCCCCTAGGGAATTACTCGAATCGTTCCCATGAGCCCTTGCGAGCCACACCATTGCGGTTGCCTGCCGCCCCGGAGATTCGCGAAGGCGGTGCGAAGCGTGGGGCCCCCGTCGCAGACCTGTAGCCGCTTCGCTGTGCGAAGCGTGGAGGGGTCGCCCACAGGGCGACGGCTACAGGGGGCAGTGGTGCTACGGATTAAGCGGGTCGCGGTCGCGCTAATTCTTTGACTGATCATTTTGTGACAGAGGCGCCGCCCACGGCTCGGAAGGCGTCATGTTTTCGGCAGCCCATCTCCGCGCGAATCGCCTTAGCTCGGCCGCATTATGGAGATTTAACTTATGCTTGATTTTTTCGCAGTGCGTCTCGATGGTCTTGCGGCTCAGGTGGAATTGCTCGGCAATCTCGCGGGGGCTGAATGCGGCACCCAAAAGTTGAAACACCTGCATCTCTCGATCGGACAGGCGTTCGACGCCGACACGCGAACCGTTCGGTTTTTCGAGCAAGGTTCGCTGCACGATCGCTGTGGCGACTCTTTCACTAAAGTATAATTCTCCGGCGAGAACTTTGCGCACTGCTCGCAGCACCTCATCGGTAGCGTTTTCCTTCATGATATAACCAGACGCGCCGGCGCGAAGCGCGCGTTCGGCAAAGATCAGTTCGTCGTATTGCGAAAGCACGAGCACTTTCAGTTCTGGATGCTCAACGCGTAATGATTTGACCAGGTCAAGCGCATCACCGGCCTTCAATCGCAGATCGAGAAGCATTAGATCGGCTTTGCATTGCTCCGCCAGCCGTTTGGCATCCGACGTGTTGTCCGCGACCGCAACACAGGAAAGGTCCGGTTGACTGTCGATTAGCTGCTTCAGGCCCTCCCGGAGCACCGGATGATCCTCTACTACGACCACGTGCGATTTTCTTTCGGTTTGTACTGTTGCATTCATGAGATGGAAGAAACGGAAGGTTGCGCCGGCAGCGGCACGCGGCAATGGACGATTGTGCCTTGCGAAGGGCCGGCGTGAACTTCACACGAGCCGCCGATGCACTGTGCGCGATAACGCATGATTCTGAGGCCCATCCCATGGCCGTTGGGTTTGCCGTCGAAGCCTTTCCCGTCGTCTTGAACTGTCAGCCCCATGTCCTCGGGACCGAACGTGAGCTGGATCAGCACCTCGCGAGCAGCGCCGTGCTCGAGAGCGTTACGCATTGCTTCCTGCGCGATGCGGTAAAGCTGCGCTGATACCGGCGCGCTAATCGGCAACGAAGTGCCGTTGACTTTAACCACGCTTTTGACACTGCAATTTTGACTGATATTCATGGCCAGCGAATCCAAGGCCATTTTCAAATCGCCTACTCCGTCGGCGCCTTCGAGACTTCGTGCGGTGAGCCGCGTCTGTTTGGCCGCTTCGTTCGCGAGTCGCACAATGGCGGATGTCTTCTCGGCTTCGATGGGCCGGTCTGGCCGCAACTGTTCTTCGAGCAGTTTCGCGCTTAAAGCGATGCTCACCAGCTGTTGCCCGACACCGTCGTGCAACTCATAAGCGATCCTCCGTTGCTCACGCGAACAACTCTCGATCACCTCACGCTCGAGTCGGGCGCGCTCCGCAACCTCTCTCTCTAGAAATGCGGTCCTCTGCTGCCTAAGTTGTTCAAGTTCGGCGCGCTGCTGCCGGGCCAGGGCCTCTGCCTCTTTTCGGGCCGTAATATCCAGGCTAATTCCCGTAAGCCGCTTCGGTTTTCGTTGTTCATCTAGGTGCACGCGCCCACGCGCGCAGACCCAGCTAACGCTGCCGTCCGCACGAACAACGCGAAATTCTGCCTGGTAATCTTTGCCGGTTTGGATCGCCTCATTCACTGCCTGGCGGACTTTTTCGCGGTCGTCTGCGTGCCATCGGGAAACCAGCTCTTCGAATGTGATCCTTCCAGAGCCAGGAAAGCCCAACTGGGCACGGCGCGTCGGCGTGACCCAGATTTCATCCTTCTCCAGATCCCACTCCCACATGCCGAGATTAGCGGAATCCGCAGCTAGGTTGAATCTCTTTTCGCTAATTTCCAATTCGCGCGTGAGACCCGCGGCTCGAGCCATGTCGCTACTCAGCTCATACGCCATCGCCGCGACGATCCCGGTATAGGTGAAGCCGAGGAAGAACGGGACATCGATAATTCCCCAGATCACCAAGGGGACATGCCACGCGAGAATCGCGCCAAAGATCATGCTGCCGCCGACCAGCAAGGCGCGTCGCCAATCTCCGCGTCGCCACACGGTGATTGCGGCGTCCACGCAAAAGAAAAGCAACAAGAGCAGACTGACATGACTAAGCAGACCCCATGGGTTCGGAATGCCGACAGGCACAGAGACGATCTCACCTGCCCATGAAAAGTGGCGAATATCCGTGATCGCCTTGAAGTTGATGCTCACCGGAAAAAAGAAATTGAGGATCAGCACCAACGTCCGCAGGCCGTAGATACTCCACGCCAGCCATGCTCTTCCGGCATGCAGATAGAGGCGCACGAAAGCCACGAATGAGACAATGAGGATCCACGTCGGCACATGTATCCAACGCACCAACAGTTCGTATTGCTCCACTGTCCTGGCGTTTGTCATCCATAACTCGAATGCGGAGATCGCCGCGGCTGCGACCGCGCTACAGGAAAACAGCAAATGCACCCAATTATCGCGCTGTTTGCACCAGACGACGCCATAGAACGCCGCAAGCGTTAAACACGCTGCGGCATTCATCGACCAGACGATAGTGATCCAACTCATGGTACAGACCGCGGCTGTTGGCGATCACCTTATATTTCGGATTTTTCAGGTCGAAGTTTCGAAAAAAGTTTAGATCTGGCCTCAACGGCTCCGCGAGCTTCGGGTTGCGGGGCCTATCCCACGCTTGCGTTACAGGCGGGCAAATGAGATGATCGGCGGCGGTGAAAGCGAAAACCCCCGTTCATGGCTCCGGCGACGCTCGGTTCCTGACGACGCGATGGAGTGTAGTTTTGTCTTGCTCGGACTCTGCCAGTGATGAAGAGAAAGCAGAGGCGGCGCTTGCCGAGCTTTGCAAAATTTATTGGCGGCCAGTTTTCGCGTTCATCTGTCGACAGGGCCGCTCCATTCCTGACGCGCAGGATTTGACTCAGGACTTCTTTGGCAAAGTCATTAAAGGTCGTCTCATTCAGTCCGCTGACCGAAGTAAAGGAAGATTCCGATCACTTCTGCTGAAGGCGTTGCAACGTTTCCTGCACGATGAGGGCGATAAGCGTCACGC
>JBBQRI010000120.1:0-7411 GCA_038214915.1 Chthoniobacterales bacterium
GAACGTCATCATGGATTACAAAATTCTACTCGGTCCAGCCGCCACGCCGCAAGATTTCGACATTCTGCTTATGGTGGAATTGAAAAACATGGCCGCGCTCGACGGCTTTCGCGAAAAGAGCGATCCGATCGCCAGAAAAATTCAGGGGACACCGGATCAACAGCTCGCCACACAGACGAAACGTCTGGAAATTCGCGAAATCATGGGCACCAAGGACATGCGCGAAATTACCCTGAAATAGCTAAACGCAGCCCGATTGATTCACTGACGGGGCCGCTTCTATCGCAGGCGTCACGCATCACGCTCACCACTCTTTGAAATCTCCCGCGGGGCTGGTGCGTCTCAATCACGTTGCCAGTCGCATCGTAAATGCGAATCAATGCATAGTGTGAGCTACAAATCCGCTAGTTCTTTCAAGGCTGTCGACCGAGACACTTCTTGCGGAACAAGACTCCCTATCCACGCTTCCGTGGCCCAGATGAATCGGACATACTTAGTCGATCCCGGCTCAAGCACGACGCGGCACTCGTTTATTCGTGGTGATTCGCAGGTTACGAAATGGTTTCCGGAAGGTCTGTCGACGTAAAAGTACCCGCCGGGTTTGGATTCGCCGACTTTTTCTCCGTCCAACAAGATGTCAGGGTGACGAGCACTGCCAAAGAATCTTGACTCACGATAAAACCAAATACGTCCTTCACCTTGCGCCGGTGGCGGCAGTCGCTGGGCATACTGAGCGAAGTTTGGCATGCTCACGCATCCCTCTAGGGCAAGCAATAGGCCCATGATTGGGATTAACCCGCGTTTCATGTGTCGACTTTGACAAAATCGCCAGAACCGTTACAAGCCGAAAATAATCGGAGCGCGCATGCCCGTTACTGCTCGCGCTACAACGATTCCAGCCTCATCACAGGGTGAATCTCCCATTGCCCCATTTGTATCATTTTGGAGTTGCCGTACGGAGAGCAAAAGGGGCAGAATCCGCGGCGTGAGGTGCAGGGAAATAATTGCCCATGTGTGCTGCAGCTTGACCGCAGTGACCATCGCCTGCGCGGCCTCGCAATCCGGCAACCCCATAGATGCATCTCTCGCTTAGTTAAAGGACCCTAATCCTGACTCACGAATCGCGGCGCTGCGCGAACTACAAACATCACTCGATCCAAGAATTCCCGATGCGATGCTCCCGCTTCTCTCCGACGAAGGGAACTCAATTCGCAGACTTGCGGCGAGGGCAATAGGCAGTCGCTGGTGGCAAATTTCGAAGGAGCAGGTGCCTCGGTTCGTTGAAGCGCTCCGGCGCAACGAAGAGTCCGAGTTCGAGGAGGAAAAAAATATGGTAACTCGCGCAATCGGGCTGCTGACGCGCGATTACACATCGAACATGTTCGCGCGCAGCAAGAACAAACGCTGGGTCGCGTACGAGCGCTTTGGACGGCCATGCCTGATTGATACACAAACTGACAGCGAAGAGCTCCTTGGCTGGCCCCGCGACGAAAGGTTCGGACTAGAACTCTTCCTACCTGCTATTGGCAACAACACCCTCAGTGAATCGGTGAGCTGGCACCCCGCGCAAGAAGCAGTTGCGTTTTTAATCTTGCAAAGTCGCCGCGCGACCACAGTGTGGATTTGGCAGCATCGATTGGGCCTGCGCAAACTAGGGCGCTCCGGACTCATAAAGTTGTTGCACCCTAAGGGTGTGATCGATGAACCGAACCCGATTACAGCGGAAGTAAAAGAATGGAAAGGCGACGAACTTCGCGTGTCGGTCGGTTGGGGACGGTACGGCGAGGAACAGGGCGCCGTAGTAGTAGCTTGGGACCTTTCTAAGCACAGTTGGCGAGTAATATCACCGGCGGCTCCAGCGAAGCATTAGCACAAGTCAATTGAACTCTTCAGTGAGCAGGGTCGCACCGTGAAGTATTGGGAAATCATCATCGAAAATCTCCGCAACACGGGATGGAATTGCGGCTGTATCGCGAGTACGGATGGCAAAGGCCGACCAATTTGGGTCGTGGCCGCAGAGCGCCGCGACGCTGGACGCTTTATTGTGCATGCAGATCAGGAGTCGGCTGCGTTTCGCGAACTCGAATCCGCAATTCAAACCGACCGGCATAATCATAAGTCCGCTGCATCGCGGCCCGAAACCGGATGAAGTACTGGGAAATCATCGCTGACGCTCTTAGCAAAGCCGGATGGAGTTGGGGCTGTGTGTCGGCAATAGACACGCACGGGCGCACAATCTGGATTACAGACGCGCATCGTGGCGACGGAAAACGGTTTATTGTGCGAGCGGATGAAAAGCTGACCGCATTTCTCGAATTGCAAAGGGCGGTCTGTATCCACCTATTGAGCATCCCAGTGTAAACGACAGGAAAAGCGCCGGAAAAACTGTGGCGCAAGAAAGAAGATGGTTGTGTCCGCACGTTAAGATCGGTATTCTTGCAGAACGTATGTCGGACGGGTGTTCGAAAGAACACCATCCGATACTCAGGCAGTGGCCGAGCGGCTAGGCACTCCCTTGGAGAGGGAGATTACGTGGGTTCGAATCCCACCTGCGTACAGTTGCATTTGTGAAGTGCGCATTAGGGTTCGCAAAACTCGCCTTTGTGTTCGTGCGTTTCGATCACATTGCCAGCGTCATCGCAAACGCGGATCACAGCGCGGTTTAGTGACCCTTGTTGTAAGCATCTTCAATCGCAGAATAAGTCAGAAGATTTAGCGGTTCGTGCCAGCGACCGGGATTGTCGTTCAGGAACTTAGTGATGATCGCGGCTACTTGTTCATTAGTCATGCCCGCGGTGTAATCGTCAAACCATTTTGTGTATTTTTCGGGAGCACCGAAGATTGGAGCGTTATGCATTCCATTCACAGCTCCTATAGCGTATGCCCATTTTTCAGCCTTAGTCATTTTCAGATAGTCGCTGCCAGTTCCGAATCCTGATTTGACAGTGTAGGTGTCTGGCGGTGGCGTGGGCGCAGGTTGGGCGAAAACCAATGTACAAATCAGTGACAATGGAATCACGATTATGGCCTTGTTCATAGTGGTGGGTTATTCACAGCGAAAGAGTTTGACAAGCACTAATCTGAGTAAGCCTCATGAGAGGCGCGTACAGAAGCGAAAGTTTGGCGTAGTTCAGCACATCGGAAATCAGATCAACGCCACGATGATCTTTGCGTGGGCGGACTTCGTAAACGTGCGGAGTCGGTGTCATCCGGTCAAAGGGTCAATCAGAGCGCGTTGATGAATTGCTTTTCGGCGGCTCGACGCGCCTGAAATAAACCGAACAAAGTTCCGGCGATATAAATCAGCGGCGCATAAATTGCGAAAGACGACATATGTACGCTAGGATCGATGGCTGCAACCGTGAGGAAAACGATAATGGCTACTAGGCACAGAACCGACAGAACTACCCCGGTCGCAAACTTACGTGATGGAGCAACGTACGCGCCAACCCAAACGAAGATGAATGGAACGAAAAAAAGATTGGTAAGGATCTCAAAGTGTTTGGTCGATGCGAGTGACAACCAATCTCCCGTGTTGTTATAGATCAGGAAGAACACAGACTTTACTGCAATCACGACAAGGTTCGCGGCGAGAAAAGCGACCGGCAACACGCCAATCCATCTAATTTTTCTCTTGAATGCTGTCATTCAATTAATAGCGAATTACGCCGGACGCGACGGCGGCGGCGTATGTGTCCGAATCTCGACGTTGCTTCAAGTGAAAAATTGAGGCGTGACTTCCGATAGCGGTTTTTGAAACGCGGGCCGTACTTTCTCAGCGCATTCACCATGCGATGACATAGCCGAATCATTCGCCGCCCGGCAATCAAAAACGACTCTAGCGCGATACTATCGGAGGCTCAAAGCGTTCATAGGGCGGTGGCTCGGGAATCCAAGTCCAGTTGTCGGAAATCGCTACTCGTGAAGACAAGAAAAGGGTCAGTGAAGACAAGAAAAGGGTCAGAGCCAAGTATTGACACACATTTCGAATGGGTGTATTCCTTGGCACGATGGCCAGACCGTTGCGCATCGAGTATCCGGGGGCAATCTATCATGTGCTTAGCCGCGGGGACCGGCGCGAAGCAATCTTCCGAACTGAGGCTGACCGGACTCTATTTCTGGATCTGTTGGGCCAGACCTGCCGGCGGACCGGGTGGCAGATTCACGCCTATTGCCTGATGGATAATCATTTTCATTTGGTTGTGGAAACGCCGCGCGGCAACCTGAGCACAGGGATGCAATGGTTTCTAGGCTCCTACACCCAGCGATTCAATCGCCGTCACCGTTTGTGGGGTCATCTTTTTGGGGGCCGTTACAAAGCGCTTCTGGTGGACGGCCGCCCAGGCGGCGCATATCTGCGACGAGTCTGCGACTATGTGCATTTGAATCCTGTGCGTGCCGGGATACTGGGGAACAAAGAGAAAGTGCATCGCTTTCGCTGGAGTAGTTGCACTCACTATCTAACGACTAAGAAGAAGCGTCCGGCCTGGCTCAGGACAGATCGATTAATGGGCGAGCATGGGCTACAGAGCGGGAGCGCGCGGAGTCGCCGGGAATTCAGCCGCAGGATGGAAAGCTTGCGCCAAGAAGTCAATAGCCCGCAACAACTGCAGCCGATCCGCCGCGGCTGGAAATTGGGCGGTGAAGATTTTCTGGATTGGATTTTAGATAAAATCGAAGTGCCAACTAAGGAAGCGCACCCCAGCCGCGAGCGGGATGAGACCGAGCAGGCCAAAGCCCTGCGAATCGTGCAGGAAGAACTCAAGAGGCGAGGTTGGACCAAGGCGGAGCTGAAGCGGCGGCGCAAGGGCGATGAGGCCAAGGTCGCGGTCGCGCGACGACTGCGTGAGGAGACGGCGGTCAGCCTACGGTGGATCGCAGAGAATCTCTACATGGGAACCTGGACGCATGTATCAAATCGGCTTTACCACTGCCGCTAATTAAGGAGTGTCAATACTTGGCTCTGACCCATTTGATTCTTTGCCACTGCCGCTAATTAAGGAGTGTCAATACTTGGCTCTGACCTCATGTGTGCATTGCCCCCTTTGTTGGAGAGGAGTCCGACAAATGCGGAATCATTGCGGAGTCGGGCGAGGATGTGGCGTGGGACGAGGCCTGGGAGTCACTCCGGGCCTAGGAGTAGCTGATGGAGTGGGGGTTGGTGTAAGTGTAGCTGTGGCGCTTGGAGTAGGTGTAGGAGTAGGTGTTGAAATGAGTTCCCAGGTATCGTTGAAGGATCCGTTGTTATCCTGACCGCCGAAGAGAATCACACGGTGTAAGGCTGCGTCGTAGGCCATGCCAGCGCCTTCGCGCGCGGGTGGCGATTGCTGCGTAGACAGCTGTATCCACGTGGCGCCAATCTGATCCCATAACCACGTCGTGTTCTGGTCTACACCGCCGCTTCCTCCTCCAAAGAGAACGACTCCTTGCAGGCTCGGATCGAAAGCGGCAGAAGCGGCATACACTAAAAGAGGTTGCACAGCCGGAGATTGCAGAGTCCATGTGGTGCCATCATAGGTCCACGTGTTGTTCGGGTTCACATCAGCGAGACCGCCAAACATAACAACCTGTCCCGTGGACGTATTCGTTGCAACGGCTGCTAAGGAACGTGCAAACGGAACAGTCGGCGGAGATAACTGGGTCCAATCGGTTCCGTTCCACTGCCACATGGTAAGTTGATAGAATTGGCCGTCGAACCCGCCAAAAAGATCGGCCCTGCCATTCGGGTCGGGAAACAACATCGGACCGGTAACAGCTCCAGGGTGATGCTGGGGCGTCGCCGGCGTCCACTGTAACGTGGACCCATCCCAAAGCCATGTGTCGCCCAAGTAAGTTCCGTTGTACCCGCCGAAGAGCACTACCTTTTGAGTAACAGAATCGTAGGTCATTTGCGCCGCAGCCCGGGCAGGAGGCGCAGATTGTGTCGCGATCTGCGTCCAGGTCGTGCCATCAAAACTCCATGTATCGTTCAGGTATGTCGTGCCGCTATCTCCGCCGAACATAATTACCTTTCCGCTGGCCGGATCATAGGTCATTGCAAGGTACGAGCGCGCTGGAGGAGAATTGGTTGGCGAAAGCTCAATCCAATCCGGAAAGCCAAATTGAGCGGCCGCTGCACCCGCTGCTAAGGCGATCGAAATGCAGCAGCAGATAAGAATCGTCGACGCATGCGAAAAGTATCGAACCCGAGTGAGTTTCATCGAGCATGACTTAAGGCGCTCAACAGGTGTTTTGTCAAATCACCATGACGACGGCGCGCAGAGAGGAAACACGAGACTATCACGTCAAGGGCCGCGTGAGTGAAAAGAACGATGCTGCGCTTCCGTCTACCGATGCAAGTGCCATTCAAGCGGTGACGCCATCGGATATATCCAGTTGGCAAGGGCCGACCGAACCTTTGACGCGAAGCACAGCACGTCGCGGCTGAACAAAAATGGTACGTCGTGATAGGCCGCGTTGTCGAGGTACGAGCGGAAGCAGACGGCGACGTTCACATTGCGCTTTAAGACGCGATCGGCGACAAGCCGAGATGCACGGTCGTGCGATTTAACCGCGACAATGGCACACAAGCCCATTGACACTATCAAAAAGCGATGCGAAGAGGAATCGGGACTCTGAAAGCAGTTAGTGCGAAATTTGTGCCGACCATAGGCGCGTGATTTTGCGAAATTTTAGGAGTGCATGCTCGCCGCGGCGATTCACTTTCAGTCTGTATCATCAATTATGAGGTCCAAGACATTACTTCCAGTAGCGGTCGCCGCAGTGATTAGCTATGCCGGCACGGGCTTAGCTGGCGCGGACATTATCAACATTACGCCCAGCAAGGACAATACACTCTACCAGTACGACCCGGCTGACGGCGATACCAGCAATGCTCTGGGCTTTCATCTCTTCGCCGGCAAGACGGCTATGGGTGAACTTCGCCGCGGGGTGCTGGCATTCAATATCGCCGGAAGTATTCCAGCCGGCTCAACGATAACAGGCGTTACCCTCAGCATGAACATGTCCAGAACACCTATTAGCGTTGCGTATCCGGTCGAGTTGCACAAGCTGCTTGCCGACTGGGGTGAAGGAACTTCGCAGGCATCCGGAGAGGAAGGCGATGGAGCACCGGCCACGCCCAACGATGCAACATGGCGACACCGCTTCTTCGACACGATTTTTTGGGCTGCGCAAGGTGGTGATTTTTCGGCTACCGTGAGCGCAAGCCAGTCGGTCAGTGTCGTTGGGCCCTACACGTGGAGCTCACCGCAAATGGTGGCGGATGTGCAGGATTGGCTGGATAACCCAGCAGGCAACTTCGGCTGGCTGGTATTGGGAGACGAGAAGCCCACGTTGACGGCGAAGCGATTTGATACTCGAGAGAGTGCAAATCCGCCTGTGCTGACGATCGAATACGCACCGCCGCCCC
>JBBQRI010000121.1:0-7400 GCA_038214915.1 Chthoniobacterales bacterium
AAGCGGGGAATGAGCCAAAGCAAGCCGCCCGCGGCAACCGCGCACGTGATCGAAGAATGCAGAAGATTTAAGTGCGGTCTTTGCACCATGATTACGGTCTCGCCTAATGAGACGAACGCGTTGGTAGCACTGGCGAGGGCGACGATGCCGAGCCAAACGCCACCTTGCTGAAATGCAGGACCGTAGATCAGCAGAATTGTCCCGCCCGCGAGAGACAACACCGCTACAAGCGGCAACAAGATCCACAGCATCCACTGAGCAAGCCGAGCGTAAGTAGCGGCAGCGACGTCGTGATCGCCAGTAGCGGTCATACCTGCTACGACCGGCGCGAAAATCGGATTGAAGGTCTGATTAACTTTTCGCAGGCCGTTCGCGGTGCCAATGACTGCGCTATAAACGCCAACCGTCGCGAGCGTCACACCGGGCGCGCGTCCAACGAAGTAGCCGAGCATGAGAAGATCCAGCCGGGCAATGAACGCGTTAATCAGTTGATAAATGCTGATGGGAGCCGCATATGCGATCAGCGAGCGTGCTTCGTCGAAATGGGAGATGGTATGCGCGTGTGCGGGAATATTGCGAAACAACGTCGACGCGAGTGCGAGCGCAATCAATCCTGACGCCGCAGCTCCAACGATTGCCGCCACCTCTGGGGAGGACTCTTTGAAGCCGACGGCGAGCGCAAGCAGGAATGCCAATGTTGTAGCAACTGGCTCGGTCATCCCACGCGAGTAGATATCGTGCTGCATTACCTTCATCCCCCGCGAAACCGCCGTACTAATGCGATACAACGCCAGGCCGGGCATCGCGCAGAGAACCAGTGCTAGGGCTGAAACCATTTGTGGCTGGACGTGAAGACGATTGTTAAAAAACCGGAGCCCTATTATCACAAGACCCGCAGTAACGACGGACTGCGCGACTCCCATGATTACCGCGACTCGAAACAGCGCTCGGCTTCGTGCCCGGTCGCCAACAGCTTCCGAGCGCGCGATAAACGTGGTGATCGCATTGTCGAGGCCGAGCACACCGATCTTGCTGATGATGTCAGTGGTCGACCAGGCAACCGAGTATAAGCCGAGCGCCGCTGGTCCGAGCAGCCGCGCAACGAGGAATGTGAATATCCCGCGGAAATTCGACGCCATCATGGCAATGGTGTTCAGAAAGGCGCCGCGTTTTAGCTCCGCTCCGGTTTCGTCTACACGCGCAGGCGCGTCTACTACCGGCGGCGCTACGTCCAGCGCAATTTCCGTCGGGTTCACTGACTCCTCGCGAAGCCGGTCACTGGCCTGGGAAATTTCAAGCTTAGGTGGCATGAGAAGGAGCGCCGTGGGTCACTTTTCGGCGGAACGCTCTCGATGAAAGGAGTTGACTGAAATCGACAAGGCGTGTCCGGTCAAGGGAGTGTATTGCCGCGGTCATTTTGCGTCGATACGAGATTGTCGCTAGACTCAGGATCCGTTCCGCCCAAACCTATGAACATTCAAGCGATCAGGTGTGAACGGAAAGGGGCGAAAGCAATCCTCCTATTTTCTGGCAAGAGTTTTCGCAAGGATTGACCATCTTAGGAGGGCCAGAAAATGGATCTCCCGGCAGGCCTTCGAACTTTGCAACGCACCGATCGCTGGGTTGGTGCGCCGCTATGCGCCCTTTTAACCCTTCTCAAAAGAATCTTTGGATCCACCAGGCGGCGAGGAGCGCGCCAGGTTCAGCGCATTCTCTTCGTAAAGTTTGCGGAGCAAGGCTCAACGGTTCTCGCCTATCCCGCGATTCGTCGTGCGATCGAAATGGTTGGGCGGCAAAACGTTTACTTCGTCGTATTCGAAGACAATCGCTTCATTCTCGACGCGATGGAAATCATTCCCGATGGAAATGTGATAACGATCGCGACGCGGAGCCCTTTTGCACTACTAGCTGGGGCATTGCACGCGGTGCTTCGGGCCCGGAAAATCCGCATCGACGGCGTCGTTGATCTGGAATTCCTGACACGCTTCTCCGCCATACTGACGTTTGCAACCGGCGCTAAATCGCGTGTTGGGTTTCATACTTTTTTTGGCGACGGACCGTATCGCGGCGACTTAATGACGCATCGGCTTTTATACAATTCTCATCTCCACACCAGCGAGATGTTCGAAGCGATGGTAGCAGCGTTGACTCGCGACCCCGCCGTGCTCCCGACGTTTGACTTCACGCCTCCTGTGAACCAGCCGCTGCCACGATTTCGCCCCTCTCCAAGCGAAGTTGCCGAAATTACTGCCCTATTGGAGGGCGAAAATCCTCGCATCGGTTCTGCGCCACTGATCCTGCTTAATCCGAACGCGAGCGACTTGTTGCCGCTAAGACGTTGGTCGGAGCGACGCTATGTCGAACTTGCCCGACGGTTGTTGGAACGCTATCCGGAGTTGTTTATCGGATTTACCGGTGCACGGTCTGAAGCCGCTGCTAATAATCAACTTGCAGCCGAGGTCAGTTCGAGTCGTGTTATCCAGCTCGCCGGGAAAACGACTCTACGGCAATTGCTCGTGCTTTACACGCGCAGTGACATTTTGGTGACGAATGACAGTGGTCCAGCGCATTTTGCCTCGATGACGCCGATTCGCGTCGTCACCTTGTTTGGGCCGGAAGCACCGGCGCTATTTGCCGCGCGATCGGCAAACGCGATCGCTCTCTGGGCCGGCATCGCATGCAGTCCATGCGTGAACGCCTACAACAACCGGCAATCGGTCTGCCGCAACAATCTTTGCATGCAAGCAATCACAGTTGATGATGTTTTTAAAGAAGCTACACGCATTTACGATTCTCTTAAGAAGAGGACACCCGGAAATTAATCTGCGGAATGATCAATGTGCCAACTCATAGGTCGCGCCAATTTCGCTTCGCAGCGCTTGGGATAATCCTTCTCACGGTTGCAATTCGTCTTCCGTCCCTTGTGCATCCATTGCCGATTGATGATGAGGCGGGATATTCCGTAATAGCGAACGAGATCGTCGACGGAGGCCGTCCCTACATTGACGCGGTGGATCGTAAGCCGCCGCTGCTGTTCTGGACATATGCGGCGGCTTTCAAAGTCGCGGGAGAGTACAATTGGATCGCGCTGCACATACTCTCGCTAATCTGGACGCTCGCTACTATGGCCGGGCTATATGTAATCGCAAAACAACTGTTCGATCGCGAAACGGGTCTAATCGCCGCGCTCTTTTACAGCGTGTTTCAATCTTGGGCGAGCTTTAAAAATCTGGCGTTCAATGGCGAGATGGTTATGAACCTGGCGATCGTCTGGGCGTGGGCTATCGGATTCAGACGCAGTTCATTGAAATGGCGACCAGAGCTGTTGGCGGCAGGCGCGCTCCTTTGCGCGGCCTTCCTGCTCAAGCAACCGGCCGCGATAGCAGCAGTTCCGCTCGGGATCTATTTGCTGCTTCCTAGTTATCGGATCAGCCGTGGATTAACGCGAACCCAATCTGTCGTCCACGCTGCCATTTTCACGACAGGATTTTTTGGATCTCTTGCTCTTTTCGCAGTCTTCCTCCAAGGAGAAGGTATCTTCCGCGAGACGGTCTACTGGACGATCGTCGCTAATACGATTCCGTACATCTTCTGGAAGAAGGGGATTTTGATGACCCTAGCTTTCGTTGGGGCTTGCTTGCCGCTGGTGATTGGCGTGGCGGCGACGATTCGAGATAGTCGCGGTTTGTGGGCGGCCAAGAAAGGCGAGCAAACGGCGCTTCTCGGACTGCTCGCCGCGTCCGCCATCGGCACGGCGGCGGGCTCGCGTTTTTACGAGCACTATTACATCCAACTAATTCCACCCCTCAGCTTGCTTGCCGCGCCGTACTACGCGCAGCTTTGGACCGGACGGATACAGTCGCCTTACCGGTTGTTACGACCTGCTCTCACCTATGCTTGGTTGGCGGCTACCATTGTTGCCTTCTCTATCTCGCACTGGCTAGGAGCTGCACGACGGGCTCCGTCAGAGACGGGACGCTATTTGCTCGAGCATTCTGCTCCGAACGACAGGATTTTCGTCTGGGGCAATAAACCGAAATTTTATATCGAAGCACAACGACGTCCTGCTTGTCGTTACATCCTATCGTTTCCACTCACGGGCTATATTTTCGGCGAACCCCCAGGTTTCGACACTCGCCACCGAATTGTGTCGGGTGCGTGGACGATGCTCGAGCAAGACTTTGAGAAACATCCCCCAGCGTACATTGTCGATCTTTCTTCTGAGCCCGGCGCACTAAACCCAGTGCGAGACTTTCCGATTCTGGCCAAGCTTATGGCGGAACGATACCAGCCGGTGGCGCGCACCGCTGAGGGTGTAATTTATCACCGAAACGATTCTCCCGTCGTGGTGCACCACAGCCCGAAAAGCAACCGCTAGGTCGGGCCGAAAATGGATTTTCGTGCCGGTATCTCTGCTTTACAATCCACCAATCGCTGTGGTCCGCCGCTTTGCATCCTCCTATGCGAGTCTTAATTACGGGAGGCGCCGGCTTCATCGGCCGGCACATAGTCGAACACTTCCAAGATCGAGCAGAGGTGCGTGTCCTTGATAATCTGCGCTGTGGTTTTAAGAGCAATCTGTCTGGCTTGGAATGCGAACTCATCGTCGGCTCAATTCTCGATCGCGATCTGGTCAGAGAAGCCATGAAAGACGTGGACTTCGTCTTTCATCTCGCGGCTATGGTGAGCGTACCGGGATCCGTCCAGCAGCCGAGTGAATACGACGAGATCAATACTGGGGGTACAGCGATTGTCTTGGAAGAGGCGACGCGAGCTCGGGCGAAAAGGCTGATCTTTAGCAGCTCGGCTGCAATTTACGGCGACAATCCAACGACACCAAGAATTGAAGACATGCCGGCCGAGCCGAAAAGTCCGTATGCGACAAGCAAGTATGAAGGCGAACAGCACTGCTGCTCCTTCACAGATGGAGGACAGCTCGCTACTGTTTCCCTTCGTTATTTTAATGTCTTTGGTCCCTACCAACATCCGAGAAGTGAATATAGCGCTGTCGTTCCGGCTTTTATTGAGAAAGCGATCAGGAACGAGCCGATTACGATTTTCGGAGACGGCCGGCAAACGCGAGACTTCATTTATGTGAAGGACGTAGTCGCGGCCAATGCATTCTTCGCCTTAAAATCACAGGCAACCGGGATCTTCAACGTCGCTTGCGGCAGGCAGATAACAATAACTGATCTGGCTGGAACCATTCGCGACCTTACCAAGTCTAGCTCCAGGATTAACTACGGTCCGGAGCGATCAGGCGACGTTAAACATTCGGTCGCAGGCATGGATAAGACCCAAAAGGCTGGCTTTAGGCCGGTTTGCGATTTGGTCGGAGGAATGCGCGCAACAATCGAATTTTTCAAGAGACCTAGCGGCCATTGAGCAGGCCCGTCGTGTATGACTCGATCTCAAAGCCGCTGGGTGAACGTGATCATCATCGGGCTTGTTATCATCCTGCGTTTACCCACGCTCTGGCCGTCGCTGTACAATGGCGACGAGGGCTATTACGGTACAATTGCAAACGACATCCTGGACGGTGGCGTCGTCTACCATACGGCGGTGGATACGAAACCTCCGGGCATGTATTACATTTACGCCGGCGTTTTCGCGGTCGCTGGAAGGAATAATCTCCGTGCGGTCCACCTTCTGGCCATATGTGTCGTCGTGGCCACGGCTCTCGTTGTGCGCCGAATCGGTGCCCGAGTGGCGGGCGACTGGGCAGGGGCGTGGAGTGGAATTGGCTACGCCGTGTTCGTCCATGCCTACTGGCCAAGTGACACGCTCGGTGCGAACAGCGAGATCTTCGCCTCTCTTCCGCTCGCGTTGAGCGTTCTTGCCTTCCTCCAAGGGCAAAGGAAGCCATTACCGGGTCTGATGTTTCTTAGCGGCGCGCTGGTCGGAGTGGCAACATTGATTCGGCAGACTTCGGCCGTGAACTTGGGCGTCATGCTGGTATGTCTGGCTTACTGCTGGCTCATTGCCCGTACCCAGTCGTTTGCGCGTGTTTTGGCAGCAGCCTGCGGTGTCATGATTGGATTCATTGCGGCGATTGCAGCACTGGCTTGGTATTTCCAGCTGCAGGGAAATTTGCATGATGCGTATCTGTGGGCCCTGGCGTTTGCGATTCGCTATGCTCAGTCCGAAACAACCTTTGGCTATGTTCTGAAACGTCTCGTCACCGTCCATCTCGCGGTAATTCTGCTCTCGGGCTTGTTGTGGTATTTTGGCATCCTGCAGGTGCTTGAAACGCTGAGGTCTTTGTGGCGGCGGAAGCCTGTTTCCTCCGAGGCGATCTTACTTATTTCTTGGTTCGGCCTCAGCTATCTGGCCATCTTTGTCGGATGGCGATTTCCGGGGCATTATCATTTACCAGTGCTTCCGCCGTTGTCGATTCTTGCAGGCCAGGCGTTCGCGCGCTTCGTCGTGAAACAACGACGCTCTTCTCAGCAACGCTGGCGATTGATCCGAACAGGCGTCATCGCTGCGGCCGCGCTGCCGACGACAGGTTTTCTCCTTGTGGCCTTTACAGTGCGAACGCAGACGCTCTATTTTCTCCCAACCGTTCGGCACATCGTCCAGGAGACGAGACCGAACGATCGCATCTTTGTCTGGGGAAGTTCCCCGCAACTTTACAGTTTTTCCGGCCGACGGATGGCAACGCGTTTCGTGAGCTGCTCACACTTGGTTGGCGCCTACGCCAGCCGGCCTCGTGAGGTGAGAGATAGAGGGAAAAGCGTAATTCCGGGAACTTGGGCGATGTTTCAGGCAGACTGGGAAGCGCATTCCCCGATGCTTATCATCGACACGTCAGCGGTCGACAAGTTCTGGTCGAACCATCCCATGACGCGATATCCCGTGCTGCGCGCCTATCTTCCTGGATATCGCGTGGAGAGTGTGATCAATGGCGAAACAATCTATCGCCGGCTTTAACACAGATCCAAAACAGTGCGCATGAAGGCATGGAAGCCAAGCATCTCGGTTGTGTATCCAATGTTCAATGAAGAAGAGAACATCGAGCACGCGGTCCGTTTCGCGGAGGCCGCCTTGGTCGAGATGACGTCCGATTACGAGATCCTCATCGTCAATGATGCCAGCACGGACCGATCAGCGGAGGTCGCGGAAGCGTTGGCCCGGGCGAAGCCTTGTGTGAAGGTGTTCCATCACGAACGGAATTTGAAACTGGGAGGCGCGCTTCGCACCGGCTTTAGCAACGCGACGAAAGAACTGGTCTTTTACTGTGACTCTGATTTGCCGGTCGATCTGATGGAGTTGAACCGGGCCGTGCGCATCATGGAGTTTACAAGGTCAGATATCATTTCGGCTTTTCGCTTTGATCGCACTGCAGAAGGGCCTGTCCGCACGGTGTACTCGGTGGTTTACAATTTACTTATCCGTTC
>JBBQRI010000122.1:0-7310 GCA_038214915.1 Chthoniobacterales bacterium
ACCGCCTGTTCATCGGCCAAGATCAAATCAACCTCCGGGTGCGGAACGCCACACGACTCAATGATGTCTTTTATGGAGGTCTTTTCTGCGAGCTGCCGCTCGATTACTGCGCCGCCCGCTTTTGACCCGAGAAAAACACCGAGGTCGCCGTGAAAGCGAAGCCGGACATTGAACGGCTTCACGTCAATTTACGATTCGCGCGCTGGCGTATGTGTACTCAAAGGTAGTCGCGCGCGGACGACCCTGGAGTTTGCCGGGCCCGAGCGGTTCATCTTCGCCGAAATAACAATCGATTTGCCATTTCCGGAGTCCGCCGCCGGTGTCCATGATCTTCCAGCGGCTGCTCCCGAAGATTTTCTGAAGCTCCGGGGACGTTGTCTCTATAACCGCTCCGCGACGCAAGCCACCGTGCCCTACCTTCATCGCCGCGGAATAATGCCGCACCAGAACACCGCCGCTGCCCATAGCATTTGAAGCAAACCCGTACGAATCGCCATCGTTGTAGCGAATGTAATATCGCCCGTTAACAGGCGTAGTAATTCGACCGAAGCCTTCCTTTTTTACGGAGCGCAGAAAATCGCGCGGATATTTCCGGCCACCCAATCCGGGTTTCGTAACCGGCGTCGCGTCAAATCCGCGCTCGAAAGTAAAACCCGATTCCTTCGGTGTGTAATAAAGGGTGCACACGACGAAGTATTCGCCGTTATGTCCCTGCGGACGCCGCGCTAGTTTGTCGTTCTCGTTCGCAAGCCGCTGCACGACTTCCGGCCATGGGATGTCCGCGTGCAGATGCGAACTGAGCGTTGCTGCGACAATGAAACCCGCGAACGTGAGGATCAGTCGCCGAAAACCGATCCGATCGGACCGCCGATTAGAATTTCGATGGGGAGTCGCTTCCATTCGTATTCGTAAGGAGGTTGTTTCCATTGAAAGTGCTCAGGGTAAGTGTTGCGGATGTGTTTGATGATTTCCACCCCGGTGCGAAACGGCTGGAAACGGTCGCGGTCGATTACGTGAATTTGCGCGCCGCCGCAAAGTTGGCCGGCAAATTTTTGGAAGGTCGGCTGAAAATAGTTTTCGCGAAAGAAAACGCCGGGCAATTTTAACGCGTTTAGCCTGGTGCAAAGGTTCTCCGCATCAATAAATGGCGCACCAAAAATTTCGAATGGTCGCGTCGTGCCGCGTCCTTCAGAAATGTTCGTCCCTTCGAAGAGACACATGCCCGGGTAAACTGTCGCGGTCTCGAGCGTAGGCATGTTGGGTGAGGGCATTACCCATGACAGCCCGGTTTGGTCAAACCACATTGCGCGCAGCCAGTTTTTCATCGGCAGGACGGACAGTTCGCACTTGGGAAATGCTTCGTCGCGAAACTGCTGTGCCAGTTCGCCGATTGTGCGACCATGCCTAACGGGAATAGGATGCATGCCGACGAACGACTTATAATTCTGGTCAAGCACACGCTCTTCAGTCGTTAGGCCATTGATCGGGTTTGGCCGATCCAACACAACGACTGCGATGCCGCTTCTCTCGCACGCGCGGATGCAGAGGTAGAGCGTCCAAATAAACGTATAATAACGCGATCCGACGTCTTGAAGATCGACCAACAAAACATCCAGGCCTTCCAGCATTTCTGCCGTCGGTTCCCGATGGTCGCCGTAAAGACTGTAAACCGGGATGTGCAAACGCGGATGCTCGTAACCTTTCCATTCCACCATGTTGTCCTGCGTCTGGCCGAGAAATCCGTGTTGAGGGCCAAAAAATGCGGCGACACGAAACAAGTCGCCACTCTGTCGCTCCAGGATTCGCGATGCGTGTTCAAGTTTTGAGGAAACCGAAGCCGGATGAATCAACGCACCGATGCGCGCGCCGCGAAATTTGTTAGGCCAAAGTTCCGGTAAATGATCAAGCGACAGTTCGACGGTCACAGCGCTTTTTTATCACGACACACAACGTTTTGCGATCTTGTTGTAGCGGCGGCTGCGTCAGCCGCCAACGTCCAGGCGTCTGACGCGAACGCTTTTACAATCGCCGCAGGCGGAGCAGGCTTATGGCGGCAGCAGCGATCACCGTTATGGCTGCGCACGCTTTGGCGAATAGCTCGCCATGTCTGGCATAAAACGTCAACTCTTGCTCGGTCGGCACGTTGACTTCGCCGGTAAGCACGCCCTCGGTAAACGTGCTGCCCGTGTCATCCCGGAGTATCTGTGTGACGCGGCCAAATTGATTGATGAAGCAGGTCACACCGGTATTCGCCGCGCGGATCATTGGCCGACGCGTTTCAACACACCGAAAAATTGCATTCGCCAGGTGCTGATGCGGCCCAGCTGATCGCTTGAACCAGCCGTCATTCGTCACATCTACGAGCAGGTTCGCGCCGGGACTTGTCTCGGTTGGAAGAACAAATTGCCTGGTCAGCTCGCCAATGGTGTCTTCGAAACAGATCAACGGCGCCACATGGACATCGCTGTTGGTCAGAGTGAACACGGTATGTTCTCGCCCTCGTTTAAAATCGCCGGGTACTTGATCGCCTACAATCTGCGCAAGCAGCGGCACTGTATGTCGACCGGGAAGATATTCGCCAAAAGGTACGAGGTGGACCTTTCGATACACCTGCACGCGTTCGCCGCCATCAGCAACAAGCAGCGCCGCGTTGTAAACGTCTCGATTGTCGACGTCGATCGTTCCCAACAGAAGGTCCGTCTCCGCCGACGAGGCCAGATCCATGACGAATTTGTGACTCTCCTGGTCCCCGAGAACTGGCCCGGGCATCGAGCTTTCCGGCCAAACCAACAAATCAGGTGGGGGATTTGAGCGTAGCGCGATTTCACTCAACCGCAGGAATTGATCGAAGATTCTTATGGTGAACTGCGGATCGAACTTTTGATTTTGCGGAACATTCGATTGCACCGCGGCGACGCGGAGGGGTTTTGTCGGCGGCGGAACCTGCGTCGCGCGGACTCCGAAAACCAAAACGCCCACAATGGCGGCCATTGTGACCGTGAAATCAAAATGCGGTCGCATCGCGCGTGTGCGCGCCTCCACAACCAGGCGATACGCGGTCGTGATGAGAATTACGTTGGCAAACGCAACCATGAACGACAACCCGGCAACACCGGTGAGCTCTGTGATTTGAATTAACGGCCAATTATCGTGTAGGGCGATACCGAGGCCATTCCAGCCAAAGCCGGAAAAAACCCAGCCACGCAACCATTCAAGTGTGGTCCACGCTGCTGCGAGGATAAAAGCGAGTCGCAGGTTGCTCGTCGACTTTGTCCACGGCGATTGTGATGACGGCGCGGTGCTGCGGGCTTGGGCAAGCATCTGGTCCCATTTGGTTGCGCTAGCCGATTGTCTCTTGCCTGCTCGTGGCCGCAGGAGATCGCAAAACCACGCCCAGATCGCGAAATAAATCGCCATGTAAAACTGAAGGACAAACCAACCGAGAACGGTGACCGTCGTGAGCCAGAAGAACACGATCCAGAAGAACGTTAGCCCAGCGACATAACCGAGAAGCAAGTTTCGAAGCCACGGATGACGTGACTCCGCGGCGGAAAACCAAATTGCGGCGACGAGCGGGGTCAGCGCGATCCAGCAGAACCACCTCAGGTTGAAAGGCGCAAAGCAAGCCGCGTAAAGAAGCCCGCTACAGATCGCAGCCAGCCACGGCCAAAGCTTTGTGAGCCATTTCATCGAGGTGCGCTCGTGCTGTCATGTTGAGCGGAGCGAAACATCTCAGGTTGTATTCTAGGAGTTTGCGAAATCCCAGAGATCCTTCCCTTCGCTCAGGATGACAATTGCATGTCTCGAGCTTGGAGTTTGGAGCTTAGACTATCGCAGCCGCAACTCGGCATCCTTTCGCAGCCAATTCCAGAGATCCTCCAGATGCTTTTCAACTTCCGCTTTGATTCGGTCGAGGTCTGCGCCGGTGAATTTTTCGCTTTCCGGCTGGCGGCGCGCAAAGAGGTAATACTTTATTTTCGGTTCTGTGCCCGACGGGCGTACCGCGATGCGCGCGCCGTCTTCCAACTCAAGCATCAACATTTTGGTTTTTGGAATCAGATCGCCTTCGACGTCTTTGATCTCATCCGTCTCGAAATTTCTAATGTTCGCTACTTTTGAATGGAGTATTTCGCGGACCGGATCGGCCGCGTATGATTTCATCAGACTGGCGATCTTGTTTGCTCCTTCTGCGCCTTCGAAAACAAGCGAACTGGTTTTCTCCGCAAAATAACCGAACTGCGAATAGATTTCGTCGAGCAATCGGTCCACCGTTTGTCCACGCGATTTCGCGTAAGCGGCCACTTCACAAAACATGATTACTGCGCCGTTGCCATCCTTGTCGCGAACAAAATCAGCGCCGCTGTAACCATAGCTTTCTTCGCCGCCGAAAACGTAAAATGAAGAGTATGCGAGCCGAAGCCGCCGCGTTTCGTTCTCGGCAAGATCGGCATAGCTCCGTCGCAAATGTTCGGGAATCGCGCGCTCGTAATTTGTCAGCTTCGCGCCGATGTACTTAAAACCAGTCAACGTCTCCACACAGCGCACGCCGTAATGATCGGCGATCGCGTTTTGCAGATCGGTGGTGACGAAAGTTTTGATGATCACGGCGCGCGCTGCGTTTTGCTTGTTCAGCACGCCTTTGTCGAGCAGCGTCTTGATTCTATACCATGCCAACAGCGAACCGATTTGGTTTCCGGTCAGCAATTTCATCTTGCCATCCTTCGTTCGGACTGCCACTCCCATGCGATCGCAGTCCGGATCAGTAGCAGCGACCAGGTCGGCGTTCTCTTTTTCAGCAAGGTTGATCGCCATGGTTAATGCTTCGCCGTATTCCGGGTTCGGCGATTTCACCGTTGGAAACCGGCCATCGAAACAATCCTGCTCGAGCACGATTTGGAAATTGAAGCCGAGCCGCGTAAGCATCGGTTTGATGATTACGCTGCCGGTTCCATGCAATGGCGTGTAAATAATCCGCAGCGATTTCGCCTCGCGAATCACTCGCGGGTCGAGGATCAACGTTTCGAGCCGGCGCATGTAAGCCTGGTCGATATTCTTTCCGATAACGGTCACTTTTCCTTGCTGCTGTTTAGGAAGCGGCGTGAATGACTCGGTCGTAATCGCGTTCACCTTGGCAATGATCCCGCTGGCGGGTGGTTCGATCACCTGCGCCCCGTCGTCAAAATAAACTTTGTAGCCATTGTCGTGAGGCGGGTTGTGGCTCGCGGTGATTACGACCCCTGCGCTCGCGTGCAGATGGCGAACAGCAAACGAAAGCTCCGGGACAGAACGCGGACCATCGAACACAAACGCGTCACAACCATTTTCGGCTGCGAGTTTCGCGGCCAACTCGGCGAATTCTTTCGAGAAAAATCGCGGATCATGCGCGATCACGATTTTTGGCTTCGTCGAACTTCCCTCGCGTCGGTTCCAGTCCTGCAGGTAAGCAACAAGTCCGCGCGTTGCCCGGTTGATGTTTAAAAAGTTCATCGCGTTCGTGCCGACGCACGGGAATTCTGGTCGTTCGCCTTCGCGCGCATCCCCGCGTTCCGCAGCCGTCACGATTTTCCCGATGGTGCGCCCGCGCAGTCCACCCGTGCCAAATGCAAGTGTCTGGTAAAAACGGTCGTTGAGTTCCTGCCACTGAGCGTCATGGACGAGTTCCTTCACCGATCGAAAATAGACATCTGACCCTGCGCCTTCGAGCAGTGTCCGAATATTCCTCGCCGATGATGCGATCAAATTCCCGTCAGCGGCGGCTCGTTCGATTGTCGAATTGAGTTGTTCAATGTCGCCAGACATCGCAGCCAACTGTTCCGCCATCTGCGGTTGTAGGGCAAGCGCTTCGCTTACTGGGGCGAGCTGGCAACCGACGCGGTCGCTCTAAAGTCACGCTGCGGTCGCTGCTCGATATACAAGCATAGCTGCAGCAATATCTTCCACAGCCATTCCTAACGATTTGAATATGGTCGTTTGGTTTGCCTGCGCTGAAACTTTGCCGGCCAACGCTTCGCCTAATTCCGCATAGATCTTCGCGCCGGAAAGAATCACGTCACCCGACTCACGCATGGCGCCTTCGCGAGAATCGACGAACAAGGCATTTTTTTGCATCGCTTCATCATCAAGCTCGCGCCACTCCGGTCGGCATGCGCCGATCGCGTTCACATGGCAGCCGGGTTTCAGCCAGTCTCCCTGCAGCACTGGCGTTTTTGAACTGGTCACAGTCACGATCACATCGGCGTCCCGCACTGCTTCTTTAGCAGACGTTGCTGTGGCACCAATTTCCTGTGCGAACCGTTTTGTGTGTTCAATTGTAGGACTCCACACGCGAATCTCCTCAAATTGCCTAACGAGCATCAGAGCTTCCGCATGGCTGCGCGCCTGTACCCCGCTGCCGAGAATGGCGAGGACTTTGGCATCAGGCGATGCAAGCAGTTTCGTCGCCGCGGCGGATACAGCAGCGGTTCTCATTTCGGTTATTAACCGCCCATCCATTATCGCAAGTGGCGTTCCCGTTTGTGGATCGACAAGAAAAATCGTGGCCATATGTGTCGGGATTCCGCGCTCCGCGTTTGATGGGTAGAACGTGACTGCTTTTAGTCCGAGTCCGTCCGATGTCAGCGCCGGCATCAAGCCCAGAAACCCTCCCGGCGGATCGATGTTGATAACTGAGCGTACGGGTTGGGTCACCTTCCCGGTGGAGAAATCTACCAGCGCTTTTTCCATCGCTGGAATCAAGTCCGTCATCCGCAAATGCTTCCGGATTTGTTTTTCGCCGAGAAAAAGCGGCTGGTCAGTTTTCATTGGAGTAACCACGGATTGCATGGATGACACGAATGGAAAGAGCAATCTCGATGAACGCCGTTTTCTCTAGGGGTATGCATAGTCGTGTCATGTTGAGCGAAGCGCTGCAACGAAATGCGAAGCATGAGGCCAGGCTTTCAAACATCTCTGGCTATTCGTCCGCGGCGTTTGCCCCAGAAATGATCAGAGACTCTTCGCGTCGCTCAGAATGACATTATGAGTTAGGGCCTGATCCGTGTTATCCGTGTGATCCGTGGTTGAGAAACTGCAAACGCGCTGTGTAGTGGTTGGCGGCGGACCGGCGGGAATCATGGCCGGATATTTACTGGCGCGGGCGGGCGTGCCGGTAATCATTCTAGAAAAACATTCCGATTTCTTTCGCGATTTTCGCGGTGACACCATTCATCCGTCCACACTCGAGTTGATGTACGAGCTCGGATTGCTCGAGGAGTTCCTAAAGCAGCCGCATCAGGAAGCACGGGAATTACGCGGCGTCGTCAATGACCACG
>JBBQRI010000123.1:0-7232 GCA_038214915.1 Chthoniobacterales bacterium
TGTACACCAGATGGCTTGCCTTACATCGGGGAGAATGCCGAACACCAGTTTGTGGCTACCGGTTATTGCGGCAACGGCATAACATTCGGAACAGTAGCGGCAATAATGGCGCGCGACTGGACCACAGGGCGAAAGAATCCATGGACGGATCTGTTTGCCGTAGCCCGGAAAAAAATCAAAGGCGCAATGTGGAATTATCTCCGGGAAAACAAGGACTATCCCTACTACATGATCAAGGATCGCCTCGCTCGTGCCGAAGCTGATTCCGTCCGCGAGTTAAAACCTGGCGAAGGAATGATTACCGGTCGGCGTGGGAAAAAAGTTGCTGCTTTCCGCGACCCTGGCGGGAACATCCATCGGCTCTCGCCTGTTTGGACGCACCTTGGCTGTCTTGTCAGGTGGAACCCTGCTGAATCGACGTGGGATTGTCCTTGTCACGGCTCACGTTTCAAACCTACCGGGGAAGTGATCGCCGGTCCGGCCGAAGAACCGTTGCCGCCTATCTGAATCTTGCGCATGCCATCCACTCAATGAAAAACTTGGACTCATATCTAAATGATCATCTCGCCGGTTCTGTTAGCGCGTTAGAACTCATTGCCCACTGGGTGGAGGTCCACAAAGGCGAGCCACTCGGCAATTTTTTCGTGGAAACCGAAAGGGAGATCAAAGCAGATCAAGATACGTTGCGCGAGGTCATGCTTGCTCTCGGGGTCGAGGAAAGCAAGGTGCGCCAGGCTGGTGCATGGGCGGCGGAAAAGGTTGGCCGCGCACGATTGATAATTGCAGGCGATGAGCCGGGCAGTTTGGGATTGGTGCTCACACTGGAAGGGTTAATTATGGGAGTTACTGGAAAGAAACTGATGTGGCGTACGCTGGCCGCGGCGAAATTGCCACGGTTAAAGAGCGATAACTTCGAGGAGCCACAGCGTCGGGCGGAACAACAAATTGAACGGCTTGAAGCCGAACGGATAAGGGCAGTCAGCCAGGCCTTTACGGAAAATATTGGCTGACGGCGATATTTCCTCAATGGGAGCGCGTGGGACAAACACTCGGAACGGGAAAGCAATCGAACCCGGCGTCGCGGCTGATTCTTCGGAGGATGCGGAGGAAGCCGGTCTGCAATACGTCAATGACGAGCGGCCTGGTTACAGCCGGAGAGCGAAAGGCAAAGACTTCGAGTATTTTAACACGGAAGGAAAAACAATCCGCGACGAGCAGCGCCTGATCCGGATCAAACGTCTCGCGATTCCACCAGCGTGGACTGAGGTTTGGATTTGTCCGTCAGCGAATGGCCACATTCAGGCGACGGGCCGGGACGCGCGTAGCCGGAAGCAATACCGATATCACGAGCGCTGGCGCGAAGTGCGCGATGAAAACAAGTTCGACCGGCTCACCGGGTTTGCCAAGGCGCTGCCATATATTCGTCGCCGAGTTGCTCGGGACCTGAAATTGCCGGGTCTGCCGCAGCGAAAAGTGCTGGCAACGATCGTGCTTCTTTTGGAGCGAACGTTCATACGCATCGGAAACGAAGAATACGCGCGCGACAACAAGTCATTCGGTTTGACCACCCTGAAAAATCGTCATGTGAAGGTCAAAGGCGCGCAGATACTGTTTCGGTTCCGCGGCAAGAGCGGGCGTCAGCACGAAATGGATGTCACCGATCTCAGGGTTGCGAGAGTCATTGCGAAATGCCAGGACTTACCTGGTCAGGATTTGTTCCAGTACCTCGAAGGGGATGGGGAAGTACGAGACGTTACCTCGCAAGATGTGAACGACTATCTACGCGAAATCGCAGGTGAAGATTTCACCGCAAAAGATTTCCGCACCTGGGGTGGCACGGTATTGGCGGCAATCGCGCTTAGTAAACAGGAAGAGTTCGAAACGAAGAAACAGGCAAAGTCGAACATCAAAACGGCGATTTGCGCGGTAGCGGAATTCCTTGGCAACACACCTGCGGTGTGCCGCAAGTGCTACGTTCATCCAGTAATCGTGGAAGCTTACCTGAACCGAACGCGAATCGCGGGTCTCAACGGCAGCGAAACATTGGAAGCTCCCAATCTTCGCGGAGCGGAACGAGCAGTTCTAAAGTTCCTGCACGCGCGAGAATCGTAGAGGCTTACAAAAGAGCCATCGCCTTTCCTTCGCGATGCTCCACCTGGTCCATCGTGCATTGGCGAGAATCTTTGTCGGGACGCCAGCGCAGAAATCTTGTGGCGTGTCGAAACCGGCCGCCGGTAAAATGATCATAGGCGACTTCCACGACAATTTTTGGCGCGACTGGTTGCCATTCGCCGGTGCGCTCCGTGCTCCAACGGCTCGGTCCTCCAGGCGCATTGCCTGTGAAACCGGGTGGTTTTCTCAGTCGTTCAAATCTTTCTGTTAACGCGCGCCGTTCCGATGCCTTGAAACCAGAAATAAATCCGACGTGATGGAGTAATCCGTCTTCACCATAAAGTCCGAGCAAAAGGGAACCGATCACGCGCGCGCCGGTCGCGTAACGAAAGCCACCTACAGTACAATCGACGGTGCGCATTCGTTTCACCTTTACGGCTGCAGTGCGTTCGCCCGACGCGTACGCCGTGTCGAGACGTTTAGCAATAATGCCGTCAAGATCGCGTCCGGTTTTGCGGAACCAATTGTTCGCAACATGGTAATCAGTCGTCGCCGGCGAAAGCCGTGTGTTCTTTGCTGATCGTAGATTCGAACGCGCGAATTTTTCCAGAAGCCGCCTTCGCTCGCGCAGATTCAGCTTCAAATATGATTCCCGGGCCTCGGCGAGCAGATCGAACAAGATATAAACTGCTGGGTTAGCTGCGGCCAGTTTCTGAACGCGACTCGCGGCAGGATGCAGACGCAATTGCAATTCATCGAACGAAAGTGCGCCGCCAACCGGAATCACCAGTTCGCCGTCGAGAACGAACTGTTGCTGTGGCAGCTTCGCCACATTGGCAATGACATCTGGAAAATAACGCGCCAGCGGCTGACCGTTCTTTGACTGCAAAAAAATCTTGTCACCATGGCGAAACGCGAGACAGCGAAACCCATCCCATTTCGGCTCATACTGCCACTCCTCGCCAGTCGGAATTTCTTCGACCGAGCGTGCTTCCATCGGTGGTATGGGTGGCTTTAATAACATTTGCTGGGTCTTAACTGGAAATGCGGGCTTCATGACGGCGTCACCGAATTGAAACTTTCGAGCGAGCCCTGTTACGTCTGGAGCGGCTACGCTGCTCTAGTTTTCTTTTTGAATCGCGGAACACGATTCTGGAAGACGAGCGTGTATCGGCTTTCAGGAATTTCTTCATTAACCCGAGCGCCGAGTCATTTTCCTTCTTCGTGTTTGATACCGTACAATCGGAGGGCACAAATAAGTTGAAGTCGCGCATGTAGGCATCGTTCGCTGTGAAAAGCACGCAAAAGTTCCCGGCGATGCCGGTCAGAATCAAAGTTTGCGTTTCCAGGTAGCGAAGAAGTGTCTCAAGAGTCGTAGAAAAGAATCCTGAATGCTTTGGCTTGAGCACGAAGTAATCGCTTTCTTCCGGCCACAATAATTTCACCACATCGCGCCCGCGGCCTTGCATTACACAATGGTCGACTGTGCGGCGAAAGTCGGATTTCCATTGGCCGAAGTTGTCGTTGACGTAAATCACCGGTACGCCCGCTTTCTGCGCCCGTCGTTTCAAACGTAGGAGGATTCGCGCCATTGGTCGTGCATGCTTCAGCAGGTGATCTGCCTCTGGAAAATCGAAATCGTTTATGACGTCGATCAAGAGCAAGGCAAACCTGTGTTTGTCTGGTGCGCTGCCGTGCAGATCGATATTTTTTTCCGGCATCTTTTTCCTACGGATAAGGATGTGCAGGCATGGTCTATTTATTGCCTTGGCGGCCTGCGTAACTAAATCGTGGCTTGAGCGCGAATTGCGCTGTTTTACATCAGCCAGGCCATCCACGCAGCTCAGTTTGCGATAAAAATGCTGGCCACAGCGCACCGATTCTGATACCAGTCCCAGCATGAACAGAAACATCTTCTACATAATCGGAGTAATCGTTGTTATCGTAATCGTGCTCAAATTGCTCGGCCTATTCTAGGAACTCGCTTTGCCAGTGCGGCTGCCTGAAGCGAAGAATCTTCTTTGGTGATCGGCGTTCTGACACTCAAATTTTCATTGCCGCTGCCGATAAGCTAACACTGTTGCCCAATCGAAGTCAGTTATCGGTTCCTAATTGTTGTTACAAGGCATCTTAACGCACGAAAGTGGCGTTCGGTTGCTTGTCTCATTTGTTAGTGAGGAAGTTGGCCTTGGTCTGCCAGATTTTAATACTCCCTCGGAATTTTCTTTTTCGAGCTGAGTTTACCAAAGCTTAAGCTACTCGTCGACTGTGGCATTCAGAATCCTAATTCGCAACCGCCAAGCGACAGCGCATCTCGACTGGAGCGCGCTAACGGCGGTGGGCGAGTCCTTGTAGTCGTCGCGGTGTCCATATGCTTTTGGAGGCGAGGTCGCTTCTGCGAAGACAAGGGTAACACTAACAATATCCTTCTTCACACTGTTGGCGAAACTTGCAGCGCAATTCGGCGGATGAGGCCGCTGAAAATCAGGCTATGAATAGGGTACTGAACATACCAGTAAAGCAGGCCGAGAAGCCCTTTCGGCTCGAAGAACGCCGTCTGTGAGAGCAGTGTTTGACCGCCCGCCTGGGGAAGGGCTTGAAACTCGAGCCATGCGCGACCTGGAACCTTCATTTCTGCGCGTAACCGGATTAGTCGACCCGGCTCCACAACTTCCACCCGCCAAAAGTCCACAGCATCGCCCACTCGCAAGTCATCCGGGTCACGGCGCCCACGCCGCATCCCAACTCCGCCGCACAGCCGATCAGTCATGCCGCGTAACTGCCATGCCCAATCCATGTAAAGCCATCCTCGTTTGCCCCCTAACCCGGCAAAGCTTCGATACACCGCGTCCGCCGGCGCCGTCACCGTGCGTTGTCGCCGCTCCATAATCATTCCCTCGCTCGTCAGCAGGGCGACTGGCGATTTTTTGCCTTGGCTGGAGATCAAAGCATCGCTCCATGCTGTTTCTACGCCTCGCATCTTCATCTGCTCTAAAGCTTGGTGAACGGCAGGTTCGTAATCGAGCAATGCAATTGAGGGAAACAGTTGGCTTGCCGTTGCGTCGCGCACAATCACCTCGTTGCCCAAACCTTTGATTAGCGGTTGCGCAATTCGGGCCGGAATCGGCGTGATCAGATGCACCCAGTAGGACGACAATCTCGGTGTGAGCACGGGGACCGCGATCAACCAGCGCTTTAATCCTCTAACCCGTGCGTAGCCAGTCATCATCTCGGCGTAAGTGAGAACGTCCCGGCCGCCAACTTCGAGGATCCGTCCCGCGGTTTCCGGGGATTCAAGTGCGGCCATCAGGTAATCCAGCACATTCTGGATGGCAATCGGCTGAACGCGCGTGAATACCCAGCGCGGACAAATCATTACCGGCAACCGTTCTGTGAGATAGCGAATCATCTCAAACGACAGACTGCCCGAGCCGACGATGATCGCGGCACGAAACTCCGTCACTGGCACGCCCGCCTCACGCAAAGCCGAGCCGGTTTCTTGGCGCGAGCGCAGGTGTTGCGACAAGTCCGTGTGCGGGTCCCCTAAACCGCCGAGATAAATAATTCTCTTCACCCCTGCATGCCTGGCCGCGGCAGCGCAATTTCGTGCCGCCGTCGTATCCCGCTCCGTGAAGTCGCTCCCGCTTCCCAGACTGTGAATAAGATAATAAACGGTGTCGATGTCGTGCATGACAACGGCCAACGACTGCGGGTCCAGCACGTCGCCCTGCACTAATTCGACTCGTTTAACCCAGGTGCGGCCTTGCATGCGCGACGGATCGCGGACCAGACAACGCACCCGATAACCCGCCTCAAGCAAGCGCGGCACGAGTCGCCCTCCCACGTATCCCGTGGCTCCCGTGACTAAAATGAGTTTTCCTTCCGTCATTGCTTTGAACCTGAGGCACCGGCCGGCGGCCGCGCCATCGATTTACCATTGTAATCGGGCTCTCAATACTACCTGTTCACCTCCCTTTGAACTCGCCAGCTTTGCGGAAGAGAAGGAGAACCATTCGACTCGATGTTCTGAAAGAGCTTGGCGAGGAAACGAATTTCTGGATAAATAGCCCGCGAAAGTTTAACTCAACCGAAAGGAACACCATGCTCTGGACGATAATTGTTATCTTGGTCGTGCTCTGGCTTCTTGGCTTTCTTGGCCACGTTGGCGGCAGTTTGATCCATCTCCTGCTCGTAATTGCGGTCATCGTCCTGATTATTAATCTGGTTCAAGGCAGACGAGGGCTCTAAGCCACTTTTCTAAGCGGTTTATTTTTCGAAGAACAGCTCCCCGGCGCGGAGTGTGGCTTTGAGGATCGCCTTGATCAACATGAAGCGCAGCTAAGTACGCGCGAAAGCACCAAGCGAGGCTCATTTACAGGAGTTAAGGCGAACTTTGGATAATCCGTAAGATTCCATAATGTCGCCGAGAACAACGCAATCAGTCTCTTTCGACGTAGCTGACACTGCATCCCTGATGAGGTTCGAATGTGGCAACTTCATCACGTGCGTCGGGTCGAGTCCTGTCTAGAAGAGGCGCTGGGGGTGTCGGCAATGATCTCCCGGTACCTGACAAACGCGAGCGAGCCGCTCGCAACTGCACTTAGTCAATAGCCTCGTTGCCCGGCTTAAAACGATCCGAAGGCGTGGGTTGGCCGGGCTCGTGATCGCGCAGCGCATTACTCGCAGCATCCGCTTCGAGGAGGGCATTATTGATGGCGAAGGCCGCCTCCATGCCTTCGGCAGCTGCTGCAATGACAAGCTGCACGCCACGGCTGGCATTACCCGCAGCATAAACGCCGGGGATGTTGGTAGCGGCGTTTTCGCCGCACTGAATGCAATTGGTATCCTCGCAAAATTCGCAGCCGAGCTGTTCCGCCAGATGCGACCGCTGATATTGCCTCGGTGAGAAAAACAGCGCGCTTCGCGGCAGGAAGCTGCCGTCGGTAAACCGGATTCCTTCCAGCTTGTCACCCTCGCCCTCGAGCCGGGAGATAGGCGTCTCAATGACCCGAATGTCCAATTGCCGGACAGTTTCAACCGTTTTGCGATCACACGTGAGGGGGCCGTTCGTGCAAAGCACCAAGTCCTTACTCCAAAGCAACAGCTCAATCGCGAGGTCC
>JBBQRI010000124.1:0-7077 GCA_038214915.1 Chthoniobacterales bacterium
GGAGCAGGATTCGGAAACGTTTCCAGGCGCGCTTTCGCTGGTGAAGCGGGAAGTTTCGCGTCGCTGTGCCCGAGCAATGTTAACTGGCCTGCACGTTTTGTTTTTGCCATCACCATCAAAGTTTGCTTCGGCAGCGATTGACGTCAATCGCCACTATCCTCGCTGGAATGCGTGTAGATCGTCGGCCACTTCTGGATATTTCGTCGCGCGCGAACCTCTTCGGCGTTCAAATCATTGGTCATTCGAGTTTGAACATGGAACGTCGAACATCGAACGTCCAACTCCGAAAGGATTCGCGAGCAGGCATCGAATGGGCCCATGGACAACGAACCTCAAATTTCAAATAGCAAAAATCGTACAAGCGTGATCGATGTAATCGCCCACGACCCGAAAACAGGCGAGGTAGTTCTTATAATGAACGAGCCTAACGAGTGGGACGGCTCGGATGAGCAACTGCTTTCGTTGCAGGAACGGTTCAACGCTTACGTTTCATTTTTGCTCGATGGCGAAATGGCGGAAGCGCATCCGGAACTTGCCGGTAAACTAACGCGAATCGAATTGCGTTGTGCGCACATGCCCGAGGGAGGCGCGCTCGAATTGCTCGGCCACATCCATGATCAGCTGGCGTTTCAGGAAATCAGGCTGGAAGTGGTGGTGAAGGACAACGCTGGTTAAAGAGTTACAAGCGTTACAAAGCGGAAGACGGGCGTCGTTGTAACATTTGTAACTTGTTAACTTGTCCGCATGAAGCCGCCAGATGTTGCGTCTAGCGCTTCGGTGATTCTAATCGCGCGAAGAAATCATCAAACAGCGAATCGTAAATTCGGCTGCGCTCGGGATGATATTGCACGGCGAGTCCGAAAGGATATTTCCGCAGCCGCACCTGCTCGATAATCCCGTCGTGCGCGGCCCACGCCTCCACTTCCAAGTCGTCGCCTAATTGATCGATCGCCTGGTGATGCGCGCTGTTCACGTTGGGAAAACGATGAGATGCGTCACGCGCACTACGCAATGGTTGAACATCCCGTTGCTTTTGCTCGGGCAAATTATGCCCTTTGATGTCGAGCTTGAGCGTGCCGCCGAGTGCGACGTTGAAGACCTGAAGACCTTTGCAAATTGCCAGAATCGGCAACCCGCGCGAGAGCGCGTTCTGGACAGCCTGAAACTCCCAGCGGTCGCGCTCCGGGTCGATCTGTTTATCCAACACCGACGGATCGGGAACGTCCTGCCGCAGAAATTCCGGGGAAATATCGGAGCCGCCTGAGAGTAAAAGGCCGTCCATCTCATCGAGGGAAACCTTTCGAGTACGTGCGTTCCAAACTTTGATGTCAGGATGTTTCGCGAAAATTGTGCGAAAGGACTTGGCGTCTTTTTGACGGATCCAGGTAGCCAGATTTGGCATCGGGCGAATTTGCGACTTGCCAATGGCCATGTAAAGAGCACTTCGATGTTGAGCGTGGATGTATCCAACGGATTACACGAAGAACTAGAAGCCCTGGCTCTCAAAAACAAAGCTCGAGCCATCGGAGTAGCATTGCACGATCTCGAGACCGGATTCCGATTTTCGTTGCGCGGCGATCGGTGGTTTCATGCTGCAAGCACGATCAAAGTCGCAGTGCTCCTTGCAGCATTTCGAGCGGCAGATCAGGGCCGGCTTCGGCTCGATAACTCGTTACACGTGCGAAACCGTTTCTTCAGCGCAGCAGATGGATCGGTCTTTCGCGTCCGCCAAGATCGCGACGCGACGCCGGAGCTGTATGCGGCTATTGGACGGACCGCGAAGATCGCCGCGCTTGCGCACGCAATGATCTGCGGAAGCAGTAATCTCGCAGCCAATTTACTGCTCGATTTTGTAGATGTGGAATATGCGCGGACGGTTCTGCGGGAAGCGCAAGTTGACGGGGTTGAGCTCCGGCGAGGCGTGGAAGACCACGGTGCGCACGAGCGCGCGATAAACAATGAAGCGACTGCCGACGGGTTGTTGAGTTTGTTGTCAGCGATCCGCGGTGATTTTCTTACGCCCGAAAGCAAACGAGAGGTAATCCGCATTCTGCTGGAGCAACGATTCAACTCGATGATTCCCGCCGGTCTTCCAGCGCATGCCACAGTCGCGCATAAGACAGGAGAAATTTCGACTGCCTGCCATGACATTGGAATCGTCTACTTGCCAGAACGCGAACCTTACATCGCCGCCATTTTAACTGAATGCGATCCTGACAAAGAGGGGCGGCGCGAAACAGTCGCAGCTATTTCCGAAACTATTTATCGGTCGCTGCTGCAAACGAAGCCGAATTCAAATGAGGACTGAGTTTCTGCGGCCGATTGACGGTTTGCGTCTGGCTGAAGAGTATCGCGCGCTGTTGCGACCGGGCGAAAGCGAGGCTGGCGCTAACGGCACTGTTCATCGTCTGCCGCGTTTCTTCTATGAAATTGGCAGCTGGGAGGAAGCGCATGAAATTCGGCTGGCGCCGCACTTCATGCTCGCGGAATTGATGCTCGTCGACTGTCGCGAGGCGAGGCTGCTCCTAAGCCAGTTCCCTCATTACGTCCCGTGTGCAATCCTTTTGCTTGCCAGATTCTTGGAGGACTTCCGGCGCGAAGTTGACACGCCGGTGTTCGTCAGCGCGAACGGCGGGTACCGCTCGCCGGCGCACCAGATTGGCGGCGCAAAAAGCATTCATGCGTGGGGTACAGCGGCCAATATCTACCGGATTGGCGATACTTTCCTGTGCGACGCGAAGTCGATTCAGAAATATTGGACGATCGCAGCGTCGCTTAATCCGGCTGTTTTTGTTCGGCCATTCGGACGTGAAAAAGGACAGACAAGCGACCACCTCCACATCGATTTGGGATACGCGCGGTTAACTCCGCGCGAATGCAGCGAAGCGAGTTAGTCTCGGGTTGAGCAGATGAAGGACCACCGAACAGAACGCGACGCGCATCGTCTTCGCCTTCGCACGCCTGGTGCAACGTCACCGCGAGCGGTGATCGGGTTGGAAGCGGAATTTAATCTTTTCGTTAATGGACGCAGACGGCGTCCGGAAAAAATCTTTGGTGATCCCAGTCGTCTGGTCCGACGCCGAATGATTCCGCGCACCGGCAAATCGTTTCAATTGCCCGCGGGCGGTGCAATTTATTTCGACACCGGCGTGATCGAAGTCGCCACACCCATTGTTGAACTCGAGCGCGGCTGTTGTTATCGCGCGACGCGTTTGTTGTGGGAGCAGATCCGCTATCTGCGACGGGAGTTGGATCACTGGGCCAGGCGAAACAAATGTCAGTGCACGCTTCAGGGCTTCAGCACGCATTACAATTTTTCTTTTCCTACCGGGCAGAAATCAAAGCTTCGAAACGCCACGAAGCTTGCGTATCTGCTGACGCACATCCTGCCGGTGCCGGTGATCTTGTTGGCAACGAACCGGCAGAGCAGCGCAGTCGGTGTGCGCCCGCGCGGAAGCCGGATCGAAGTCACAGTTGATTTCACTCCGGACCCCGCATTGATGCTGGCAACGTGTGCGTTCATCGCCGGCGCCATGCAAACCGTGCTTCGCTGGGGAGATTTTGGACTAAAACAAATGGGGCGGCATAGCCTCTCTCGAATGGCGCGATTCCGTCTGCGAAAACATTCGTCGCGACGCGGTTGGCGCGTCACCGCTGATTCGTTAGGCCAAAATCCATTTGAGTCGAACATCAATGAGCCGCGTTGGAAATTGCGCGACGGGCGTACGCTAAGCCTGCGCGCGATTGCGACTGAAACCTTGGGGCCGTTTCGCCAGCGAATTCGACAGATCAGTGATTCGAGCACACTGGAGCACATCGCCGCAGTGTTCGCCGGAGATGCGCGCTCACTTCTGGACTTTGAGAAGCGGCCCGATGCGTATGACGATGTCGGGCATGGAATTGATTGGGGTCGTCGCAGAATGCGACGTTGGCCGCGATCGAAATACGAGAAAGTCATCCATCGCGTGATCGCGCGCGAACCGATGCGTATTGGGCAGAAACGCTATCAGGTAAATCGGATAAACGGCTGGTATGAGATCGAATTTCGAGACGTGGGAACCAAGCGTCGTCGGACATTTAATCTCGACGAACTGGTGCAAATGTTGGATCGGAAAAAGGTACGTCCCACCGCGTCCCGCGAACGCAAGGCTGTCAAAAAGCGCCAGGCGTAAGCTCAGGGAGGGGCGGCTTCCCAGCCGTCACAATCGACTCGACGGCTAAGAAGCCGTCGTTTCTTGAAGTCGCCGACGAACAAACGCCCTTGCGGTATTCGACCTGCCATCAGGACCGATGAAGATTGATTTAACTTTACTCATTCGTTCGCGGAGGCTGTCGCGAACGGGAGAGCGAATTGCACCAAGTTGACGAGCACACGCCCGGGCTCCTCGGCCCAAATCATGTGAGCCGAATTCTCAAACCAAATCCATCGTTTGCTTGGCGCCTCCAAACGGTCGAACCAGCGCCGCACTGGCTCGGAGGGCGTGGTGTAGTCGTGACGACCAGCGAAGATGAGCACGGGACAGCGCAGGCGCGTCAGCTTTGTGAAATCGGTGGCCGCCATGTCGGGCAGAAGCTTGGCCAACGAGAATGCGCTGCCGGTATCGATTGCCTTGAAGTCAGCCTCTGAGTAATCCGGCGAAATTTTCTCTGCGTTTTCCCAAAAATCGTAGCTCTGACGACCGTAAGTCAGTCCGCCGTAATGTACGGACCACTTCCGCTCGACGTTTATCTTTTCGAGCGGCAATGCGCCATTTGGTTCTGGATAAGGCGCGATAGCTTCGAGTTCCTTCACCGCCTGGGTGTCACCGGCCTTGCGCGCTGTGTTCAGCACCCATTCGTAGCAGATTCGCTCGGCCTCGCGCATGTTGATGATCTGGCCGACGCCAATGTAAGCGTAGAGCCAGTCCGGCCTGCGCTCCGCCAGCTTGAGTCCGAGTATCGTGCCCCATGAATGTCCAAGCGCGAAAATTTTCTTTTTGTCGTACGTTGTGAGCAGATAGGCGACGAGCTCTTCGGTGTCCTTCACCATGCGATCTGCACGCATGGTCGGCGCGATTTTCGAGGCGTCGTTTAACTCATAGGTCTTACCGGCGCCACGTTGATCCCACTCGACGACTGTGAAGTAGTCGGTCCAAGGCCTCTCGAAAAGATAACGGTTCGGCAGATCGGGCGCGGCCGGTCCGCCGTGAAGCACGAGCAGAATTGGGTTGCGTCGATCGCAGCCGCGCACAGTGATCCATTGACGAATGCCACCAATCTCCACTGCCTTGGCTTCGTCGATTCCGTTCGGGGAAACGATCTTGCCGACTTCGGCAAGGATCTTGTGAGGATTCGGCAGCGACTCCGCGTGTGCCGGTGTTACGGCCACGATGTCTAACGCCAGTGCGCCAGTGAAGATCCAGATAAAAAGCTTCATGCTCACGCCTGGCGGGTGCTTCCTCGAAACACGAGGTTTGGGCTGTTGCTTTAGAACGCTCTACAATCCCATCAGCTCCCGTACGTATTTTACCGCTGGACTGCCATACGAAATGACCTGGTCGTTGTATTTTTTGAGATTGAACTGGTTGCCGAGTTTTTTCTGTTCGCCCGCGCGCAAATCGAGATGCTCCGTGGCGCCGACGAAATACGTGGAGAGTTGAGCGGAAGTAAGCCGGGCGCGTTTCCATTTGGCGACCGCTTCGCCCTCCTGCTGGTAACCTTCTTTGGTCATCAAATCCATCGCTTCCTTCTCACTCATGTTTCCGGCGTGGATGCTTTGATCGAGAATGGCGTTGCAAATCGCGCGCAGCCGCATCTTCAATTGCTGCATCTTAACCTCGGGTCCGCCGTATCCCTGTTCCACCATCACCTGTTCGCAATAAACCGCCCAACCCTCGATGAAGGGTCCGCTCTGGAAAATTGCGCGAACCAGCGTCGGCGCGCGGAATTCATTCGAGCGGGCAAGCTGTAGAAAATGCCCCGGCATCGCCTCATGCACGGTCAAATCGCGAATCATATAGTTGTTGTATTCGCGGAAGAACGATTCCTTTCGCTCTTTCGACCAGCCCTTCGGTGTAGGGGCGACAGCGAAAAATGTTTTGCCATTTTTCTCGAGTGGCCCCGGCGCATCGCAATACGCAATGGCGACGCCGCGTTTGAACTCTGGCATCGCGATCACATCCAATGGCATGTTGGGAACGATCACGACGTCGTGTTGCTTTACAAAATCGGTCGCTTCGGCGGTGATCTTCTTCGCGTAGTCGACGACAGTGGCGTCGTTCGGATGTTGCTCAGCGAGCTTGCCGAGAACCGTGGCTGTCACCTTGTGTTTGTCCGTCAGCGTTTTCTCGTCGGCGTTCGGAAAATATTTTTTGTAGAGCGGCAACGCCGTTTCGTAGATGGCGGTTTGTGTTTGCTCCAGATCGGCCTTTGCACGTTTCATGATTTCTTCCATCGGCAAATCCGACGCCAGGGCGAAGCGCAGTTTCTTCCTGTATTTCTGCCCGCCGAGACGGAAGTCGCCATCGGAGCGGGGGAGCAGATCGTTCTGGAGCCATTTTTTGTAATCCTCGAGCGCAGCAGCGGTTTTGTCCTGCAACGGGGCTAGCTCCTTCTTCATTTGCGGCGCCTGATCGAGTAGAGGGGCGAGTTCTGTCCGCACGAGATTGATTGCGCCCTGCGTCTGCTCGATCGCCGTTTCGGTGTGAATGCGCGGCGGATGCTGCAGATTGGCTTTCGCTTGTGCGATGACGCCCGGGATCTTTTCCATGCGCTCGCGCAAACTCGGGATCCGTTTTTCCGCCGGCGCAAAATCGCGCGCGACCAAAAGATAAAGGCTGTTGGCCAGGCTCTGCATGTAAACCAGAGGATTCCACTCCCGCTCCTTCAGCCCTTCGGCCCGGAAGATTTCGTAATCGATGTTTTCTTTGAGAATTCGAAAATCAATGTTGTTCGCGGCAGTGAGTTGCGTTCCATCGATCGCGTTCAGTTTGTCGCGAAATTCCTTTTGCGCGGCGAGGTCTTTGGCACGCGCTTCAGACGAATAATCGGTCAACTCGCCATCAAAACGATGGTCACCGAGCTCAGTCGCCTGCTCAG